>NZ_BDAS01000003.1:0-374531 GCF_001602235.1 Alcanivorax sp. NBRC 102024
ATTATGTTAAATAGAGGAATAACCAGTATCACAATTGGTCTGAAAGCATTGCCCCCTCGCATGCTGGATCGTTAATCGTTGCTGCAAGCTGTGCCGCCGTCCATGGCGTGGCCCATACGCGTTTATCCCGGTTTGCAGATCTGACACTGTCAGAACGCAATGGTTGGCATCTCCTTATCCATTGTTGCGGTTGTGCTCAAACCGGTAGGTCAGATTCAGCTGCAGCCGTGGCGCTTCGCTGCGATCCCCTGCCTGATTGTCTCGCATGCCGTAGGCGAACTCGGCCCCGTAACTGAGATGGTCGTCGTGTTGGCGAACCAGGCTAACCGTGCCGTAGCGAGTGCGGCGCATGGCATCCGCCGGCAGATCCCTATCGTTTTCCAGGGTGATCTCTCCGCCGACCAGAGCCAGAGTCCAGTCCGGTCGGAACCGCCATTGCCCGGCCAGATATCCGCCCTGGGCCAGTAGCGGCTCCAGTCCCCTGTCAGCAAAGACATAGCCATCCATGCCCCCATCGCCGAAGCCGGACAGGTCATTGTAGTAATGGGCCATGGCCTCGCCGTAGCTGGCGCTGGCAAGTAACGTGACCGTGTCACCCAGGGCCAGTGTGCCACTGACTACACCCCCGGTAGCACTGGCAAATTGCTGGTCTCCATCGGCGAATTCCACCCCGATTTCCCGGTGCACTAGCCCTACTCGTCCATGGCCGCGTCCATGGGGCTGGGTCCAGGCGGCGATGACATCGGGGCGGCGACCGCTGGCACTGCTCAGATTCTCCGGGTCATACACTTCCGGATTGGGATCTTCCAGCGCCAGGGTGAGATGCTCGCCCTGCCAACGCACCCCTGTCTGACGGGCAAAGATGGCACTGTTTGGCCCCTGGGAATCCAGGGTCAGCGGCCAGGCGGTGCCGTCCAGCAAGGCGGTATAACCATAGCCGGCACGCAGGGCACCGTATTCGAAATAGAAATCGCGCACCCGCAATTCATAACCGTCAACGCTACCGAACAGATCCATGGCAAACACGGCTTGGGCACCACCGCCCTCTCCTATCCGCACGCCAAGCTGGCTGTTTTTTCCGTGAAGCTCAACGTTTTGCTGGTGGGTGTCGCCGGCAGGGATGGTGCTGGGGATCAACAGATCGTTGAGGCCCGCATTCTTGTCATCGTAGATGGCGTCCACGCTGACCTTGCCGAAGACGGCGAAGCTGGGCCACTGCGGATCATTGGACCGGGGACGGGTTGGCGCATCCTGGCTGAGGCTGGCCTTGAGCTGATTCAGCTCCTGTTGCAGACGACGGATTTCAGCTTCAGTGGTATCCGCGCAAAGGCCCGCCGAGACCAGAGCGCTACTGCTGAAAGCCGTCGTCCAGATGGTGGTTCGCACCCTGGACATGACAATCTCTCCTGAAGTCCACCGGATCACGGTGGGCGTTCAATGTTTTGCTTCAACGTCCCGGGCTTCCGTGCCTTGTGGGCTGTCCGGGGCGGTAAAACACGAAAGGCGCGGAGGATACGGATCTCAATCGCGGTTCGCTACTAGACGAAATGTTTATTTCGGCAAAATCTTGTTCTGGGCGGACGGATGGAATGCAGGTTTTTGCGGGGTGGGTCGTCAAGGAACCTGCCTGTCGCTGAACCCGACGATGTCGGGGCGACGACAGGCAGTTTTCTGTCAGCGGTCTATTACTTGCTCAAATAACGCATGGCCTTTTCCAGGCCTTCGATGGTGAGCGGGTACATCTTGTGTTCACTGAGCTGCTTGATCCATTGGGTGGAGGTGGTCATCTGCCAGGCCCGCTCCGGTTCCGGGTTGAGCCAGGCCACTTTCTCGTAGGTTTCCATGACGCGCTGGAACCAGACGGCCCCGGCCTCCTCGTTCCAGTGCTCCACGCTACCGCCCACGGAATTGACTTCGTAGGGACTCATGGCCGCATCGCCGACAAAAATCACCTTGTAGTCGCTGCCGTACTTGTGCAGCACGTCCCAGGTGGAAATCTTCTCGTCCCAGCGACGGCGGTTGTCCTTCCACACATATTCATAAATGAAGTTGTGGAAGTAGAAATACTCCATGTGCTTGAACTCCAGCCGGGCGGCGGAGAACAGCTCTTCGCAGAGTTTGATATAGGGGTCCATGGAGCCGCCCACATCAAAGAAGATCAGCACTTTGACCCGGTTTTCCTTCTGCGGACGCATCTTGATGTCGAGCAGACCCGCATTGCGCGCAGTGGAGCGGATGGTGTCATCCATATCCAGCTCTTCTTCGCGCCCGGTGCGGGCAAACTTGCGCAAACGACGCAGGGCCAGCTTGATGTTGCGCGTGCCCAGTTCCACGGAATCGTCCAGGTTGCGGAATTCCCGCTTTTCCCAAACTTTCACCGCCCGCTTGTTGCGGGACGGGCCGACCATGCGCACGCCCTCAGGGTTGGCGCCGTAGCCGCCAAACGGGCTGGTGCCACCGGTACCGACCCACTTGTTGCCGCCCTGGTGCCGTTTTTCCTGCTCTTCGAGCCGCTTGCGCAGCTCGTCCATGATTTTTTCCAGGCTACCCAGGCCCTTGAGTTTCTCGAACTCTTCCGGGCTGAGGTTCTTCTCCAGCTCCTTGCGCAGCCACTCATCCGGAATCACCTTGTTGAGCCAGTCCGGCTCCAGGTTTTCCAGCCCTTCGAAGTAATTGGCAAAGGCCTGATCGAAGCGGTCATAGAACTTTTCGTCCTTGACCATCACCGCCCGGCTGAGCAAGTAGAAATCCTCAACAGAACCGAAGGCCACATGGGCCTGGAGGGCATCAAAGAGGTCCAGCAGCTCACGCAGGGTCACCGGGACCCGGTAGCGGCGCAGATTTTCGAAGAAACCAATCAGCATAATCAGTCAGCGCTGCGGTTAGCTTTCGCGACGGTTCATGAACGCCAGGCGCTCAAGCAGCTGGACGTCCGACTCGTTTTTCAGCAACGCGCCATAAAGCGGCGGCACGGCACTCTTGGTATCCCGGCTACGCAGGATATCCGCCGGAATATCGTCGGCCATGAGTAGCTTGAGCCAATCGATCAGCTCACTGGTGGACGGCTTCTTCTTCAGCCCGGGCACCTTGCGCAGATCGAAGAAGATTTCCAGGGCCTCGGTGACCAGGTTCTTTTTGATCTCCGGGAAATGCACATCCACGATGGCCTGCATGGTCTGGGCATCGGGGAAATTGATGTAATGGAAGAAACAGCGACGCAGGAAGGCGTCGGGCAGCTCTTTCTCGTTGTTGGAGGTGATGATCACGATCGGGCGCTGCTCGGCGCGGATGGTTTCCCCGGTCTCGTAGACGAAGAACTCCATGCGATCCAGTTCCTGCAGCAGGTCGTTGGGGAACTCGATGTCGGCCTTGTCGATCTCATCGATCAGCAGCACCACCTGGCCGTCATGGGTAAAGGCTTCCCACAGCTTGCCTTTTTTCAGGTAGTTGGACACATCTTCCACCCCTTCGGCGCCGAGCTGGGAGTCACGCAGGCGCGACACCGCATCGTACTCGTACAGGCCCTGCTGGGCCTTGGTGGTGGATTTGATATTCCAGGACAGCAGCGGCAGGCCCAGGGACTCGGCCACCTGTTCTGCCAACAGGGTCTTGCCGGTACCCGGCTCACCCTTGATCAGCAACGGGCGCTTGAGGGCGATCGCTGCGTTAACGGCCATTTTCAGGTCGTCGGTGGCCACATATTGGCCAGTACCCTGAAACTGCATGAAACTCTCCACACTAAACAGTTAATCGAACGGGTGAACGGGCGGCACACTCTACCAGCGCCCCGAAGACGTCGCCAGTTACCAGCAGGCCAATCCCCTTTCAACGCAGGATCCGGCCTGCAGGCGATATGACAGAGGGGCAATTTAGCAAGGCTGCCACCACCCGCAAAGGGCGAGAACAGCCAAGTAAACAGCGATTTACGTCACTATGCGGTGAGGAATTGAGGGCGGATTAGCGCCCAGGCTGTGCCATAATCCGCCCCATGAACCTGCTGCTGCTACACCCTCATCAATATCTTCACGACAATCTCTGGTGCCTGGACGAGCGCCAGGGTCGTCATGTGCGCGATATTCTGGGGTTGGCAGAGGGAGACACTTTCCGGGCCGGAATTCTCGATGGCGGCGTGGGATTGGCACGGGTAGAGTCAATTAAAAACAATGAGATAACGATTTTATTTAATGTAGAGTCTCATTCGACCCCTGCCCCATCGCTTTCCCTTTTGCTGGCCCTGCCCCGGCCAAAGATGCTCAAACGCATCCTGATCGACGCCACCAGTCTGGGCATCAAACGTATTGTGCTGATCAATAGCTGGAAGGTGGACAAGAGCTACTGGCAAACCCCGAATCTGAAGGCCGGCCTGCTGCGGGAAAAGATGCTGCTCGGGCTGGAACAGGCCCGGGACACGTCCCTACCCGACCTTATTCTCGCGCCGCGTTTCAAACCCTTCGTGGAAGATGAGCTGGACCGCTGGGCCGGGCCCGGCCGGCGCCTGCTTGCCCATCCCGGCGACTTCCCGGCCATGCCCTGTGATCTGAGTGAGCCTGTCACTCTGGCCATCGGCCCGGAGGGTGGCTGGACTGACTACGAAGTGGAAATGCTGCAGCGGCAGGGATTTGCCTGCCACAGCTTCGGGACGCGAATTCTCAGAGTGGAGACTGCGCTGCCCGCGCTGGTCGGACGCTTGATGAGGCTGCCGTAGGAGCGCCGCTCACTGTGCTCTGCGGGTGTGAGGCGCGAACCCCGATTGGCACAATTCGGCGATTCGCGCCTCGAGAGGCGCTCCTACAGGTGCAACTTAACGGCGGTAAGGGCCGCGGGCCTTGCGGGGCGGTTTGCTGCCGGTACGCTGATGGCGCAGGCGGGCACGGCCGTAGAGGCCGGTGTATTTCTTGCCCTTCAGCTCCACCTTGCCGATCAGGGCCTGGATTTGCTCGGCTTCCAGTTCCATCCAGCGGCCCTGGCGCAGCTGTGGCGGCAGTGTCAGATCGCCAAAGCGAATTCGCATCAATCGGGCCACATCCAGATCCTGGGACTGGAACAGACGGCGCACTTCCCGGTATTTACCCCCGGTCAGCGTCACCTTGTACCAGTGGTTGGCGCCCTCTTCCGCGCCGCCGGCATCTTCGATACTGTCGAATTTGGACACACCATCTTCGAGCAACACGCCATCGAGCATGGCCTGGCGCTTTTCCGGGGTCATGCCGCCACGGACGCGCACTGCGTACTCACGGACGAAGCCATTGGACGGGTGCATCAGGCGATGCGCCAACTCCCCGTCGGTGGTGAACAGCAGCAGCCCGGTGGTATTGATGTCCAGACGCCCTACCTGCACCCAGCGCATGCCCTGCAGGCGTGGCAGATTATCAAACACCGTGGGGCGTCCTTCCGGATCGTTGCGCGAACACACTTCGCCGGGTGGCTTATGGTACATGATCACGCGCTGAACAATGTCTTCTTCCGGCTTCACTTTAATAATCCTGCCATCCACACGTAGGGTGTCGTCATTGCCAACCCTGTCACCCAGGGTTGCCACTGTGCCGTTCACCGAAACCCGGCCATCGGCAATCCATTTTTCCAGCTCCCGACGGGAACCAAGGCCGGCTCGCGCCAGCACTTTCTGCAATTTTTCAGTCTCACTCATGACGGGTCTGGCTGTCCTCTGCATTCTCGTTCGCAGCGGCATCGGTGCCGTCAGCGTCATTATCGGGGGCATTGTCAGCCGGTTCTGCCTGGTCGGCCGCAGCATCTTCAGCCGGGCTCTCCGAATCATCCCTGTCGACAGACGGTTTGCGGCGGAACTCCTGCTCAAAGCTGCTCAGCACCGAATCCACCTTGTCCATGCTCATCAGGGTGGCGTCGTCAATTTCCGGTTCCTGCTCGAGCCCCGGGAAAGCCTCCTGATCGCCCGGCAGCCGGGCTTCGCGTTCGTCTTCCAGCATGCCATGGCCGTCCTCCCCTTCCGGCGCCTCGTCCATATCTCCGGGGCCCGCATTGGCGGGAGGTACATCGCTGAGGGACAGCTCCTCGTTGATCTTGTCCAGATCGCGAATCTCTGACAGCGGGGGCAGGTCTTCCAGGCTCTTCAGGTCAAAGTAGTCGAGAAAGTGTTTGGTGGTGGCAAACATGGCCGGCCGGCCCGGTACATCCCGGTGGCCCACCACGCGTACCCAGTTTCGCTCCAGCAAACTCTTGACGATATGCGAGCTTACCAAAACACCACGAATTTCTTCGATTTCGCCACGGGTAATGGGTTGGCGATAGGCAATCAGTGCCAGGGTTTCCAGAATCGCCCGACTGTAACGCGGCGGCTTCTCCTGCCACAGCCGGCTGACCCACTGGCCCAGTTCCGGGCGAGCCTGAAAACGGAAACCGGAGGCCACTTCCTTCAGAAAGATGCCGCGGTCTGCATAGGCCGCATCGATATCTTCCAGGTATTTACCCAGATCCTGCTTGCTGGGACGATCCTCCTCGTCAAACAGGGACAGGATGGCATCCCGGTCCAGCGGGCCTTCCGCCACCAAGATGGCGGCCTCAATAATTTTTTTTATCTGCTCAGCTTCCACGCTTACCCCTTGGTTCCGTCATGGGCATCGGTTTCATCATCCACGCCGTCATCGGGTTCGTCTTCCAGTTCCAGTTGAGCCAGCACGTCGGATTCTTCCAGCACCAGGGTCTTCGCCTTCACATGAATCGGGGCAAAAGGCCCGTTTTGCACCAGTTCGATCAGGCTGCCTTTAACCAGCTCCAGGGTGGCCAGGAATGTGACCACCACACCCAGGCGCCCTTCTTCCGGGTTAAACAACTCCACGAAAGGCACAAAATCGCGGCCCTTGAGTTTGTCCAGGACGTTGGCCATCCGCTCCCGGGTCGACAGCTTCTCGCGGGACACCTGGTGGCTTTCGAACATGTCCGCCCGGTGCATCACCTCTTTCAGGGCCAACAGCAGCTCGCGCATATCCACGTCCGGCTGCGCCTTTTCGCGGGTAAACTCCGGGCGCTTTGCTTCGGCGGGGAAGATATCCCTTTCCAGCCTTGGCAGCTCGTCAATGTCCTCTGCTGCCTGCTTGAAACGCTCGTATTCCTGCAGACGACGAATCAGCTCAGCCCGCGGGTCGTGCTCTTCATCCTCCTCGTCATCCTTCTGACGGGGCAGCAGCATCCGTGACTTGATCTCACCGAGCATGGCCGCCATCACCAGGTATTCCGCCGCAAGCTCGAAGTTCATCGCCTTCATCAGCTCCACGTATTCCATGTACTGGGTGGTAATGGTGGAGACGGGAATATCGAGAATGTCCAGGTTCTGGCGCTTGATCAGGTACAGCAGCAGATCCAGCGGGCCTTCGAACGCTTCCAGGAAGACTTCCAGTGCATCCGGCGGAATGTACAGATCGTCCGGCAGCTTGGTGATCGCCTTGCCATACATCAGGCCAAACGGCATCTCAGCCTGGCTGGGATGCAGCGGCTTCATGACGGGTGTAGCTGTGGGTTCTGCCGGTTCAGTCATGTCTCTCTCCCGAGTGCGCAGCTGCGCCTCAGCGGTAATTGAGCCCCATGGCGGCACGGACTTCTTCCAGGGTGGCGCGGGCAGCCTCGCGGGCTTCTTCGCAACCTTCAGCGACCAGGGTGCGGACCAGATCCGGGTTGCGCAGGTGTTCTTCGGCGCGCTTGCGGATCGGTTCCAGCTCTTCCTGAACCGCTTCGATGACCGGCTTCTTGCAGTCCAGACAACCGATGCCGGCACTGGTGCAGCCCTCTTTCACCCACTGACGGGTGTTGTCATCGGAATAGACCATATGGAACTGCCATACCGGGCAGTTATCCGGGTTGCCCGGGTCGGTACGGCGAACCCGGGCCGGGTCGGTCGGCATGCGACGAATCTTGCTGTCGATATCCGCCTCTTCCTCACGCATGGTGATGAAGTTGCCGTAGGACTTGGACATTTTCTGCCCATCCAGGCCGGGCATCTTGGAGGCCGGTGTCAGCAGGGCCTGGGGTTCCGGCAGGATCACCTTGCCGCCACCCTCCAGATCGCCCATCAACCGTTCCTTGTCACCCAGGGTGATATTCTGCTGGCTTTCCACCAGGGCGCGGGCGGTTTCCAGGGAGGCTTCATCGCCTTTTTCCTGGTACTGACGACGGTGGGTCAGGTAGACCTTTGCCTGTTTCTTGCCCATTTTCTTGATGGCGGCATCCACGGCTTCCTCGAAGCCCGGCTCACGGCCATAGAGGTGATTGAAACGGCGCGCCACTTCCCGCGTGAGCTCCACATGGGCCACCTGATCAGCACCGACCGGTACCTGACCGGCCCGGTAAGCCAGAATGTCGGCGGATTGCAGCAGCGGATAGCCCAGAAACCCATAGGTGCTGAGGTCTTTCTCGCGCAGCTTTTCCTGCTGATCTTTATAGGTAGGCACCCGTTCCAGCCAGGACAGGGGCGTCATCATGGACAGCAACAGATGCAACTCTGCGTGCTCCGGTACCTGACTCTGGATAAACAGGGTGGCGGAACCGGGGTTCACACCGGCGGCCAGCCAGTCGATCACCAGATCCCAGACGTGTTGTTCGATCTTGTGCGGATTTTCGTATTCGGTGGTGAGTCCGTGCCAGTCTGCCACGAAGAAAAAGCACTCGTACTCGTGCTGCAGACGCGCCCAGTTCTTCAGCACGCCATGGTAATGACCCAGATGCAGACGGCCGGTGGCGCGCATGCCTGAAACAACTCGCTGGGAGGGAACCACGGAACTCAAAGCCTACTCCTTAACAAACCCGACGATCCGTGCGCTGCCATTGGCAAGGCACGGAGGAAAGCCCGGGATTATACGGTGAACCGGGCCATCAGGGACAGTGGCAAGCGGGCTCTTTGCGGCAGTCCGGGCAAAAGATAACCAGTCGCGGCGGAGATCAGTAAATACTGTCCACCGGCCCTGCCCCTTCACGCACCACTTCGGGGCCATCGCCATCGGCCAGCGAGATGACGGTGGTTTCGGTGACACCACAGAAGCCCCCGTCAATGACCAGGTCCACCTGCCCCTGCAGGAAATCACGGACATCCTGGGGATCGGTGAGAGGAAATTCATCATTGGGCAGATGGCAGGTCGAGGTCATGATCGGCTCGCCATGCTCGGCCAGCAACGCCTGGCAGATGGGATGATCCGGCACCCGGATACCGATATTGCGCTTCTTCGGGTCCATCAGCCGCCGTGGCACCTCGGTGGTACCCTTGAGAATGAAGGTATAGGGGCCCGGCGTGTGGGACTTGAGCAAACGGTAATCTGGGTTTTCCACCTTGGCATAGATGGCCAGCGCGGACAGGTCATGACACAACAGGGTGAACTGGTGCTTCTTGTCCAGCTGCCGCATGCGGATCAGCCGATCCAGGGCATTTTTTTCACCGATGCCACAGCCCAGTGCATAGGTGGTATCCGTCGGGTAGGCGATCAGCCCGCCGTTGCGAATCACATCCACAGCTTGCCGGATAAGGCGAGGCTGGGGTGTTTCAGGATGGATATAGAGGATTTCGGTCATAAAGAAGCAATTAATAATGAATAATTAATAGTTAATAATTAACATCAAAAAAAGCCAATAGTGGATTGTTTTTAAAGTCATTCACTATTAACCATGAATTGATATCTGTCGCCCTTCCCACACCGGCCTGGCCCCCTTCGGCACCGGCGGCAATCGCCCCAGGGCCAGCCATTTCTGCTCTGGCGAGTGAAAATCCGACCCGGCGGACACCTGCAAATCAAAGTGCTGCCAGCACTCATCCAGCAACGCGGTCTGTTGCGGGGACAGTCCCGGCATGGCGACTTCCAGTCCATCGCCGCCGGCTTCCTTGAAGCTGGCAAGAAACTGGCGCAGTTTCTTGCGGGTCATGCCATAGGCTTGCGGGTGGGCCAGCACCGCCGAGCCTCCTGCGGCATGGATATCCGCAATGGCCTCATGCAGCGAACACCAGGGCGTTGCCACAAACGCGGATTGGCCCTGCTTGAGGTAACGGTTAAAGGCATGTCGCTGGTTGCGCACCCTGCCCGCCTCTTCCAGAAACCGGGCAAACAAGGGGCGACCCGGGGCATCGGTGCCTGCCAGCTCGCAGGTGCGTTCATAGCTATTGGCCAGCGTGGCAGCCCGGTCCAGACGACGGCCTATCTCCCGGGCACGATTGACCCGTGCGGCCTGCTGGGCAGCCACCCTTTCCTGCAGCTGGGCGCAATCGGTATCCAGCCATAGCCCCAACACATGATACTCACGGTTTTCGTGTCGCACGGACAGCTCGATCCCGTTCACCAGCCTGATGCCATGCTGGCGAGCAGCCTCATCCGCCTCCGGCAGTCCTGCCAGAGTATCGTGGTCGGTCAGAGCCAGGCAGGTCACTCCGTAGTCTGCAGCCCTCGACACCAGCGCTGCAGGGCTTAGAATACCGTCGGACGCCGTGCTGTGACTGTGCAAGTCGATTGTATGCTTACAGGAGATAGCCAGATCCTCTCAGGGTTCTTGATGTTTCTGCTATGACGCCAAATCCGCCAAATGGCCCGGAAAGGTCGGCGGATCACTGGGCCAAGGCGCAGGGTAGCATTTTTGTCCCCGTTACCGGCATTTTTAACGGCGCCAGGCCACCCCCATCGATCAAACGGAATCAGCAATGACCGACAGCGATACCCCCGAACAGACCCGCAAACCCACTGCGCCGGCGAAACAGGAAAGCCTGCTGGCCAATCTGCTGATCAACATCATCATTCCTGCCCTGATCCTGGCGAAACTCTCCGGGGACGACTGGCTGGGCACCAAATGGGCCATTGTGGTCGCATTGGCATTCCCCCTGCTCTATGGCCTGCGGGACTTTCTCAAGACCGGCAGGGCCAATTTTTTCTCCGGGCTCGGCATTATCAGCATTCTGCTGACCGGTGGCATCAGCCTGATGGAGCTGGACGCCAAATACATTGCGATCAAGGAAGCAGCCATTCCGGCGCTGCTGGGTTTTGCGACGATTGTATCCCTGCGCACGCGTTGGCCATTGGTGAAAACGTTCCTCTACAACGACAAGGTGCTCGATACCGAGAAAATTGCGTCCCGACTGGCCGAGAACAATAGCGTGTCCGCCTTCGAGCAAACCCTGAAACAGGCCTCCTGGATGGTGGCAGCCTCGTTTTTTCTGTCCTCGGTGCTGAATTACTTCCTGGCCATGCTGATACTGACCAGCCCTCCCGGCACCGAAGCCTTCAACGCTGAACTCGGCAAGATGACAGCTCTGAGTTACCCGGTTATTGTCTTGCCTTCCATGATTGTACTGATCCTTGCCATGGTCTTTCTGTTTCGCCGCATCGGCAAACTCACCGGCCTGAAGCTGGAAGAGATCATGGCCGCACACCACCGCTAACCCCCAAACGAAAGAGCGAAACCATGCTGTACGCGATTATCAGTGAGGATGTGGCCAATTCCCTTCCCTTGCGCAAACAGGCCCGGGCGGACCACCTGGCCCGCCTGGAAAGCCTGAAAGAACAAGGGCGGCTTATTCTCGCCGGCCCGCACCCGGCCATCGACAGTAACGATCCCGGCGACGCCGGTTTTACCGGATCGCTGGTCGTGGCCGAATTCCCGTCCCTGGAAGCGGCCCAGCAATGGGCTGATGCGGACCCCTACATTGCTGCCGGTGTGTATGCCGGCGTCACGGTAAAACCGTTCAAGAAGGTGCTGCCCTGAGCTGATGGCGGGCAGATTGCCATTTTTTACAAAGACACCACGGCCCACAGCGCGAAATGTGATTATGGTAGCGCCGCAACCCTGATGACTTCTTTAGACTGCGCGGCCTGATACGAAGGAGTAATGACCCCCATGCTCGCAAGACTGGTTTGTTTCCTGGCAATAATGGTAGCCAGCCATACGGCGGTTGCCTCGACTGCCTGGGTGGATGACAGTATTTATGTGCCCATTCGCTCATCCGCCAACCCGGCTGGACGAATCCTGCACCGGGGTATCAAGAGCGGTACCCGCATTGAGTTTCTCGGTTTTGACGGGGACTGGGCGAAGATCCGCTACAAGGACATAGAAGGCTACATCGGCAAGCAATACCTGAGCCAGACCCCCACCGCCGAGATCCTGCTGGAACGGGCCAATCAGGCCAGCGAACAGGCCAAGGCGGAAGCGGCCAAACTGCGGACCCAGCTGGCAGAGCTAAAAGGTCAGCACCAGGCCCTTTCCGAACAGTCATCCGAACTGAAGAATGCCCTCAGCGCCCGCAGTAATGAACTGGAGCAACTGCAGGACGTGGCCTCGGATCCGATCCGCCTGGACCAGGCCAACCGTCGCCTCAACGAGGAGCTGAGCCTGCTTCGATCCGAGCTGGATCAGGTCAAGGGCGAGAATGTGATGCTCCGCAACAACAATACCTCCCAGCAATGGATCACCGGGGTCGGCATTCTGCTGCTTGGCCTGATTGCCGGCATGATCATGCGCTCCCGTTCCGGGCGCCGTCGCAATAGTGGTTGGGCCAACTGACCCCTGCCCCCGCAATCCTGATAAAGGCCATGCCATACCCGCATGGCCTTTTTTATGCATAAACGGTCCAACACCCTGTATTTTCGGCAAAAATGACCGAAACGGACACGGGACATGCCCACAGCCTTTGGGTAGCATGCGTGTTTACCCTGATATTGATGACGACAGTTATGACTCTCTGGCACAAGATTCGTGGCGCCCTGGCCCTGCTGGGCATCCTGGTCAACACCCTGCTTCTCTGCCTGCCGCTTTACTTTTTTGCCCTGCTGCGCCTGGTCCTGCGCGGGGAAAAAGCCCAGGTGGTGTTGTCCAAAATCCTCGTGTTCATCGCCGAAACCTGGATCGGCATCAATAACGCCATTATCGGCCTGACCAGTCAGGTGAAATGGAACATCACTGGCATGGAGAGCCTGGACCGGGATCAATGGTACCTGGTCACCTGCAACCACCAGTCCTGGGCCGATATTCTCGTGCTGCAGCGCATTTCCAACCGCCGTATTCCGTTCCTGAAGTTTTTCCTCAAGCAGGAACTGATCAAGGTCCCCCTGCTGGGACTGGCCTGGTGGGCGCTGGACTTCCCCTTTATGAAGCGCTTCAGCAAGGCGGAAATTGAAAAGAACCCGTCGCTGAAGGGCAAGGACCTGGAAACCACCCGCAAGGCCTGCGAGAAATTTGCCTACTTTCCCACCTCGGTGATGAACTTTTTTGAAGGCACCCGCTTCGACGCGGAAAAACACGCCAAGCAACAATCCCCCTATAAACACCTGCTCAAACCCAAGGCCGGCGGCGCCGCCTTTACCCTCAATGCCATGTCAGGACATTTGCGAAATTTGCTTGATGTGACCATTATTTACCCCCCGGAGGCTCCTCGCTCTCTGCTGGCTTTTCTCGGCGGCGCCATGAACGACATCGACGTGATCGTTCAACAGCGTGTTATTCCTGCCTGGGCCTCGGAAGGCGACTATGAATCGGACCCGGAATTCCGCGCCCGATTCCAGCAATGGATTGGCGAGCTCTGGGCGGAAAAGGATGTCTTACTGACTTCGAAAATGGACCGATAAGCCAGAGTTCGGCATATCGGCCCACAAAAAACAGGGACCCGGGAAGCACCCGGGCGAGACATTATGTTTGGCCGATTTCTGAAACCACGCTGGCAGCACGCCAATCCCGATATACGGCTGAAGGCCGTCGAGCAACTTTCCCCCAGTGATGACGAGGCCACCCTGGCCCGCCTCGCCCGGGGGGATTCCAATTCCCTGGTGCGAGCCGCTGCCAGTGGCCGGATTACCGATTTTTCCCTGCTGGATGAAATCCATCAGCGTGATGAGGAACCCTCCGTGCGCGAGGCCGCCTCACTACGCATCATGGCGTTACTGGCCGGCACCGCCGAAGGCGCTCCCAACAGTGAAACCCGGTTGCGATTGATCCGCCTCACCGGCAACCGGGACGCTCTGGCCTATATTGCCCGCAACAGCCCCGACGAAATGTGCCAACAGGCCGCCATCGAGCGCCTGGACGATGACAGCCTGCTGTTCGAACTGGCGCTGGAGAGCAAGACAGAAACCCTGCGTCTGGAGGCTGCCCAGCAACTGCGCAGCCTGTCCCTGCTCAAGCGTCTGAGCCGCGAAGGCCGCGATAAACGCGTGACCCGGCTGGCCAGGGAACAAGCCAGGGCGTTGCAGGAAAAAATCCAGCTGGAAGAAGCCGAATCCGCACGGGTGGTCCAACTGGCCGATCGACTGGAACAACATGCCCGCCGTTCAGTGGATGCGCTGTATGGCCCGCGCCTGGAACAATTTGAGCAACAGTGGCAGGAAAGCCGTAACCGGGCGACACCGGACCTGGCCGAGCGGGTGCAACAGGCCCTGCAGCACTGCCGCCATCAACTGGCGACCCTGCAGGAAGAAACCCATCGCCAGGCATTGGCAGATACCGCCCGTGCAGAGCGCGAGGCCGCCGCTCACAACCTGTATCAACTCCTCAGCCACAGCGAACCGCAGGCCTGGGAAGCCCAACTCGGCGAATTGCGCTCTGCCCTGGCCACCCAGAAACGGCGCTGGGACAGCGCCAATGAGCAAGCGCCAGCGCCTGACAATGACCGGCAGGCCTTCGACGACCTGGTGAGCGCTTTCGAGCGCATGTTGAGCCTGGCTACGGAGATTCTCGACGCCCGGGATGATCCCGCTCGCCTGCGCAGCCTGGCAGAACAGTGGCCGACGGGATATCCCAAGCCGCCCTTGCTGAGTGCACTGGCAACAGAACCCCGCGAAGAGAAGCCCGCTTCCGCTCCCGGCCGGCCGACGGCCAGTCCCCATCAAGGGCTGCTGGTTGCCCTGAAACGGGAACTCCGTGAAGGCAACCTGCGCCATGCCAATCGTCTCTGGCACAAGGCCCAGGCCATTGTCGAGGAAGGCGATGATCCGGCGCTGGCCAACCAGCTGAAGAAGCTGGAATCCCGACGCGCCGAACTGCAGGACTGGCACCGGTTTGCTGCTGAGCCCAAGAAAGTCTCGCTGTGTGAATCCATGGAAGCCATTGCCGACAGCGCCATGGATGCCCCGCAACTGGCATCGGCCATCCAGGCGCTTCATGACGAATGGCGGGCCCTGATGAGTTCTGATCAGGATGAGGACCAGGCCCTCTGGGACCGGTTCAAGGCCGCCTCCGATCGTGCCTATGAGCCCTGCAAGGCCCATTTCGCCGAACAGGACGCACTGCGCCAGCAGAATCTGGAAAAGCGCCGCCAGCTTTGCGAACAGCTGGAGCATTTTATCAGTGCCCAGGACTGGAGCCGGGCAGACTGGCAAGGCATCTGGCAAATCCGCCAACAGGCACCGAAGGACTGGAAGGCCATCCAGCCGGTGCGGTTCACCGATGCCCGGGAGGTGCAGAAACGCTTCTCCGCCATCCTTTCTGACCTGGATGACAAGTTGAAAGACTATGTGGAACAGGCGGAAGCGGCCCGGCAAACCCTGATCAACCAGGCGACAGCGCTGACCGAGCAGACCGATGTGGGTGAAGCTACCCGCCAGGCCCAGCAACTGCAGAAACAATGGCGAGACACGCCATGGCTGCCACCGGCTCAGCACCGTGCCGGGCAAAAGCAGTTCAAGAAAATCATGGATGGCCTGTTTGCGGAGCGCAATCGTCAGCACGCCGAGCGTAAGGCAGAACAGGAGGCCCGTTCACAGGAGGCACAGAGTGCCGTTGAGCGCCTGCAAAACAGCCTGGATGCCCCTTTCTCGACAGATGGCGCCGACGACCTGAAGGACGCACTACGCGCTGTTGAGCAATTCCACAGCGCTGCCCTGCCCCAATCACTGAATCGCCAGGCCCAGCAACTTCGACGCCGCGCCCGGGAAAGACTTGATCGTCTCTCTGAATGGAAACACTGGCAGGCACTGCAAGAGAAGGTAGAGAGCCTTGCCGACACCAATGAGAGTGACGAAACCGCCCTCACACTGGCGGTGGCCTTCGAAGCACTGGCCGGGGTACCCAGCCCGGAAGCTGAACGCCAGCGACGCCTGCAATGGCAACTGGAGAAATTGCCGTCAGCCATGAAGCAGCAGGAGTTTGCCGCCCTGGAGGAGATGGGCCGCCTGCTTGACGCCCACGACCAGGCCGTTTCTACCGCAGTACGTAACCGCCTTCTGCAGGCGCTGGCTGTTCTGGAGCCCGGCAGTGAGTAAGGCCAACTTCCTCACCCGATTCGCCAGCACCCCCAGAGGAATACGCTGGTTTCTCAACTTGTACGGCCCGTATCTCGGAGCTGGAGTGCGGGTGGATTATCTGGCTGAGGATTTCCGCGAATTGAAGGTGTCCATGGGCTTGCGCTGGTACAACCGCAACTACGTGGGCACCCATTTTGGCGGCAGCCTTTATTCTATGGTGGACCCGTTCTACATGCTCATGGTGATGAACGTGCTGGGTCGTGACTATATCGTCTGGGACAAGGCCGCAGAGATTGATTTCATCAAACCGGGCACAGGACGGGTCCATGCGCACTTCCAGCTCACGGATGCCATGCTGGATGATATCCGCCAAGCGACGGCGGATGGCAGCAAGTACCTGCCCTGTTGGCCGGTGACCATCGTTAACGATCAGGGTGAGACGGTGGCCACCGTCAACAAAACGCTTTATATCCGCAGAAAATCCCGGCACTGAAGACATCAACCGGTCCCGCTTCCCAGGCTCCTCCATCGGGGTTGCCGTAAAACGCCGGCCAGCCGCCGCTACTGCCCAAAACGCCCCGACTTTTCCAGATAGGCCTGCTCTTCCGCTGTACTTTCCCGGTCCAGAGCCGCATTACGATGGGGGAAACGGCCAAAACGACGAATCAACTCCCGGTGTTGCCTTGCCGCGCTGACACTGTCTTGTACCGACTGCCGACAAAAATCCGGCGACCGTTCCAGCAATGCGGTCATGCTTGTCAGGCAGAGATCCTGCAAATCCTCATCCTCGGCATGCATGAGCGGCATCAGGAAAAACACCTGGGCGCACAGGGGCAGCTTGCTGTGCATCTGCCTGGAGACCCCTTCCACGGCCAGTGTGGCGGCCCGGTGATCGCCCGCAAACGCCCTGCGCTGGCCCCGGTAGATATGGCGGGGAAACTGATCCAGCACCAGGATCAAGGCCAGACGTGACAGCGGCTGACGTTCCCAGTCCACCAGCTCCTGCTGAAGGCCAGCTTCCACATAGGCGCCGAAACGATGGTCTATTTCCGCATCATCTCCGGCGCTGGCCCGAAACCATTTCCGGGTCACCGATGACGCCGGCCAATCCTGGCTCAGGCCATCCTCAAACCAGTAATCCAGTACCTCCTGCCAGGGGGGCGTCAGCTCAAACATCCTCGTCCCCTTTGCCATTGCCGCACTGTGCGGGCAACACCGGTTCAAGCACGGAAACCGCATGGCGCTTCAACAATGGCTGCGCCTCTTCGGTGGGATGAATTCCGTCTTTCTGCAACCAGCCCTGTTCTACCACGCCCTCAAGGAAAAACGGGAACAAAGGCACCTGTTTGTCGTCGGATACCTGACGGAACTGTTGTTCGAACAGGCGGGTATACTGTTGCCCGTAATTGGGGGGAATCCGCATGCCCAGCAGCACAGGCGTCGCATTGGCCGCACGGCTTTTCTCGATCATCTGTGTCAGATTGTTCGCCATGGCCACCGGGGACAGGCCGCGCAGTCCATCATTACCGCCAAGCTCAATGACCACGATGTCTGGCGAATGCGTGTCCAGCAGGGCCTCAAGGCGACTATTGCCACCGGCGGTGGTTTCTCCACTGACCGAGGCATTGATCACGGGGAAATCACGGCAGCGCTGTTCCAGTTCTTTCTCCAACAGGGCGACCCAGCCGGCGGATTTTTCAATCCCGTAGGCCGCGCTGATACTATCGCCAAGCACCAGCAAGCCACCGGCCTGCACAGACAACGACGCCATTGCCAGAACTGTCACTAAAAGAAGCCGAATCATGAATACAAAGTCTCCCGTATTGAGCGCCCGAAACCTTGGCAAACGTGTCCAGGGACCAGAGGGCGGACTGGACCTGTTGCAGGATATCACGCTGACGGTGAATGCCGGTGATAGTCTGGCCATCACCGGGCCGTCAGGTTCCGGCAAGTCCACATTGCTTTCCCTGTTGGCAGGTCTGGATGTGCCCACCAGTGGCGAGGTGTTGCTGGGAGACACCCCCTTCAGCAGTGGCAGTGAAGATCAACGTGCACGGCTGCGCGGCGAGCATTGCGGCTTTGTCTTTCAGCATTTCCAGTTGGTAGCGGATCTTACCGCCCAGGAGAATGTGATGCTGCCGCTGGAAATTCTTGGCCGTGACAAGGCCCGCGACACCGCCCGACACTGGCTGGGCCAGGTGGGGCTGGGCAAGCGTTGCCACCACTTCCCCGCCCAACTGTCAGGCGGTGAACAGCAGCGAGTGGCCCTGGCCCGAGCCTTCGCGGTCGCCCCTTCGTTACTGTTTGCCGATGAACCCACGGGAAGCCTGGATTATGCCAACGGCGAGCACGTGGCAGACCTGCTGTTTTCTCTGAACCGGGAACAGGGCACCGCCCTGGTGCTGGTCACCCACGACCAGACCCTGGCTCGCCGTTGCAGTCGAGCCATGTCGCTGGTGGAGGGCCGTCTTGGTGTTTAAACCCTGGCGTTCCCCCGCATTCCGCGTGCAGGCACTGGCCGTGCTGGTGGCAGCCTTTGCCATGACCGCCATGCTGATCCTGCGCGACACCGTGGACCAACGATTCAATCAGCGAACCGCCGTTGCCCTGGGGGCGGACCTGATCCTGGAAGGCAGTCGTTTTCCGAAACCGGAACAACGGCAATGGCTGGCCGACGCGGAAGGCACCCGCCAGGCCGAGAGCGTGACGTTTTCCAGCGTGCTGATCCATGACGAGCGTTTTTTGCTGGCCAGCATCCGTGCGGTTTCCGCCGGCTTCCCCTTGTATGGGGAAATCCGCATCAGTGACAGCCGATTCGCTGACCCGTATCCGGTGAGCCACGGCCCGAAACCCGGCCATGTCTGGATCGCCGGCACCGGACTGGACCGTCTGGGCATGCAGACCGGGGAGTTTATCACCCTGGGCGAGCGCAGCCTGTTGATCGACAAGGTGATTGTCCAGGAACCGGACCAGCAGGCGGGCTTCTACAGCATGAACCCCCGCGCCCTGATCCATCTTGATGATCTGCAGGATGCAGGCGTACTGGGTGAAGGCAGCCGCTACCGACACAACCTGCTGGTGGCGGCGGATGATGCCACTCGTCAGCAGCTGGAGGATCGTCTGACCCCGGCACTGCGCCCGGACCAGGAACTGGAAACCGTGGCCAATACCGACCTGCGCAGCCGGGGTCCGGTGGAACAGCTTTTCCTGTGGTCACAACTGGCGGTGATGCTGGTGGTATTGCTTTGCGCGGCAGCCATTTACCTGACTTCCAGCCACCGGGCGCGACACCAGCAAACCCTCTGCGCGGTGATGAAAACCGTGGGTGCCAGCCAGGGCGCCATCGTACGCCGTTTGTTGGGCGGGGATGCCCTGGCATTGTTGATCCCGGCCCTGGTCGGCATTGCCCTGGCCGCTGCCACCGGGCTTTACCTGATCGCCCTGATGGGCGGCAATATGGCGTTCCCCGTCATGGCGCCGCTGCTGGGTATCATCGGCCCGGTACTGCTGTGGCTGGGATTTGCCGCCCCCACCCTGTGGGCGCATCTGGGGTTGCCAGCCACCGCCCTGCTGCAACAACGGGAAAACGCGCCTGGCCGCCAGCGCTGGACCCTGTTGATTGCGCTGCTCACTCCGGTTCCGATTGCAGCCATGATGAGCGGCTCACTGAGCGCGTTGTGGCCCCTGCTCTTGCTGACCTTCGCCATCGCAGTGGGACTGCCATTGCTGCTCTGGCCGCTGGTGTCCCTGCTGGATCGTGCCAGCGGCAAGTTGCCACTGGCAGCCCGCCTTGCCTTGCGTCGGCTGAGTCGACGGAAGACCACCACCCTGCCCCTGCTTGCCGCCCTGGTGGTATCACTGGCCGTGTTAGCCATGTCCATACAGACCGGTCGGCAGCTGTTGACCGACTGGCGATCCACTCTGCCCGAGAACGCTCCCAACTATTTTGTCATCAACCTGTTCGATCAGGATCTGGCCCCGTTCAAAGACTGGCTGGCGGCACATAACAGCGACAGCCAGCCCCTCTACCCGGTGGTACGTGCCCGGTTGACGGCGGTCAATGGCGAACCGGTTCGTGAGGCGGTGACCAAGGAGCAGGACCGGGGCGAGCGAGCATTGAATCGGGACCTGTCACTGACCGAAGCAGACACCTTGCCCGACAGTAACCTCATGCAGGAAGGTCGCTGGGCCGACAGGCCCGGCGAGGTTACAGTGGAAAGCAAGCTGGCCGAATCCCTGGGACTGAAGGTAGGCGACCGGCTGACCTTTACCGGTGCTGCCACCCCCATCAAGGCGGAAGTGGTGGGCTTGCGAAACGTGGACTGGGAGAGTTTTGCCCCCAACTTCTACTTCATGTTTTCCCCCGGCACCCTGGAGGCCCAAAGCCGCACCTGGATCACCAGTTTTTATCTGCCACCGGAGAAGAGCAAAGCCCTTGGCAGTCTGGTACAACAATTTCCCCAGATCAGCTTGCTGGATGTGAATGCGATCCTGGCCACGCTGCAAGAGATTGTGACCCAGGCCAGTCGAGCCGCGTTCTTCGTCGGTCTGCTGTTGATGCTGGCCGCCCTGCTGGTGCTGGCGGCGGCATTGCTGGCCAGTGCCGATCAGATGCGTAAGGACAACCATCTGCTGATCGTCATCGGTGCCCGTCAGCGTCTATTGCGTCGCACCGCGGCTCTGCAGGCCCTGTTCCTGATCGGCGGGGCCGCGTTGCTGGCAAATCTGATTCACTTTGCCTCACTGTTTCCTCTGGGGCAGAGGTTGTTTGATGGGCAGTTGCCGCTGAGTCTCTGGTTGCTGCTGCCCTGGGCTGTCACCCTGGTACTGGTGCTGGCGGCGCAGATCGCGCCACCACTGCAGCCCGCTCCCCGTGGGGGAAAAGCCTGACTGCATTCCCCCTGCACAGGGGGGCCGCAATGCTAGGGGGAGGCTGGGTGCTCCGCCCCCTTCCTCAGCCAGAGGAAAACGATGAGCGCGGTGATGCTACTGCCGGCCATCAGCATGGTCATGGGGACCGGGGTGCCATCATGCCAGGCACCCAGTACGGTGCCGATCAGGCCAGCCAACAGGAATTGCAGGGTGCCGTTGAGGCCGGTCGCCGCCCCGCTATCGCGATCGAACAGGCTCAGAAAACTGGCAATACCGTTGGGAATCACCAAAGCCACCATGCCCGCGGTCACCATGATCAATGGCACCACGGCCCACAGCACCAGAGTGTCTGTCAGCGTCAGCACCAACAAGGCCACTCCCGCCAACGCTTGCAGGATCAAACCCGCACGCATGATGTCGGCGCTGGCATAACGGCGCAGCAGGATCACATTCAAGCGGTTCAGACCCAGCATGGTCACCACATTGGCGCCGAAAAAGAGTGGAAACTGCTCCGGGCTGATACCGAAATAATCCATGTACAAAAAGGCCGCATCGGTAATGAAGACGAACAGGGCGGAAAATGCCAGCCCGTTGGCCAGAATGAATCCCATGGCCGGGCGATTGCGCAGCACCCGCCCATAGGCATGAAACAACCGATGCCACAGGGTTTCACTGTCCTGACTGGGCGGCACTGTAGGCAGGGGAAAACGCACCAGCAGCATCAGCAGTGCCCCGTAGCCTGCCAGCATGAAGAAAATGCTCTGCCAACCTGCCAGATTGAGTAACGCCACGCCCACTGCCGGGGCCACCAGGGGGGCAATCAACATCACCAGGCCGATACTGGTCAGCACACTGGCGGCCTGCTGGCCGGTAAAATGGTCCCGCACCGACGCGGCAGCAATCACCACCGAGGCGCCGCCGCCCACCGCCTGCAGAAAACGCAGGACATACAGCGCCTGAATATCCGCACTGAACGGAATCATCAGGCTGGAGCTGATAAACAACAGCAAACCTGCGTAGGCCACCGGCTTTCGCCCGAAGTGATCCGACAAGGGCCCGCCTAGCCACTGGCCCAGCGCCACGCCCAGCACATAAACACTCACCGAAATCTCCACATCATGGATCGGCACGGCGAAATGTTCGGACATGGCGAGTAAAGCAGGAAGATAGGTGTCAATGGCCAGCGGCCCCAGGGCAACCAGGGTGCCGAGCAGAAGCGCCAGTCGGCGCGGGGAAATTCGGGCTTGCATGCAATGTCCAGTCAGGCAGTAAGAGCGCGATGGTAACGCATGTCAACGCCAGGTTCAGTGATTTTCTGAACCTGATTCAAGTATGCTTATGAAAAACGGGTTGCGGCCACCGGGATGTCCTGTGACCATTAGCCGCTTTGGTGGGCCTGGCACGAGTCTCACCGTTGGGGCGAAAACCGCGATGGATGCCAGTGATGACAAGACAACCAACGGATCGGCGCAGATGCCCCGCAGATTGTTTGCCACTGCATGCTGCCATCGGCCCCATTAATAACGCTGCCCGCCCAACCTGCCGTCATTACCAAACGGAAACTGCATGGATTTAGAGATCGCTTACCAATTGGCCATCATTACCGTAGTGGCCTTCCTCTGCCAGTGGGTTTCCTGGCGCATCAAACTCCCTGCCATTCTCCCGTTGTTGTTGACCGGTCTGGCCCTGGGACCACTCACTGGCGTGTTGGAGCCCAAGGAGCTGCTGGGCGATTTGCTTCTTCCCGGCGTGTCGCTGGCGGTTTCCATCATTCTCTTCGAAGGGGCCATGACCCTGCGCTTCGACGAAATCCGCGGCCTCGAGAAAACGGTGCGTCGCCTGGTTACCTGGGGGGCACTGGTGACCTGGTCCATTGTGGCCATTTCTGCCTGGTGGTTATTGAAGCTGTCTTTTGACCTGGCCCTGCTGTTCGGCGCTCTCGTAGTGGTCACCGGGCCTACCGTGATCGTGCCGTTGTTGCGCAGCGTACGCCCGGTGAGCAGCGTGGCCCGGCTGTTGCGCTGGGAGGGCATCGTAATTGACCCGCTGGGCGCCATTTTTGCCGTACTGGCCTATGAGCTGGTGGTGGCCAGCGGCCAGGAAGGCGCCCTGCTCCACACCCTGTGGCTGTTTATCCAGACCATTACCGTGGGCACCGCCATCGGGGTTGTGGTTGCCATGGCACTGGCGGCGCTGCTGCGTCGGCATCTGGTGCCGGAATATCTGCGCAGCTTTCTGGTGCTGTCTCTGGTGATCGGCGAATTCGTGCTTGCCAACGCACTCAGTGAGGAATCCGGCCTGGTGGCCGTCACCGCCACCGGCATCGTGCTGGCCAACCTGAAGGGAGTGCGGACCAACGACATCCTTCACTTCAAGGAAAACCTGTCGGTCATTCTGATTTCCGGCCTGTTTATTGTGCTGGCCGCGCGACTGGAAATGCAGGAGCTGCAGCAGCTTGGCCTGATGGCACTGGTGCTGCTGGCAATTATCCAGCTGGTGGCCCGCCCTGCCTCGGTGCTGGTAGCAACCCTTGGCTCCAATCTGAACTGGCGGGAGAAGTCACTGCTTGCCTGGATTGCGCCCCGAGGGATTGTTGCTGCGGCTATCTCCGCCCTGTTTGCCGAACGCTTACTGCAAAACGGCGTGGCCGGTGCGGAAATGCTGGTGCCCCTCACATTTATGGTCATCATTGGCACGGTGGCCCTGCAAAGCCTGACCGCCCGGCCGCTGGCGCGGTTACTGAAAGTTGCCGAGCCGGCTCCGCGAGGTTTCCTGATTGTGGGAGCCAACCCGGTGGCCCGGGCCATTGGTTCTTCCCTGCAGAAAAACCAGTTCCCGGTGATGGTTACCGATTCCAGCTGGGAATCCATCCGTCTGGCGCGCATGGAAGGCCTGAGCACCTTCTACGGTAATCCGGTCTCCCAGCATGCTGACCAATACATGGACCTGGTGGGTTACGGAAAACTGCTGGGCCTGAGCCCACGGCGAGAACTCAACACCATGGCCACCATGCGCTATCGCCTGGAATTCGGGGAGCCCAACATCTTCAGCCTGCCGACCCAGCGCAGCGACAAGGAAGTGAAACATGAGGTGGCCCCTGAACACCGGGGCGCCACGTTATTTGGTGCGGAAATGACCTATGCCCGCCTGGCCAGCCTGTTGAGTCAGGGGGCGGAAATCCGCAAGACCCGGCTCACCGAGGAATTCGACTTCAACACCTACCTGCAGACCCCTCACCGCCGGGTATGGCCGCTGTTTGCCATCGACACCCGTGATCGTATCTATGTCTTCAGCGAGGAAAGCCAGCCGGCACCGAAGGCGGGCTGGCATGTACTGGGTCTGGTGAAGGAAGATGCCGCCAAGGAAGAGGCTCGTACTGAAGCCCGCGCGGAAGCGGCTGCGGAAAAAGTGGCCGCAGACAAACAGAAAGGTGCCGACAAGGCCGCCAAGAAAGACTGATCTAGCCGGTTTCCCCGGCATCATCCGAAAAGGTGTCAATCAGGCCGCAGACCCGACCATCGTCAAGACGCTGGTCGGGGACGGTTTGCCATTCGGCCATGGCGGTACGCATTCTCTGGCTTAGTGATTGCAACTCGGCAATACGATCCTCCACCTGCTGCAAGCGGGTTTCAATCAGCGTACGCACCTGACCGCAAGGGGTCTCTCCATGCCGAGATGCCTCTGCCAGAGACTGGATATCCGCAAGCGTAAACCCCAGGGAGCGCGCCTTCAGGGCAAACCGCAGCAGCCGTAGATCCGTATTTCCGTAACGGCGATAACCATTATTCGGGTCCCTGACCGGTTGCAGCAAACCAATGTCGGTGTAATGCCGCACCGTTTCGGTGGTGGTTCCCGTCTTGCGGGCCAGATCGGAAACACGCATATCAATAGTCTCCCGGCACAGTCCAGGGTTGGTAGAGAGTGGGTACCGGGGTACCCTGCTGCTGGTAATAATTGCGGATGGCGGCGGACAGGGTGTCAGCCCCCAAAGCAGCGGAAAGCTGGTCGAGAAACTCCGTCCCGCCCGGCTCTATCGCCAGATAACATTGCAGCGCCACGTCGGCCAGCAAGCGATGTTCCGTGTGCCGTTGCCAGGCCCGTGCCAGGTCTGCCTGCACCCATTCACATCGCTGCTGAAGCAACGCCTGCTGCCCTTCCAGCCACCATAGATAGGGATCATCGCCGAGGGCACCACGAAGCGTCTGGCTGATTTTTCGGTAATCCTCGAGATCAGCGTCCAGAGCCTTCTCGAGCTGCCACAGGGCCGGCTTGTCCGTCACGGCCTGGGCCGCCAGGGCCTGCTCTTCACAGGGTTTGCCGCTGCATTGCGCGAGCCATAACGCCTGCAGCACGGGGGGGTCCGCGGCCAGGGTGGCCAGTTCCGGAGCATCAGGCCGCTTGTGCAGCATGGTCAGAAACGCCTTGCCCTGTCCGTGGTTGAATTGATCACCGTAGGCAATCAACTCACTCAGCTCGAGGCCGCTGCTGTAGTCATACCATCCGGTCAACCGGTAGTCTGGTCCGGGCTCACCCTCCAGCCGTAAAAACCCCACCCTGCCGTCAACGAAATGCAGCCTGACGCGGGCGGCAAAACGCGCCCGGTTTTGATTGAATCCGGTGATGGCAAACTGTTCGATGGGGATATCCTGCACCCAGCGGGCCAGCAGCTTGTCGGGAATGGATACCAGCGCCTGGCGGGCCAGTACTGGCTTGAGCGATCCGCTGGCTAGATCCGCCCTTAACGCCTGTAGGGTGGCGCTGCCAGCAACCGCAGAGGATGCGAGGCAGAAAAGCAACAATGTGGCCCAGAATCGGAAAACCATGGAAAACCTCATTCAGTCCGGCACAGCCTAGGCAAAAAAACGTACACAAACCACAACGGACGAAGAATGAAACGGCCGGATCCGCTCTCTGTAGCGCGAGTCATGCTGCAAGGGACGCCGCCTGCCGGCGAACAGTGCTATCGTGCCGGGTAGCCGGTTATCTGCCGGATGGAACGATACAAGGGAGACAGCCGAGGGTACATTTTGCGGTAGACCTGACGGAAGAGCGCATCGTATTGACGCGCCGTCTCCGTGTCAGGCTCAAAGCGCTTGCCCGGCCGTGTCATGGCCGCCACCGCACTGGCATGATCCGCATGCAGCCCCATGGCCACGGCCGCGTTAATCGCCGCACCCAGACAGGAGGTTTCCGAGGTATGGGGGCGTTCGGCGGGCAAGCCGAATATATTGGCCGTGATCTGCATGATGGCATCGCTCTGGGAGCCACCCCCGGACACCCTTAACGACTGCACTGCAACCCGGTTACGTTTTTCCAGGCGCTCCTTGCCCTCGCGCAACGCATAAGCAATGCCTTCGATGATCGCCCGGTAGAGATGGGCGCGGGTATGCACGTCACCAAAACCGATAATGGCCCCTTTGGCCTCGGGGCCGGGTATGCGCACCCCGGGGTTCCAGAAAGGTTGCAGCACCAGCCCCATGGCACCGGGTGGCGACTCATGCAGGAAGGATTCGAACAGGGTTTCCGGGCTGACGCCCAGCTCTTGCGCCTGCTGCACTTCCTGTTGGGCAAACTCCCGCTTGAACCAGTTCACCATCCAGTAACCGCGCTGGACGATGATCTCCGAATTAAAACGCCCCGGGACCGCGGCACTGTAAGCGGGCACAAAGGGGATCGGTTCCACATAGCGTTCGTTGCAGGTGTTGAAGGTGGCGGTGGTGCCGTAGCTGAGGTTGCCGATGTCCGGGGTAAAGGCGCCTGACCCAAGCACTTCACAGGCTTTGTCAGCGCCGCTGGCGATCACCGGCAACCCGGCAGGAATGCCGGTGTGTCGACTGGCGGCGGCAGTCACCTTGCCCAGGGTCTCCCCCGGCGGAATCAGCTCAGGTAACTGTTCGCGGGTAACCTGCAGGGCTTTCCATTTCAGATCGTGGGGCGGCGCCCAGCGCTGTCCCTTGTAATCAAACGGAATGTAGCCGACCTGGGAGGCCGTACAGTCGCGAATTTCTCCGGTAAGCCGGTAGTTCAGATAGCCGGAGAGCAGCAGAAAATGCGCGGTTCGCTGCCAAATTTCCGGCTCGTCCTGGGCCAGCCAGTTGCATTCTGCCTTGGCCTGAAACTGGCGCAGGGTTTCGCCCTGGCCCAGCAAATTCACCGGCGCCGCATACCACCAGGGAAGCCGGGGAAAATCCGGCGTGCGGCGTTGATCCAGCCAGATCACAGCCGGACGAAGCGGTTTCTTCGCCTTGTCCAGGCAGACTACCGAGGCTCGCTGGGTGGTCAGGGAGACAGCCACAACCCGGGAACGCAGCTCGGCATGCTCCAGCCACAACCCCTGACAAGCCTGGCCCAACTGCTCCCAAAAATAATTGGCATCCTGCTCCGCGTGACCGGGCTGATCCACCACGTAGGGTTCGATATGTTGCTGATACCGGGCCACAAGCTCGCCATGGCCGTCAAACAACATGGCCCGGGCGCTTTGTGTGCCCTGATCCAGAGCCAGCAGTAATGGCGCGCTCATCCTGCGGCCTGCTGTAATGGAGACGCGGGCACACCGTAATAACGCTGATGAATATCCAGGTAGCGGGCCCTTTCTTGCTGCCAGCGCTCGTCATCCCAGCCCAGACTTTGCTGAATCTGTTGTTGCAGGGCATCGAGCTTGGCTTTGCCTGCTTGCGGCAACAGCAAACCCAGGCGGGTCCGGCGCAGCATCAGGTCATCCAGGTGCACCACATCTTCGTGATCCAGAATCCACTGAATGAAATCCGGGTCACCCTGGTCCGCATGGAGGAACGCATCCACGGCTGCGGGCGCATCGCTGATGGGCGTAAAGCCGGGTTCACGGCTTTTCTGGCCGCGTCGGTGGGTGGCGCTATCAATCAGTCCGGTGGCAAGCAAGGCATCCAGGGCGATCAGTCGAAAGGTAGTGAGCTTGCCGCCACTGACGGTGACGATGCCGTTTTCACCCCACACCGCATGGTCGCGGCGCTCTTTGGAGGGGTCCAGCCCCTTCCCCGAGGCAATCACCGGTCGGACGCCAGCAATGGTGGCGTAGATATCCTTGCGGTCGAGTTTGACGTCGGGGAACTGGCTGTTGATGAGGCGCAGCAAGTAGTCCACTTCCTGGCCACTGGCGGCGGCTTCAATGTCCATGTCCTGGGGATGATCCAGGTCCGTCGTGCCCACACAGGTCACTCCCTCCCAGGGGAAGACAAAGACCGGGCGGCCATCATCCGGGTGCATCACCGTCAGGCAATCCTTCACTGGTAGGCGTTCAGGGTCGACAAACAGGTGGCTGCCCCGGAGCGGCCGAACACGCGGGTCGCTGCCGGAAAAACGGTCTGCCCAGGCACCCGTCGCACTGACCACCCGCCGTGATGAGAGCGTGGCGGTCTGCCCGCTGGTACGGTCTGTGACGGTGATGGCAAATTTGTCTCCATCGGCCATCGCCTGCTCCACCCGGCAATAATTCTGCGCCACCCCGCCATGGCGGGCCGCTTCCAGGATCGCCCGCACCACCAGACGACAATCATCTGTGAGCGCATCCGTATAACTCATTGCGCCGGTCAGCGACTGGCGATTCAAGCCGGGCACCCGCTCCAGCAATTGCTCGCGGCTCAGGTAGCGATGGTCACGGATGCCCGCCAGGAAGTCATAGAGCCAGAGAATGGCTTTCATGGGCCAGCGGCCCGGGAACACCCCTTTGCGCAACGGGAAGAGATAGGTTGCCCGCTCCACCAGCCCCGGCAATTCGTCGATCAGGCGCTCCCGTTCCAGCAGGGAATGGCGCGTCAGGCGAATGTCCCCCTGGGCAATGTATCGCAGCCCCCCGTGGACCATCTTTGAGGAGCGGCTGGACGTCCCCCAGGCAAAATCGGTCTGTTCGAGCAGCAACACACGGAGCCCGCGGCGCGCCGCTTCCAGGAGCACGCCGGCACCGGTGATTCCGCCACCGATGACAACAAGATCCCAATTTTCGTCAGCCAGGGCGTCCAGGGATTGGCGTTTGCCTAACATCAATATTCCTTCTCAAGTCCGGGACGTTGCGTTTTCAAGCAAACAACCCGGGTTCAACCGTTGCTGGGGATCAAAGTGCTTCACCAGCGACCCCAGTGCTGCCATGCCCTGATCACCTTTCTCATGATGGAGCCAGGGAGCGTGGTCGCGCCCTACCCCGTGCTGGTGACTGATCGTGCCGCCATGGGCCACGATGGCATTGCTGGCCGCCTGTTTCATGGCCTGCCAACGTTCCAGGGTCGCCTGATACGTGTCGGAGCAGCGAAACACATACGTGGTATAGATACTGGAACCCTGCGGATACAGGTGTGACAGATGGGTAAAGACATGCACCTTCTCTCCCTCCCCCACATTGTCGCGCACCGCCTGTTCCATGGCCTCCATGGCCGGGGTGACCTGCTTCCAGTCCACTGCTGTCTCGAACGTGTCCACCACGTAACCATGCTCCCAGAGGCCATGGCGAAGATAGGGAGAGCGGAAACGGGACTCTTCCCACTTTTTGCCGAGCAGCTCACCAACCACCGTGCCGCCGGCGGCGCGAATGCGCTTCTTGACGGTGGCCAGTGTATGGCGCACCAGTGCCCTTTCCCCGGTGACACCAAAGGTGATCATGCATTTTTCATTCCGGCAACCGCGTAATGCCAGGTAGCGGTGCAACACAGAGACCATTTTTTCATGCCCGGCCAGCATCAGATGGGTACGGGTCTCTTCCGCATTGGACAGGCGCAGCATGGAAAGCGGCAGCTTTGCCTGGGTGAGGCTGCGTACCAAGGTCTTGGCTGTTTCCCAATCCGGCGCAAAGGCCACCTGAAAGGTTTCCATTTCCGGCAAAGGCGTAATCCGGACCTTGACCTCGGTAATGACGCCCATGCGCCCTTCCGAGCCCATGATGATTTCCCGCAAATCCGGCCCGGCGGACGACGCCGGGATGGTGGGGATATCCAGGGTGCCCCTGGGGGTTTCAACACGGCCTCCGGCGAACATCTGCTCGATGCGACCGTAACGCATGGACTGCTGACCACTGGAACGGCTGGCTACCCAGCCTCCCACAGTAGAAAGCTCCCAGGATTGCGGAAAATGCCCCAGCATATATCCCTTTTCCCGCAACTGGCCTTCCACTTCCGGTCCCGGTGTACCGGCTCCGAAAGTGGCGATCTGGCTTTCCTTGTCCAGATGCAGCAGCCGATTCATGGCCGCCAGGGACAGGGTCAGGACCGGCTTGTCGCTGGCGGGCGGGTTGATGTGCCCTGCTACGGAAGTGCCACCCCCATAGGGGATAACCAGCACATCATGTTCCTGTGCCCAGACCAGCAAGGCTTTCACCTCAGCGCTTTTGGTCGGTATGGCGACACCATCGGGGAAACGGCCGAAATCACCGGAGCGCATGGCCAGCCAGTCCGGCAGGCTTTGCCCGCGGGCGTGGCGGATCCGGGTTTCCGCATCGGTTCGGATCAGCGGGTGGGCTGGCAGACGGGACCGTGGAACCGCCTGGGATACCGTGGTGATTTCCGCATCAGGCAAGGGTGTGGCGGAACCAAGGCGGGATTGTAAGAAAGTCAGGCCAGAGGCCTTCAGCGGATAATGGTTGGCGCTGTCGCCCCAGCCGTTCCAGCGTCGCATGCAGCGTACTCCTTGATGTTGGGAATCCGTCAGCCCCGAATGAGAGAGGATGGACAGGGGCAGATCGGACCTGACTCATGCCCCATGGTAGACCTGCAGAGTGAGGTTTTCACTGGCGCAGGGGGACACCTGATGGACTATTTCGGACACGCAAAGTATTGCCATCGCCGTTACCGGAATCATGGATCCGGTATGCGCATATCCCGAACGGCAACCGGTTTTTTTCGTACAAATTCGTAAACTCGTGAAGACGCCGCTTTACCGACCCTGTTTGCAGGGCTATTGTCTCTACACTCTCAAACCATTTTAAAACCAATACCTTATATAATTTACAAGGAGTTTCCATGAAACGTTTTATTGGCTGCCTGGCACTGGCAGGTGCTGTTTCCCTGCAGGCAGGCTGTAGCACCATCAACCCCTATACCGGTGAGAAGCAGACCTCCAAAGCCGGCATGGGTGCCGGTATTGGCGCTGTAACCGGTGCCCTGATCGGTATCGCCACGTCCGACAGTGCCAAGGAACGCAAGGAGCGGGCACTGAAAGGGGCCGGTATTGGTGCCGTTGCCGGCGGCGGTGTGGGCTACTACATGGATGTCCAGGAAGCCAAACTGCGCGAAAAAATGGAAGGTGCTGGCGTCTCTGTGACCCGTGATGGTGACAACATCATCCTGAATATGCCGGGTAACCTGACCTTTGATACCGACAGCACCACGGTGAAGCCCTCTTTCCGTCCGGTACTGGATGCGGTGTCTGAGGTCCTCAAGGAATACAAGTCCACCATGATCCAGGTGGCCGGTCACACCGACAGCACCGGCGGTGACAAGTACAACCTGATGCTTTCCCAGCAGCGCGCCCAGTCCGTGGCCAATATCCTCAGCGGTTTCGGCGTTGAGCAAGTGCGTCTGGACACCGTCGGTTTCGGCGAAACCCAGCCTATTGCCAGCAACAGCACTGCCAGCGGTCGTGAACAGAACCGCCGCGTTGAACTGACCCTGCTGCCCTACACCGAGTAAGGTAGCTAGGTTCGTCTGGAGGTGGGTACCCTCACCCACCTCCCATTCCCGCCGCTTTTTTCAATTCCCCCGCAACATCCAGAGTGCATCACGATTTCCTTCGCGCCATGATCCGTTCAGACTCGTGACGGAAACAATGAAGGAACAGATCGTGGTGACAGCCTCTCAGCCGGTGACAGACACACAGTGGCAGGCCATCCTGGAACGGGACCGGAACGCGGATGGGCGTTTTGTCTATGGGGTGATCACTACCGGCATTTTTTGCCGGCCCAGTTGCCCGGCAAGACGTCCCAATGTGGAAAATGTGCGGATTTTTCCTGATGGCACAGCAGCCTTGCAGGCGGGATTTCGCCCCTGTCGTCGCTGCACCCCCCTTTCTGTGGCAGGCTCACCGGTAACCGCCACCGTAACCGCCCTGTGCCGGCACATTGAACACAGCCACACTCTGCCAACCCTGGAAGAACTGGCCGCACAATGCGGCTGGTCACGCTACCATTTGCAACGCCAGTTCAAGGCCGTCACCGGTCTGACTCCCCGGGAGTATGCGTTGGCGGTGCGCCGACGACGCCTGTGCGGAAATTTACAGCGCCACACTTCCATCATTGGTGCCATGGAGGACGCCGGCATGGAGTCCAGCAGTCAGCTTTATACCCAGGGCAAGGACATGCTTGGCATGCGCCCGAGCCAGTACCGCTCCGCGGGCAAGGGTACCGCTATCCGCTTTGCCATCGCGGAATGCAGTCTGGGCAGCCTGCTGGTGGCAGAAACCTCCCAGGGCCTCTGCGCCATCAGCCTCGGCGATGAGCCTGAAGCACTATTGGAGGAATTTCAGCAACGCTTTTCCGGTGCCGAGCTTCTCCCTCCGGATGGGGCATTTGATGACAAAGTGGCCCAAGTGATTTCGCTGATCGAAGATCCGCGGCAAGGCCTGGTGCTGCCGCTGGATATTCGTGGCACTGCATTCCAGCAACGGGTCTGGCAGGCGCTTCGACAAATACCACCGGGCACCACCCTGTCCTATCAGGAGCTGGCGGAGAAAATCGGCCAGCCGGGTGCGGCCCGGGCAGTGGCGTCGGCCTGCGCCGCCAACACGCTTGCCGTAGCTATTCCCTGCCACCGTATTGTGCGACGGGATGGTCATCTGTCCGGTTATCGCTGGGGAGTCGAACGCAAGCGTGTCTTGCTCAAGCGCGAACGGGTTATCAGGGCCAGTGAGTGTGACAAATGACTGACCGGCGGAGTGTATCGCTCCCTGAGGATTTCGATCACCAGGCCTTTCTGGATTTTCACCGGCGGGATGCGGAGGCAGTAGCTGAAACCGTGGATGCGAGCACACTGCGCAAAGCATTCATTTGGCAACAGGTGCCTGTCATGCTGACAGTGGAATTCCATGAACCGGCCCGGGCCCATGTGACCTTTCACTCTGACGGGAAAATGCCACAGACGTCGCCTTGCCAGGATGCCCTGGTGCGACATCTGCTCGGTCTCGATCAACCGACGCGGGAGTTCGAGGCCCAGGCGGACAAGCATCCCCTCGCTGGCCCCCTGGTGCGCTCCCAGGCCGGATTGCGGATACCACAATCCGCCTCGCCGTTTGAGGCACTCAGCTGGGCGATCATCGGCCAGCAGATCAGTGTGGCGGCTGCCGTTTCCATCCGCCGGCGTCTGATACAGACAACCGGCCGCAGGCACAGTGCCGGGCTTTACTGTTATCCCGATGCCAGGGATATCGCCCGGGTCGACGCGGATACCCTGCGTGACTGTGGCTTTTCCCACAGCAAGGCAGATTGCTTGCTGACTGTCGCCCGACGCTGTCTCGACGAGGCGCTTCTGCCTGAGCGGCCCATCGCGGCAGCCGAGCTGGAAACCCTGCGCAGGACCTTGCTGGAGATACGAGGGCTGGGTCCATGGAGTGTTCACTATGCCCTGCTGCGGGGCTATGCATGGATGGACGGTAGCCTCCACGGGGATGTGGCAGTGCGCCGGGCAATCCAACAATTACAGGGCGGTGCCACTCCGCCAACCGCCCGGGAAGCCGAAACCTGGCTGGCAGACTTCCGCCCCTGGCGCAGCCTGCTGGCGGCTCATCTATGGAAATCTCTGTCGCTAAACGCCTGACTCGATCTGGCCTATGACACCCGGCATTTCCGTAGGGTGCACTGAGCCTAGGCGAACTGCACCGATTCGGCACCGGGGATGGTGCAGTTCGCCTTAGGCTCAGTGCACCCTACGAGGCTGAAGTATTCTTGACCGGTTTTCGCAACTCGAAACTCTGACCTCGCCACTGACTCCCTACGCATTGTCAGCCGCGGAACGCACTAGGCGCCAGGCCAGCCAGGTCAGCGGCACCATCAGGGACAATACCAGCAGATAGGGCCAGCGATGATCCAGGGTATACAACCCGGTGCCGACCAGGGGACCAAGAATAAAACCCAGGGCCGGACAGGCGCTTGCCAGGCCGGCGACCCTGCCCTGCTCTTCGCTGCTGACGCGCAGGCTGGCCAGAGACATGATCGCCGGCATACCAAAGCCCAGCCCCAGGCCAACCAGCAAAACCGCCACACTCATTACCCATTGCTGATCAGCCAGCCACAATATCAACGCACCGAGACCGATTGCGGGCACCGCCAGAATCACCAGCAAGGTCGCCGGGGCACGCAACCATTGCACGACCACAATCTGACCGACCAACGAGGTCACCGCCGCCGCCATCATGGTTAATCCCAGAGCACGCGCCGCAGCGGCCGGCGATAATCCAAACTGATCCTGAAACAGAAAGCCCAGGGTTTGCTGAATCAGCGCAAAGCTCATAAACAGCATCACCCCGGTGAGCAGAAGATCCCGCAATCGCGGGTCCGCATAGGCACCCAATCCGCTACGCAGCACCCTGGCCAGTGATACGGTTCTCGCGGTGGGCTGATGGGGCGAGGCAGGCAGCCACAATGCGGTGGCCAGTGCCATCAACGCCGTCAGGGCGGCCACGCCATAGAGCGGGAAAACCAGTCCCACCGCTGCCAGCAGGCCACCGGACACGGGGCCGATAACCGTGCCCAGGTTGTTGGCCGCACCGATACGGCCCATGCCCTGGGTGCGCTGCTCCGGGGTGGTTATATCCGCAGTGTAAGCGGCGGCAGCCGCCGGTGTAGCGGCCATGATTGCTGCCTGCAGCATTCGGCTTAACACCAGCCCGGCCACCAATAGGCCGCCTGCCAGGCCACCGTGCAGGCCGATATCAAACACCAGCGCAAACATCAGTGTGCCCAGGGAATAGCCACTGAGCCCGATCACCAGCACCCGCTTGCGCCCCAGGGATTCGCTGAGGGTGCCCCACACCGGGCTGGCCAGCGCAAAAACCAGTGAGGAACAACTGATGATCAGCCCCACCTGCATTTCCGCCAGGCCCGTGGCACGCCCCAGAGACGGCAGCAGCGTGAATACCAGGGTCTGGCCCAGGGCCGTCACGGCCACGGCGGTCAGCAGGATTGTGTGGCTGAGTGTCCCCGGGTTAGGGTTTGTCGCCGCAGAGGAAGCATTCAATGAAGACATATCCCGCCCCGAGCCTGGCTGAATGGCTGGCAGATCGCCCCTTCACCCTGGCCATGTCGTCCGGTTTTTTTGGTTTTTTTGCCCATTTTGGTGTCGTCAAAGCCCTGAAAGAACATGATTTGGCGCCGGCCCGCTACTGCGGTTCCAGTGCCGGAGCCCTGGTGTCAGCCTGCATGGCCGGTCAGGCATGCCCGGAAAAAATGGAACTCACCCTGACAAGCCTGTGCCGTGAGCATTTCTGGGACCCTGCCCCCGGGCTGGGACTGCTTGCCGGCAAACGTTTCCGCAGTTTGCTGCGGGAGATGCTGACGCTGACCGATCTGGCAGACAGTCCCACCCCGGTAGCCCTGTCTGCCTGGCATGCGGGTACCCGCCGCACGCGGGTGCTGAATGCGGGAGATCCCATCGAGGCCGTTTATGCGTCTTGCGCCGTGCCGTTCCTGTTTCAACCGGCACGCATTGACGGTGACTACTATTGGGACGGCGGTATTGCTGACCGACATGGCCTGGCCAGCACCTGGCCCGGCGAGCGCGTACTCTATCACCATCTGCAATCCCGATCCCCGTGGCGTCGGGCCAATAGCCCTGCCTTGAAGGCCCCTTTGCGCCCCAACCTGATCACCCTGGCCATTGACGGCCTGGCCCGCAGCGGTCCGCGGAAGCTGGAGCATGGGCCCGTGGCGTTACAGCAGGCCTATAAAGCGACCTCTCAGGCGCTGGCCAAACCGGTTCGGCAGGGAATGGTCAACGTGGAGAGTGTGTAATGAAACGTAGGATGCACCGAGCCCCCAGATCGGTGCAGTTCGCTTAGGCTCAGTGCACCCTACGCTGTCCATGGGCTTTGTAAGAGCCTACAGAAACAGCCCTCAGGAGACTTCGTCGTAGAGAGGTTTCGACAGCTCTGCCCAATCCACTTCGCCGTCATCCACCAGGTTTTCGAACTGCAGGATGCCCAGCTCTTCGAAACGGGGGCGCACTGACTCGGTGAGCAGGCCGATACGTTTCAGGTTGGGCATGATGCGGGTGAAGAGCAGATTGCGGAACTGGGCCATGATGGTGGAAGACAGCACCTGCTCACGGGCCTCTTCCACATCCCAGCCAAAGTGCTCAAAGACCTCGGTGCTGATCAGCCGTTCGCGCATGACCACGCAGGCTTCAAACGCGAAGTGGGCGCGCTCCTCCCTCTCTTCTTCAGAAAGGGTCTCAACAAAATCCTCCAAGTAATTGACGCCAAAGGTAACATGGCGTGCTTCATCACGAATCACCAGGTGGATAATCTGCTTGAGCAGCGGGTCATGGGCGGTCAGCTTGAGGGTGTTGAAGGCCGCCAGAGCCAGGCCCTCAATGATGATCTGCATGCCGATGAATTTCAGGTCCCAGCGCGGATCGGAAAGGATCTTGTCGAGCAGTGCTTTCAGGTTGGGGTTCACCGGATACAGGATGCCGATCTTTTCCTGCAGGTACCGGGTGAACACTTCAACGTGTCGGGCCTCGTCAAAAGTCTGACTTGCCGCATAGAGCTTGGCATCGTAGGACGGCGCGCAACTGGCTAATTGCGATGCCACCAGCAGTGCGCCCTGCTCCCCGTGCATGAACTGCGCCAGCATCCAGGCCAGGTTGTGCCAGCCGAAACGCAGTTTCTCGTCATCGCTCAGTGCCTCGAACGTGGGCCAGCCGTTGAACGGATTAAAGGCCTGATCGAGAGGAACCTCGCTCCTGGGGAAGGTCTGGGTCCAGTCAAGATCCATGTCTGCATTCCAGTTCAGCTCCTTGCCAAGGCGATACAACTTGCGGATACGGCCATCGGCACTGGAATAGTCCCAGTTATAGTGACCGGTAAGCGGGGTCTGGAAGATTTCTACCACATCCTGCACGTGGCCCGGTGTCAGCTTGTCTTCGATATCCTCGGAGCCGGGACCGTCCCAGTTGTCGTAGATGCTCACGGAAGTTGGTGGCGAGGTGACATTGGTTATTTTCATGGATACACCCTTTTTAGCGTTGTCGCACACCCCGGAACGCAACGGTGCGCTCCGAACAGGTTCACTTAAACGCTAGGCGGAAGTGTTTGCCGGGACAATGTCGCGTTATGACAATCGGGTTGTGGGCTGGCGCAAAATCACAATCGCAGTACGGACCAGGGAGGACTAACGTGGCCAGCAGCGGGAGGGTGCATCCGCTACCAGAACATGGATAACGGACAGGCGAGTCGTGTTAATTACGGTGCCAAGCACCGCGCCCGACCTCAGGGCGCGGTCTCTTGGACAAAGGAGCAGGCCTCGATCCGTCGGGATCAGCCCGCATCATCGGACAGCAGGAAATGCGCCCGGGCAATGGTGATCGGTTCCTGGCGGTTTTTTTGCCAGGCGCTGATATGCACATTGGCTATCCGTCGGCCCAGTCGGGTGACGCTGCATTCCGCGTAGGTGTCACGGAAAAGCCCGGCTCGCAGGTAATCGATGGTGAAATCGATGGTCTTGGGGACCCGTGGCTCCCCCATTTGCAACAGGATAAAGATAATCGCTGCCTGCTCCATGAAGCCTGCCACGGCCCCGCCATGCAAGGCTGGCAGAGTCGGATTACCCACCACATTGTCATGCTTGGGCAACACAAAGGTCAGCTCGTCTCCTTGTGCCACCACCTGGATACCCAGAAAGCGGGCATAGGGCACCCGGTCGATCAGGCTCTGGTAGTCCGCCTCGCCGGCTCGGCATTCTTCAATCAGGGTTTTCAGTGCTTTCATTGCCCCACCACCTTGCCAGCAGTTTCAATTTTCAACCGGGTGTAGGTTGCCAGACCAGATGCGATGGGCTCGTCCTCGGCGCCCTCCTCCCAGGTGGTGATGCGGACAAAGGCCACATGGTTGGTGAGCCGGTAACAGGTGGCTTCGCAAACCACCGCAGCGCCCTTGGCCGGTCCGCGAAGGTGGTCGACGCGAAAATCGATGGTGGGGGTGATTTCGAACGTGGGAAAGGTGCGACAGGTCACTGCCATACCGCCAGCATGGTCCATCATGGCGAAGATGGCGCCACCATGCATGACGCCGGTTTCCGGGTTACCCACCAGATCCTCTCGCCAGGGAACCCTTACCCTGACAGCGTGTTCTTCTGCGCTGAGGACTTCCAGTCCCAGCACCACAGAGTGTCTCACCGACTCCAGAAAACGGTTACAGACATCCAGGCGGGTGTAAGGTAATGATGAGTTTGTCACGACGGCCAATGCCTCCTGTGCGTCGGGCGCGATAGATTAACGAGTCGACATTAATCTGCAAAGTGTTAGAGCCTGCCTGGAGCCTATACGCAGCCGCGTTGCGGCTAAAAATGATGCCAGACAAGGCGCGGACCGCAGGGCCTGACGGGTCAAGTTCAAGGTCCGCAACACAGTATGGCACCATTTTTAGCCGCAACCCGAAGGGCCGGGCCCCTTTTTCCGTCAGCCCGCGATTGCGCTTGTTTATGTAGAATCAACTACACCGCACAATCGCAATCACGACCTGGCGAAAAAATTGACTCCGGCGCGGCTGCGTATAGGCTCCAGGCAGGCTCCATTTTTCACCATGGTAATACGTTGCCCTGCCGCTAGCATTTCATCCCCCCTTATTGTCGGAGGCCGCCCATGGCGACGTCATCCCGTTTGAAAACCAGTCTGCGTGCCGTTGGGCATATCGTCGAGCGTCGGCGGCATCCGCAACGGTTTATCCAGATCGACAAATGCCCCTGGGATGAAATCTACCGGGACGGCATCATGGCCGTTCGCCATTATAGCCTGCCGCCCATGAGCGAAATCCCGGTCAACGACGAAATGATGCCGGTAGAACGCAACAAATACCGCACCCCGTTGATTCTGGTGCCGGCATTGGGCATCCAGTGCTGGACCTACGATCTGATGCCGAACCGCTCCATGGTCCGCTATCTGATGGCCCGGGGCTATGACGTCTACCTGGTGGACTGGGGCAAACCCTCCCAGGCGGAGCGCAGCCTGGATCTGGATACCTATGTGAACCGCTGGTTGCCGGCGGCGGTGGACACAGTGAAAGACCACTCCGGTCAGGAACAGGTCAATCTGCTGGGCTACTGCATGGGAGGCCTGCTCTGCCTCATGTATCTGGGCGGACACCCGGATGCCCCGGTGCGCAGCCTGATCACGATTGCCAGCCCGGTGAATTTCCACAAGAGCGGCCCCTTCGGCAAGGCTCTGGGCCTGGCCTCCATTCCGGCCATGCAAGCCCACGACTGGTTCAAGGTGCGCCTTTCCCCCCTGGACGACAAGCTGTTCCATATCCCGGCGGGGCTGCTCAGATTCGGATTCAAGATGACCAACCCGCCGGGGGTGGTTCAGGCTTACCTGGATCTGGTAAAGAATATCGCCGACCGGGAATACGTCACCGAGTACATGACCATGGGCCAATGGTTTAACGATATGGTGGATTACCCGGGCGCGGTGGTGCGGGAAGTGATCGAGAAGATGATTCTGGCGAACAGCCTGGCCAAGGGAAAAATCCGTGTCGGAGGGCGCAGTGTGGACTTCTCCGCCATTCACCAGGATCTGCTGGCTTTTGCCGGAACCACTGACAATATCGTCAGCCTGCGCGCGGCCCGGGAAGTCTTGCGGCTAGTCGGTAGCCAGGAGAAGCGATTCGAGGAAGTCCCCGGCGGTCACGCCGGGGTGTTCTCCGGTTCCAAGGCGCCGAGCCACGCCTGGCGGATCAGTGCGGACTGGCTGGCAACCCGTTCTGATTGATGCGGTATCTGTTCAGCAGCGAGACGGGAACGCTGTAAAAGGGAGTGCCTGTCTCAATAGTCCCTTGCCAAGCGGCGGCGCGAGGTTTCAGGGCGCGACCAACTCATCCACCCGCTCTGCTATCTGGGTGGCATATCGGTAAAACAGGTACGGCACCTTGTTGGTATCCTGCTCGTTCATTCGCGGAATGGTGCCCCGTACGAAAACCCAGCGCTGCTCGACAAAAGCCAGAACCTCATTCGCTTGCGGATCGCTGGCATAGCGGCTCTTGAGGCGGCTCAGCGTGTCATCGATACTTTTTGCTTCAAGGGCAAAATCCAGCGGCGCCAACCCGGTACCGGTGGGCAGCCCCGCTGACGGGAAGGCAGCCAATGCCAGATACTCACTGGCCAGCCGCTGCATGGATACCGACAAATCCGCAATATCCAGATACTGGGCGTCAGGGGCACTTTGCGCCTGTTCTGCCAATTCGGCCATTGCCAGCGTCGTGGTATTCATCTCGCTCATGGCACCGTAATCGGCATAGCCGAGAGACGCCAGCGGGTTATCCATGGCCCGGCGGGAAAGATCGTTCCAGGCCTGGCCAAAGGCGTTAGCCTGAGACACCTCGTCACCCTCAGCCTGGGATTTCAATTCAGCCACACGGCCCTCGCCGGCTTCCAGCAATTGGCGCAGGGCCGCACGATCTTCCGGGTTGTCGCCACGGATCGAGAGCAGATGAAATCCCATCCTGGCACGCCAGGCATCCGCTTCCAGCATCGCAAGCTCCGTTGCAGACAGTGCCGCTTGTGCGCCGGAAACAGCCAACATCAGTGCACCCGCAAACACACACAGTCCTTGTTTTTTCACCCCGATATCCTCTTTTCAACCCCATGAAAAACCCCCGCCGTTAGCGGGGGCACAATGTATCTGAATAATGGCCGTTGTGACTATTCAACGGGCCCAAAGGTGGGCTTGGCCATATCCGTTGAAGCCAGGCTGATCGCCTGCTCCATGGTATCTACCATCTGCCGGGTATAGCGGTAGATAAGAAACGGCACCGCATTTTCATAGAACTTCACCATGGACTGACGAATGAATTTCCATTTTACCGCTACCTGATCCAGTGCCCGGGTCATGGCTTCATCGCCGGCATACTGGGCCTGGGCCGCTTTGAGCATTTTCTCGAATTCCGGTACGGCATTTTTGAAATCCAGCCGCCCCTCATCGGAACCGGCAGCCATACCGCCGGCCGGATCCGCAGCCACATTCAGGTATTCCGATGTCATCCGCTGCAGATAGGCGGAGAGCTCACGAATCTCATCGTACTGTCCACCTGAGGCATTCCCGAAGGTATCCATTTTTTCCGCCATGATAGCGGGAAGCTCATTCACGTCCTTGATGACGTAGGCATTGGTGTAGCCTTGCTCTGCCATGGTATTGCCCTTGGCAGCATCCATGTAGAGAGCCCAGTCCTTTTCCAGGTCCATGACAAACTGACGCTCTTCACTGCCTTCCGCACTGGCTTTCAAATTGGAAAGCGCCTGACTGGCCTGTGAGATCGTCTTGTTCAGTTCCGAGGCGTAGGTATCACTGCCTGTCATCACCGTCAGCATATGAAAGTTTGTGCGCAATTTCCACAGTGATAATTCGAGTTCTTCAAGATCGGCATTGGTGATGGCTGCCATCCCCTGCACTGGCAGCAAGGCGATGGCCAAAAGGCTCCCCAGCAGACGCTTGCCCATAACTACTCCCTTTTCCAGATCGCTAATTGTTGTTGTGTGTTGTTTGTTTTTGCTCTGATCAAGCCTGCCCCAGGCAAGCAATGACGAAATTATAGTAAACACTATCACAAAATTCGTAAGAGAGAGGAACCTGACATTGATATCAAAATACCTCCATCCAATTGCGACCCGAAGCCGACCAACTATCCGGTATTTGTGACAGGTAGGGCAGCAACCATTCCGGAGCCAGCCACGCAATTACCATGAAGGCGATGGTAGCTATAATCGAAAACACATTAATAAACCAGAACAGTCCGCCGAACAGCATAACAATACCGCTCGGTAGCGGGTTCGGCGTGCCGTAGCGGTTCATGGAGCTGCTGCCATTACCCAGGTATAGGAATAGATGAAAGGGCAGATTCAGCACAGGGACCAGGGACAGCAGCGCCCACCAGCCGCTCATATCCATATCATGAAGCCGGCGCACCATCAGCCCCACCGTGTAGAGCAATAACAGCAGCCCGACTATCAGCGTGACACCAATACCGACGAGGCCAGGGACAAGCTCCACGGAAAGCAGCATGGCAAGGGCAATCAGCAAAAACCCGGTGAACCATGCGGCAAATTGGTAACAGGCATAGCGCAGCCGTCCCAGCCGTTGGCTGAGGCTCAGCACTGACAAGGGTTCGTAAACCAGGTTGCCGCGGCCATTAAAACCCGGCTTGAAGATGGCGTCGCTGTCGTCAGTCCTGCTTCTCGTCGGCACGGATATCCCCCTTTCTATCACGCCACTCTCGGTAGCTTTCAATGTCTTGGCGGGCAAATTGCCAGGATTTGGCAAGCACCCCCATATCATCCAGCAGACCTAGGCCGATAATCGGGTCAGGAATGGCGTCCAGAGGCATCAAAAAGTACACCAACGCCCCGGTGATGGTCAGCAGGGTTGCCCAGGGTACCTGCCGATAGCGCCCTGTGGCCCAATCAAGCAGCATCGCGGCCAGGAGTTTGAGCTGCCCTGCCGCCTCGCCCAGCCGTTGCTGCAACTGATCAGAGCGGCTGAACACCGCCCTGGCCAACCAGCGACTGGCGGTGGCCGAACGCAATATACGTTCGGCGCGGCGGGTGGCCTGGCGACGAAATGGATTAGCGGCCATTGAGCTCGTGGAACAGTGCCCGGTATTCCTCGGTCAGCTTGTGCTTGGGCTGCAAATTCACCAGCGGTGTGGCCTGTTCATGGGATTCCCGCATGACCACGCTGGCAGAGAGCTTGCTACTCAACATGGGCAGGCCCTCTTCTTCCAGGGATGCTACCAGCTCCTGAGGCAATCGGGCGCGGGGCTGGAACTGATTGACCACAATCCCTTCCACCTGAAGCTCGTCGTTATGGTCCTCCCGGGCTTCCTGAATATTTTCCAGCAGTGTGTACAGTGCTTTGCGGGAGAAGGCATCACAATCGAAAGGAATCAGCACCCGGTCCGCCGCAATCAAGGCGGAGAGGGTATAAAAGTTATAGGCCGGCGGAGTATCCACAAAGATCGCGTCAAAATCCTTTGCCAGGCTTTTCAGAAGGCCCCGGAGCTTATAGATCTTGTGCTTGGATTCGAGCATATGCTCGATTTCGCCCAGCTCACCATCCGAAGGCAAAACAAACAGGTTCTCGAAAGGAGTGGCATGCACGTACTCGCGGGCGTCCTTCTCTTTCAACCGAAACGACAGCGTCTGGGCAAAGAAAGTACCGATATTGGGTTTGGGGCCCTCACCATTGCTGTACGCAGGCATCCCCAACAGGTATTGGCTGGCATTACACTGCGGATCCAGATCCACCACCAGGGTGCGATTGCCTTCGGCAGCACTGATGGCGGCGAGGTTTACCGTGATGCTGGATTTCCCCACGCCCCCTTTCTGGTTAAAGACCACACGACGCATTCCTTGTTCTCCTTAATACAGCAGACTGGCAGATCAACTGCAGAACCCGTTCCGCCGGGGCTTGCGCGTTCGGGCATTGGCGCTCTGGCCCCGATTCGATTCGAATCAGGCGACAGGCCCCTTTAACCGGAAAGACGATTCAACGCGAACCAGGCAGGCATCTGCAGGAATTTTGTTTGTTGCCGAATCATACACAGGCCGTACAGGCTCTCCCAGTGTCCATGGGCCCTCTTTTTCTATCCACAGTTTCTGTGGATAACCGGGTGCATAACCCTTTAGTGACTGCCCACAGCCACGCCCCTTGGGCTGCCCAAGTCCTGCCGATCAAAAAAACAACACATGGCCCTGGCCAAACTCGTGCATTCGCAATCAATGCGATCCAGAGAAAGCCATACCGTTATTGCCGGCGTGGTGCTTCAAAAGGAGAAAACCGCGGACCTGCGCTGTGGAAGCTCACCCTCTGCAAGCATCGGATTGCCGGTTCAGACTCGCCGTTCCCCAGGAAATGCCAGTACGAAATCTGTTTAGTTGTGTTGAGGTTCAGGCGCTATCAGGCTAATAGTAAACGGACTGTTTATGAGGAGAGATTCATGTCGCAACCGTTTTGCCCCGTGCCCACCCAAAGCCCGCTTCGGGCCGTACCCGGTGACAAGGGGCTGCCGCTAATTGGCCACACCCTCTCCTTCATGCGCGACCCCATCGGCTTGATGCGCAAGCGGTATGACCAATACGGCCCCGTGTCCTGGACCAGCGTTTTCGGGCTGAAAATGGTGCAATTGCTCGGTCCTGATGCCAATCAATTCGTTATGCTCAACCGCGGCGATCTGTTCTCCAATCATCAGGGCTGGGATTACTTTATCGGCCGGTTTTTTCACCGCGGCATCATGCTGCTGGATTTCGAGGAACATCGCTGGCACCGGAAGATCATGCAGCAGGCCTTCAACCGCGAGGTGCTGAAAGGCTACCTGGACAGAATGGGCCCGCACATCACCACCGGGATTACCCCCTGGAAATCGATCCCCGATTTCCACGTGCTCAATGCGGTAAAACAACTCACTCTGGACCTGGCAACGGATGTGTTCATGGGCTATGAGCTGGGCCCGGAGGCTGACGACATCAATCGCGCCTTTGTGGATACCGTTCGCGCCGGCACGGCGATCGTGCGCACCAGTGTGCCCGGTTTGCGCTGGTCAAAAGGACTGAAGGGCCGAAAGGTTCTGGAAGCCTTTTTCCGCAAGGAAATTGCCGCAAAACGCCAAAGCCGGGATTCCGATCTGTTCAGTGTTCTGTGTCACGCCGAAACCGAAGAGGGTGAGCAGTTCAGCGATGACGACGTGGTCAACCACATGATCTTTCTGATGATGGCGGCACACGACACCTCCACCATCACGCTTTCCACCCTCTTCTACTATCTGGCCAAGAATCCGCAATGGCAGGAACGTCTGCGCGAAGAAAGCCAGGCCCTCGGCAAAACCTGTCTGGACTACGAGGATCTGCCACGGCTTGAGGGCATCGGCATGGCCATGAAAGAGGCGCTTAGGCTCTGCGCTCCGGTGCCCTCCCTGCCTCGCAAGACAGTCAAGGATGTGGAGTACGAAGGGTTCTTTATCCCCCGCGGCAGCTTCATTAACGTGGTGCCCTACTTCACACACTACATGGAGGAGTACTGGCCGGAACCGGAAAAGTTTGATCCGGAGCGATTCAGCGACGCTCGCCGGGAAGACAAGGTGCATCCCTATGCCTGGGTGCCGTTTGGGGGCGGTGCCCACAAATGTATCGGTCTGCACTTTGCGGAGATGCAGGTGAAGGCCATTCTTCACCAGGTGCTGCTCAATTACCGCTGGACTGTGCCACAGGATTACGAAATGCCGGTGGATACCACCAGCCTGCCGGTTCCCGGGGATGGGTTACCTGTAACACTGGAGAGAATCTGACACCCGGACCGTAGGCGCGCCGCCAGCGACGCGCCTACGTCTCGGGAAACGATAGGTTGATCGTCAGGCGGTAACTCTTTCTCCCTGACGCATGGTGACCAGCTCTTCCGCCGCCGTGGGGTGAATGCCCACCGTGGCGTCAAAATCAGCCTTGGTGGCCCCCATCTTGATGGCCACGGCAAATCCCTGAGTGATTTCCGCCGCGTCCTCCCCGGCCATATGCAACCCGAGCACCTTGTCGCTTTCATCGTCCACGATAAGCTTGATAAAGCTGCGCTCCTGTTTGTCACCCAAGGTATAGCGCATGGGGCGGAAACCACTTTTGTAAACCCGGACGGCAGGGGTCTGCCGCAACGCATCTTCCTCGGTGAGGCCGACAGTGCCAATGTTGGGGTGGCTGAATACGGCGGTAGCGATATGGCGGTAATCCATGGGCGATGACGGCTTGTTCTCTCCGAACAATTTTGCAGCCAGCCACATCCCTTCAGATAGTGCCACAGGTGTCAGCTGAACACGGTCAATCACATCCCCCAAGGCATAAAGCCCGGGAATGGAAGTGGCAAACCCGGCATCGACCTGGATCGCCCCTTTATCCGTCAATGCCGGAACAGCACCGTCTGCGAACAGGCCATCCAGCTTCGGCACACGGCCGGTGGCGTAAAACACTTCATCGAAGGTTTGCTGGCTGCCATCATGATAGGTGACCTGTTTGCCGCTGCCCACGACTTCAAGACGGCTCACGTCGGCATTGAACTTCAGGTCCACGCCCTGCCCGCGCATTTGCTCTGCCACAAACTGCCGGATATCGCCGTCAAATCCGCGCAGGAAAAGGTCACCGCGGTAAATCTGGGTTACCTGGCAGCCCAGCCCGTGCAGGATGCCAGCGAATTCGGTGGCGATGTAGCCTCCTCCTACCACTGCCACCGTGTCAGGCAGCGCCTCCAGGTAGAAAAGGTCGTCAGAGATTCGGGCCAATTCTGAGCCCGGGAACTCCGGCACATAAGGCTTGCCGCCGGTAGCGACGAGGATGTTCGCCGCTTTCAGCTCTTGGTCATCCACCGCAACGCGCCCCTGGCCCAGCACCTTGCCATGTCCCTCAAAAACGGTAACCCCGGCCTGGTCAAGAATTCGCTGGTAAATACCATTCAGGCGCTGGATTTCCCGGCTTTTGTTATCTCGCAGGGTTGCCCAATCAAAGGACCAGCCCTTGAGCGTAAAACCGAAATCCTCTGCCAGGGTAAATTCCTGAGGAAAATGCGCCCCGTAGGAAAACAGCTTCTTGGGGACACAACCCACATTCACGCAGGTGCCGCCAAAAAACCGCTCTTCAATGATGGCTACCCGAGCACCGTGGCTTGCCGCCATACGGGCCGCTCGAACACCGCCGGAACCGGCCCCGATTACCACCAGGTCGAATTCTTTTGTCACTGCTGACTCCTTCAAGTTAGACCCCATTGTGCGCAGTGCGAGAAGATTCACAAGACGTCCCCGCTGATACCACCCATAGCAAACGGCAATAGCAGGGACAAACCGGAATGTGTGCCACGTCACTTGGGCTATGACCGCAGCGATAGTATGATTGGCTTGGATCAGCCGCGACGCTCAGCACGTGAAAATGACCCTTTATCGAACTGGGGTCAACATCAACGGGCGCAGCGGTACCATGGGGGTAACGTCCATCAGAAATGCTAATCTGTTGCTATATAGTCTGCATATAGCTTGGTAAGGCATTTCACGAAAACAATAACGCGTCTGAAACAGCACGCATCCAATGGGGAACGGGACACAATGCGACTGACCGGGCTGCTGGCTCTGCTATTGAGCGGCATGATCAGTTTTTCAAGTGCTGCGGCAAGCGATATCTACAAGTATCGCGCCGCCGATGGCACCATTCTGTTCACGGACCAGCCACAGGACCGGGTTGGCAGTGGCCATACTCTGCTGTCCATCCGCAAGGGATGGAATTACCAGCCCCGTGCGTTAAGCGATGCAGAGCGTGACCGTTACGATACCCTGATCACTTTCGCAGCCAGCCAGCACCGGGTCGACCCGGCGCTGGTGAAAGCCGTAATCCATGCGGAATCCCTGTTTAACCCGAAGGCCATCTCCCGTGTGGGAGCTCAGGGTCTGATGCAGCTAATGCCCGAAACGGCGGCCTATCTGAAAGTCAGCAACCCGTTTGATGCCCGTGAAAACATTCTTGGCGGAACCCGCTTTCTGGCCTACTTGAAAGGCAAGTTCTCTACCCTGGATCATATCCTGGCGGCCTATAACGCCGGCGAAGGGAATGTGCGCCGCTACGGTGGCATCCCTCCCTTCAAGGAGACCCAGGCCTATGTGCGTAAGGTCAAACAACTGCGCCATCGTTACAGCAGCCACTTTGTCGCAGGCCTGGGTGACGAGAAAGTGGTCTACGCCTCCCCCATCCCTCAATAAGACGCCTGGCCGTTCTGGCACGTGCCGTCAAAAGAAGAGAGAGTCGTCCTGTTCAGTCAGCCCGATTTTCTGTGTTGAAGCCGGTGGTTAGGGAGACAAATCCACACCCAGCCAGGGGCCGTCGTAGTCAATTCGGTATTGCTGCAGCTGGTAGTTGCCATCGAGACAGCGGCCACTCCGCAGGGAAAAGGTCAATCCATGCCCTGGGCAGCGAAGCTCCCCATGACTGATGGTGCAGCGATCCAGAGCAAAGTCTGCATGGGGGCAGCGACGCTGCATTAACCGGGTTTCGCCCTCTTCATGGACCAGCAAAAGCTCAAGCCGACCGACTTTTACGGGCAATCTCAAGCCATCATATAAATCCAGCGTCCTGATCAGGCGATGAAACATGGCTTCCCTTCTCTCCGATTCGATACACCCGGCGACCTTGAATGGCGGCCTCAACGCCACCTCAACCCATCGCCCAATCAGGCTCCAATCAGGTTGTCACTTTCAAGAGGCATGAGCGGCTGTAAAGCGTCTTGTCGCCAACATTGCCACTAACGTAAAAAGCCCGCAATAGCGGGCTTTTTACTTTGCCGTGAGGCACCAGATGGATCAAGCAGGCTAATCAGTTGCCATGCTTCTCCGCCAGGTAGAACCAGGTATCCAGGACGGAATCCGGGTTCAGGGACACGGAAGAGATGCCCTGCTCCATCAGCCACTTGGCAAGATCAGGATGATCAGATGGCCCCTGGCCACAGATGCCGATGTACTTGCCCTGGGCGTTACAGGCATCGATAGCCATCTTCAGCAACTTCTTGACCGCCGGATCGCGCTCGTCAAACAGATGGCTGACGATACCGGAATCCCGGTCCAGCCCCAGCGTCAACTGGGTCAGATCGTTGGAACCGATTGAGAAGCCATCGAAGTGCTGCAGGAACTCATCGGCCAGCAGCGCGTTGGTGGGCAGCTCGCACATCATGATCACGCGCAGACCGTTTTCACCACGCTTCAGTCCGTTCTTGGCCAGCAGATCAACCGCTTGCTCGGCTTCGCCAACAGTCCGGACGAAGGGCACCATGATTTCCACATTGGTGAAGCCCATGACGTCACGCACTTTCTTCAGGGCGCGGCACTCAAGCTCGAAGCAATCCCGGAAGTTTTCGCTGATGTAACGGCTGGCACCCCGGAAGCCCAGCATGGGGTTCTCTTCTTCCGGCTCGTAGAGCTTGCCGCCGATCAGGTTGGCGTACTCGTTGGACTTGAAGTCGGACAGACGAACAATCACCTTCTCCGGATGGAAAGCCGCGGCCAGGGTGGAAATCCCCTCGACCAACTTTTCCACGTAGAAATCCACCGGATCACCGTAACCGGAGGTGCGCTTGTCCACGTTCTGCTTCACATCTTTGGGTAAGGTATCGTAGTTCAGCAGCGCTTTCGGGTGCACACCGATCATGCGGTTGATAATGAATTCCAGACGGGCCAGACCGACGCCCTGGTTCGGCAAACCGGCAAAGTCAAAGGCACGGTCCGGGTTGCCCACATTCATCATGATCTTGAATGGCAGTTTGGGCATGGATTCAATGGAGTTGCGCTGAATATCGAATTCCAGCTGGCCCTCGTAAATCTTGCCGGTATCGCCTTCCGCACAGGAAGCCGTAACTTCCTGACCGTCACTGAGTACCTCGGTGGCGTCGCCACAGCCAACAATGGCGGGAACACCCAGTTCGCGGGCAATGATCGCCGCGTGGCAGGTGCGCCCACCACGGTTGGTAACAATCGCTGCTGCACGCTTCATGACCGGTTCCCAATCCGGGTCTGTCATGTCGGTGACCAACACGTCGCCGGGCTGGACCTTGTCCATCTCCTTGATATTGGTAACGATGCGCACTTTACCGGCACCAATACGCTGGCCAATGGAGCGGCCTTCCACCAATACCTTGCCGGTCTGTTTGAGCAGGTAGCGCTCCATCACATTCACATCGGAGCGGCTCTTCACGGTTTCCGGGCGGGCCTGCACGATGTACAGCTTGCCGTCGTCACCATCCAGCGCCCATTCAATATCCATGGGCATGCCGTAGTGCTTTTCGATCTCGATGGCCTGACGGGACAGGTTCTCGATTTGCTCGTCGTTCAGACAGAACGTCATGCGCTCTGCCGTATCGACTTCCACAATCTTGACGGACTTGCCCGCAGACGCTTCAGCACCGTAAACCATCTTCTGCATCTTGCTGCCCAGATTACGGCGAAGAATGGCAGGCTTCTTGTTCAGGAGAGTCTTTTTGTGAACGTAGAATTCGTCAGGGTTAACCGCGCCCTGCACCACCATTTCACCCAGACCGTAGGAGGCAGTGATAAAGACCACATCACGGAAACCGGATTCGGTGTCCATGGAGAACATAACCCCGGCGGCACCGGTTTCTGAGCGGACCATGCGCTGCACACCCGCAGACAGGGCCACCAGTTTGTGGTCAAAACCCTGGTGAACGCGATAGCTGATCGCGCGATCATTGAACAGGGAGGCAAACACTTCCTTGACGGCAATCATCACACTGTCGATGCCGCGAATATTCAGGAAGGTTTCCTGCTGGCCGGCGAAGGACGCATCCGGCAAGTCCTCTGCGGTAGCGGAAGAACGAACCGCTACCGGCAGATCAGCGTTGCCCTCACCAATCTGTGCATAGGCGTCGCGGATAGCGCTATCCAGAGCGGGCTGGAAAGGTGCATCCACCACCCACTGGCGGATCTGCTCACCGGTCTTGGCCAAGGCGACCACATCATCCACATCCAGAGCGCTCAAGGCGTCATTGATCTTCTGTGTCAGATTGTTGTGCTCGAGGAACTCGCGAAAGGCTTCAGCGGTGGTGGCAAAACCGCCCGGAACGGAGACACCCGCTGCCGACAGATTGCTGATCATCTCACCGAGGGATGCATTTTTGCCGCCTACGCGTTCAACGTCATTTTTCCCCAGGTCCTGAAACCAGACTACATATTCCGCCAAGGTCGTCTCCTTTTTACGTATTACCGTTGATTACTGGCCTGAGCCGGCGCTAATCGAGCCGACATTCTACTCAAAACCCGCACAGTTTGCCCGCCCCTCGTCGTAATTTGGGTACGACTTTGGTCAATCCCTGCATCTGCAGCGAGCTGCGACTTGCCTGGCCTGTCTATCCCATTGAAAATGAAAGGGTATTTAACCATTGGGCCAGCCTGTGCGGCGCAGTTTAGAAGGATGTGAAGGCAGGGACAACGCCCCAGGCGGGATTTCCCGAATTTGCCGGCCAATAGTTCGCAGATAGCACTGGCCCCGGACAACGGCGAGCTCTAGACTGTCATCATTGAAAACAATGACTTACGAACCCCCACAGGAGCGGCGCCTGAGCTGCGAACGACTGGCAACGCCTTTTTGCAAGTCAATACGCGGCTCAAGCGCCGCTCCTGCGGCACAGAAAACGGCTGATCCCCATGAAAAGAACGGCGTTTTATCTCTCTGACGGCACCGGCATCACCGCTGAAACCCTCGGCCACAGCATGCTCAGCCAGTTCGGCGATATCGAGTTCGTGCAGATCACCCTGCCCTTCGTGCAGTCGGATGAGCAGACCCGTGAAGCCGTGGCACGGATAAACCAGGCGTCCCGGGAAGACGGCCAAAAGCCCGTGGTGTTCTCTACCCTGGTCAACAGTGACCACCGAACCCTGCTCCACGGCTGTGACGGCCTGGTACTGGATCTGTTCGGGGCGTTTCTCAACCCCCTGGAAGACGAGCTGGGGGTGCGCTCAAGCCACAAGATCAATCAAAGCCACGCTATCCGGGATGCGGAGTCTTACCGAATCCGTATCAACGCCGTGCATTTCGCCCTGGACAACGACGATGGTGCCCGCACCCGTCATTACGACCAGGCAGACGTCATCCTCATTGGCGTGTCCCGCTCGGGCAAAACGCCGACCTGCCTCTACCTGGCTTTGCAGTTCGGTCTTTTCACCGCCAACTACCCGCTCACCGAAGACGACTTTGACGACCTTCGTCTACCCAAGCCGCTCATGGAGCACAAACACAAACTCTTCGGCCTGACCATAAACGCCGACCGCCTCAGCGCCATCCGCAGCGAACGCAAAGCCGGCAGCAAATATGCCTCCCTCCGTCAGTGTGATATGGAGTTGAGAGCCCTGGAAGCCATGTACAACAAGCACAACATCCCGTACTTGGATGCCACGGAGTTGTCGATCGAGGAAATCAGCACGCGGGTGCTGGCGATGAAGGGATTGAAGCGGCGGCTGCAGTAAAATAACACTTTATAAGAACTTGCTTATAAACGATTCAATATATAGCAAAGCCCTTTTGAGCATGCTCAGGAGTCCCCATCCGCTGGCAGAGCGATTCGGGGAGGATACGGTATTCTGAGAGAAGATACCGATGTGTCACCAGTAGAGATTCCGTTTTAGGGAAGTTCCTGCCCCCCGATTCATGCTTTGGTTTAGCACTTTTTTTGAGAATAAAAGGCTTGCATCCACTAGCTTCTGCGTTATATCACTTGAACCTACACACCATATTTTATCCCGTTAGAGAATTATCGGCAGGGATTGATTGCGAAAATTCCAGCACTGCTGGAAAGGCGAGCTTTCGAGTTTCAGCTAACGCCCATTTAAGAGTCATTGCGGGCGTAATGTAGTGGAAAGGTGCCACTGTCCAGACGGAATTGCCACGGCACCCATCCTATCCGGCCCCAATGCAATGTCGTTAATCATAAATGGCTGAGCTGTTTCAGCGCCTGGTAAAACACCCCCACCCTCGACACCATTAAGCAACCTGGCATTAGCGGTTGAACCAAACAAAATATCATTAGAGAGGCGAAGCTTGTAGCTATCATCGCCTTCTTCTGCTTTGTCAATCATATCTGCCTTGCCATTGGTAATGGCAAAATCCCCAGTGATATTGCCCAGAGTGTACGCCATATCAGGCCGGTTAAGCTCTGCTACTGCGATATAAGAGCCTCGGCCACTGGCAAGCTCATTACTGCCCTGCGGGTATAGTCCATCTTCACCTATATCATAAAGACGTGCGGCCATACTATAGCCAAGAAAACAGCCACCGACATCAGCACAATCATTCGGTGATGGGGAGAGTCGCAGATTAAGAAGCCCCTCCAGATTAATATCCACCAAAGCGCCCGTCACAAGCTGCTCGCCATTCGGAATAGTGCCGCCGCCAAAAACACCATTGAGCGCGATGCGTGCCTGAGGGGATAGCAAATCAATACCACCGTTATAAGTGTCTGCGTCCCACGCTGGCTTCACCCAAATACGTGTATCATTGGCTCCAATCAACAGGCTGCTGCCGATTAAGCCTATGCCCATACCTTCTTCACCAGGAGCACAATCAAGAGCACCACCTTCACACGCTTCCGTGTCGGCAATCATGAAATGCATGCCACGATCCCAGAAGTTTTCATGATCCCAATAATCAGCATTGCCATCCCAGTTTTCTGCACGGTTAAGAGGCAACATTTGATCGCCACTGTCGTTCAAACTTTGGCCCATTAACAGAATATCGCCGTAGATACCGGATTGCAGGCTATTACCTTGACCTCCAAGTGCGACGTCATCACTCGGGTTGCCACCAGGGTAGAGATAAATATTGCCATCGACATTAGCTAGGGTATAGATCAGCCCCCAACCAACATCAATGGTTTCAGTGGCGCCGAGAATATTGACTTTGTTGGAGTAGGCAAGAATATTGCCGTCGCGCACCATTATCGCCAAGGCGTCGTAATCTTCTTCTGAATCGAAGCCAAGCCCATTTACGTCACCAGCAGATAAGCGCAGAAGCTCGCCCTGTCCACCGCATGCGGTGCTGCTGTCATTACTAGCGCCGCCCCAACAGAGTCCTCCGCTAAGGCCACCAGGGCCACCACTGCCACCGGGAATAACATCCATGGCGATCAGTTTCCAATCATGGGCATAATCAACACCCGGCATGTTTCGCCAGTCGCCAAGCTCTATACCCACCTGCTCACCGCCAGCTTCGGCAAACCGCCAACGAAATTCTTTTTCTGGGTCTCCCAATGTGGCTGCATTCGCAGCTGTTACGTAGTTCCATCGGGACTCAAGGCGAAGCCCACCTGGACGGCTGTTTTGGTCATCCCAGCTGCCGTCCGAAGCCCAGGCTCCACCAGGCCCCCAAATTAGACGGGCATCCTTGAGGGCCCCTAGCCAGCCGAATTGAAGCATAGGTGCTGCATACTCATCATTGCTTATATAAGGAGTACAATTGGCACCATCGCAACCAGGCTGCCCATCTACAGGGAAACGGTAATTAAGATCAAATTTCAGACCGATGTTAATCAGACTATCGGCCAAAGATCCCGTGCCATTACTTGTACTATCCCCACTTGACATGTAAATCCCATAACTATTTGCATCACCGACTGGTGAATCAGTTACACCCAAGGTGCCACTGGGCATCTCCCAGAGTAAATCCAGGTTGTCCATTACCATGTAAGGGTGTGCGTGCCATAGTTGCCGATAAAAGAGGGCAGCATCAGTGATATAACCTTTCAAGTAAGCATCGGTCGTGTCCATGCTGAACAATCCCTTGTTCACCAAACTCAACCCCGCATCCCCAGCCTCCAACACCACTGAACCGAAAGACCGACTACTATTGCCCAACGACATACTATCTACCGACAGCCGTGCTGGTCCATCAAGGGACAGCTGCCAAGCTAAACGCGGATCACCATTTACACTGCCAAAATCAAATTTATTGGTAAAAAAAACAGGAGCATCAGCAAGCGCCAGAGGGTCATACAAGTCGCTTTTGCCAACCAGGCTGATGCCACCCAATGACATTGAGCCCTCATAAAGTTGATCATCATCCAGAGTGACCTTGATGTTGTCAGCAGTAATGCCGGCGTTGCTGCTTTGCAGATTTACGGTTAAACCATCTCGACCATTGACTCCAGAGAGGGCAGCATCATCAAGGGGCTGCATTGCCTGCAATGGCAATGACAACCCTCCCAGCATAACCGTAGCAATTACGGTCGTAAGCGTGCTTATTATTTTATTCATGGGCGCACCCATTAACAGAAATTAGCAGAACCGAAGCAGTTTTTAGGAGGCTCAAAATTCAATTCAATATTAGTTAAATCCACCCCCTCCTCTTGCAATGCACTAACAACATCGCCTAAACCCGAGATTGACACTTCGTCACCAGCAATATCTTTTGTAGCAACATAAGGGACATTCAACCACCACCCTGCGTTAGCAGGTTCGGCGTAATCGCTTTTATCGTAGGTAGGCCATGCTATCTGCTCACGCTGCAGGGAAATACCAAAATTCGCTGTATTCTGAAAGGCAAAACCATGAATAAAGCGAAGATCTTCATATAAATTAGCATATGCTGTATCAATACCAACCAGGCTAGCCAATATCCCCAAATCAATGTCGAGCTCGAGTCCTGTTGCAACAAGCTGGTTAACTCGAGTGCCCACTATTTCTTGGAAAACGGGAGCATTATTCACACAACGCGAGTTCAGATTTGTCTGCCCAAAACACCCATCACCGCTAAAAATTCCGCCCAGCACCCTCACTGGGACATTGCCAGAAATTTCCGCATTGATATAACCACTAAGGCTATTGATACCTGAATGACATGGCAGGCGATCACCATCCTCACCACATACACCACCATTTTCCAGGTTTGTATCTCCATTATTATAGGTACGACCAATACCAAAATATCCATCAGCTGATTGCGAACCCACCTTAAAGCCGACGATTTCTCTTGTAGTGCCGCTACCCTTGGTCGCGATCTCGATATAAGGGCGAGTCAGAACAAAATCGCTTCCAACAGTACCGGCCTGATTTCCGTCACGCCCCATCAAACGCACAAAATCAAAATCAATATCACAGGCCTGGCTTGCAATTGATTCGTTGAACCCCCCACAACCAAGCTGCAATTTATCGATATTGGCATTCAAGGAAACTCTGGCGTCAAGCCCCATACGCATATAGGAAAAATCACTCCACTCGCCTGAACCTGCAATAGTTTCGGTGACCATCAACCCCTTTCCAACCACCGTTTCCATTTCGTCATTACTCATTTCAACCATTGAGGAGGCCTGCCCGGCAAGCAACAACAAAGAGATAGAAAGACATTTTTTTATTCTTATAATTAGCATTATCAGAATCCGTACAAGCCCATGGAGCCACCGATTTTAATGGTGGCAGGGTGAATATTGCCGTAGCTGAAACCGTTATCGCTAATGGTGCCATCAGTACCCGTATCGGCAATACGTAAACCCAGAGCGGCTGACTGGGCATCTTGCAGGTAACCTTCCGGCCCGTACTCCACAGCCACAGCACCAATATTCAAAAATAGCTCAATATCTTCATTGAAGGTCAATGACAGCATGGGAATTCCGAGGGCACCTTGGTAACAATCCTCCGCTGTGAGGTTTTCATCAAGGAGACACCCACCACCGGTACCGCTTATGAAACGGTTATTTGCAATATCATCCTGAAAACCACTGGGGTTTCCAGATGTCTGCCCGGCATCGATGCGAAGATCATTAATTTTCAGAGTACCGTACAAGTCTTTCCAGACGATCCATTCACCGCCACCACTGTTACGATTATGGAAATTGAATGCCATGCGGCAATCATTGCTTGGCCCGTCACAGTAATCCAGGTTGGAAAGGGGGTTGAAATTTTCATCGGTATTAATGCGCAGCTCTAGATCAACTGCAATACCCGCCTGGCCAGTCACGTTACTCATGGTAGCATCGTCAAGCGACTGCAGACCAGCTGCTAACGTTGCGGAAGAAATCAGCTGCATACATAAAAGAATTAGGGCTTTCATTAATTCCCGCCCCCCAAAGTTTCAATTTTTAGGTGATTTATTTGCAACCCTTCAACACGAGCCGTACCAAGATTTATGGCGTTGACATTGAGCACCGGGTTATAGCCTCCTTCGTTTGCTTGTTGAGCAATTGCAGAAAAATCCACACCCCCAATCGCCCTTGCGCCCAAGTCTCTGCACCGCCGCAAACCACAACTAAAAATACCTCCCTGGGTGGCATTTGTTCTGGCCAACATGACTTCTCTAGTGTTGACGTCAAAACCTTCGTCTTGGTTCTGATTGTTCAGCACTGTCCACCCCCCTCCCGAGCGTGAAAGAAAGACTATCCCGCCCTCTTCTAAAAGGTCTTCTCTAGAGCTTGATGAAGTTACTGCGGTGCCAGGAACCGTTATACTTGGCGCAGTGCCATTGTATCTGTCACAAGAATCAGTTCTGCCTCCACCACAAATATCACCTGGAAAATTGCCAGCGTTTACAGCACGCTCTGAGAGAAAAAGATCTGGTGCGCCTGCACCAGCAAAGCGCAACTGGCTTACTCCGCTGCCACCCAGGCCATTAGGATTGGCATTAGCAGGGAAGGCATTACCCCACTCAACATAACCGTGAGTTTCGTAGTATCTGTTTGGACGATCGGTGCGCTGATACCCTTCCGTATCACCCGGCGCCAAACTATAAAAATCATTAAATACCGCTCCCACATTCGGAATACGAGTCAATTCAATAACAATATTGCCATCCTGGTTGCCGATATTAGTACTACCAGGCTGGGCGTTATCGAATACCAGCGCCTGATAATGAAGCTGACCCAAGGGCAGGTAGGCCTGCACATCGGTAAAATAGAGGCCTTCTTCATTAGTAAAGTCGGGAATAACACCACGCTGCGGGGCGGCGTCGCTGGTAGTATTAATGCTCAAACGGTAATCACCAGACAAACGGCTAAGGTATTGCAAGCCATAGGTGGCTGGGTTATCCCCCTCTGGCCCTGTCGTACCGGCATACTGAAAAAAGCGCAGTGCCGGCCCCAAATTTCGATTGCTGCTGGATTCACCACCAAAAATCGATCGCGGTTTCTCCAGAGCTGTCGGTTTTCCAATAATGATGTTTTGCAGCTGTGTCAGACAGTTTGACCCTGTACCTGCGGCGCAACTTGCACCACTGATAGTAGCAAGTCCGTTAGTTGCTGCGTTGTATGTCCTGCCAGATTCAATCTCGCCCCAGAAAGCCCAGCGGAATGTATCCATGTTAGAAGGCCCAAGAATCTCAAAAACAGCGCGATCATTGGTCTGAGTGCCATTACTGTCAGGCTCATAGCCCGTATAATTGAAGGCTCGCCACACGTAAGGGTTGTCATAGGTAGAAAAGTTTTCGATATAACCCTCATTCATTGGACAGCCCAAACCGCGGAATCCTCCTGAGCAATCATTGCCCTGCCAATCCACTCCACTGTTTTGAAGTACTCCGCCTTCTGTAGCACGTGTCATGCTCATGCCGTAATAACGAAGGTCACCGCGAACGAAGGTGGTTTCCGTAGGGATGGTGTCATTACCTACAAGCTCAATATAGCTAGTCGGCGCCATTTCAAAGCGAAACTCATCAAACGGGAAGGCCAGCCCCGCCCCCTGAACCTCAGACAGCGAAGAATCATCCAGCTCTTGAAGAGCCATTGCCTGGGAAGCGCCGAGGGTGAGGGCCGCTCCCAGCAGCATGTGGGAAAGGGAGTTGTTGCGCCGCACTGTGACCTCTGTCTTGTTGTTATCAGTCTGGCCATGAAGGGTCTTTGGGCAGGACTGGTTACTTATGCCACAAGGTTACACAGGCTGTTAACGTGTCACAACATGCGTTAACAGAAACACTACACGATGTCGGATTTAAAATTTAATGAATTTCAACAAGTTGGAACCTGTATACACCGAGTTTACTCAGCATATAAATATTCGTGCGCCAGGAATTCACTCCGCCTGTTACAAATATGCACACTTTGTGGGAGATTGTGGATGCTGAATCGCATCAAGGGGCGTCACTAACTATGCGGATGAGGTGCGAAGTTGGGCGGTTCGCCATGCAAGCATGGCCCCAACAGAAAATTCGGGGGTTGCGTCGGGCTGACGAAATGCTCCGACTGTACTGCCGAGCTCTTACAAAGCCAGCATGCTCATGAAGTCATTGACCGGCATGATTTCAAGCCCATTACGGTCCTGGCAACGTTCCAGGATTTTCTCTGATCGCGCCAAGGGGAAGCAGGTAAGCAGGTTACGACGGAATTTGCTTTCCAGAACAGGGATCCCCTCCTCCCTGCGACGGCGGTGTCCAATGGGATATTCCACCGCCACCTTGTCCGTGCGGGAGCCATCCTTGAAAACTATCTGGATGGCATTGGCGATGGACCGCTTATCAGGGTCGTGATAATCCGACGAGTACTGTTTGTCTTCCCGGACGATCATTTTGTCGCGCAGGGTGTCGATCCTGGGGTGGCAAGCATGGAAGTCATCCTCGTAGTGTTCGGCAGTCAGTTCACCGAATATGAGGGGCACGGCGACCATGTATTGCAGACAGTGGTCTCTGTCCGCCGGATTGGCCAACTTGCCCTCCTTGGAGATGATACGAATAGCGGAATCGTGGGTAGTAAGCTCGATCCTGTCGATTTCGTCGAGTCGATCCTTTACCTGAGGGTGCAACGTCACCGCCGCTTCACAGGCCGTCTGGGCATGGAACTCTGCCGGGAAACTGAGTTTGAAGAGAATATTCTCCATGACATAGGAGCCATACTCTCGCTGAAAACGGAATCTGCGCTCTGCCTCGGGTTTGATCTGCTGGTCCTTGTTGGTCTTGGAAAACAGTACGTCGTAGAAGCCCCACTGCTTGGCCGTCAGCGCACCGGGGATCCCCATCTCCCCTCTCAGCGCGATATCGGCCAGCCGTACGGCCCGGCTGGTGGCATCGCCGGCAGCCCAGGATTTTCGTGAGCCCGCATTGGGGGCATGGCGGTAGGCACGTAGAGACTGACCATCAACCCAGGCATGGGAAATGGCGGAAAGCAGCTGTTCGCGATTGGCGCCCATCATTTTTGCTGCCACGGCCGTGGACGCCACTTTCACAAGCACCACATGGTCGAGCCCTACCCTGTTGAAGGAATTCTCCAGTGCCAGTACGCCCTGGATTTCATGGGCCCGAATCATTGCATCCAGCACATCCTTCATGGCCAGCGGCGCCCTACCCTGTGCCACCCGTTTCTGGGAAAGGTGATCTGCCACCGCCAGTATCGCGCCCAGGTTATCCGATGGATGCCCCCACTCCGCTGCCAGCCAGGTGTCGTTGTAGTCCAGCCAGCGGACAATGCAGCCGATATCCCAGGCAGCTTTGACCGGGTCAAGGCGATGCGGTGTGCCCGGAACGCGAGCAGCATGGGGAACCAGGGTGCCTTCGACCAGCGGCCCAAGGTGTTTGGTGCACTCTGGAAACCGCAGTGCCAGCAAACCACACCCCAGGGTATCCATCAGGCAGTGGCGCGCCGTATCCCAGGCTTCTTCCGAGTCGATCCGGTAATCGAGGACGTAGTCGACGATCGCCTGGATTTCCTGATCGTAATCCGGGCGTTCATTATGATCGACATTAGCGGACATGACGGGAGCCTCCCCTGACTGGGTTGGCTTTCAGGGTCGCCCCGGGATGACAGAGGGTCAAGGGTTGGAGAAGACTAAATCGGCGGATATTCGCCTTGCGAGCAAGGCTCCAACGGGGGTGGCTATTGTTGGAGCCTTGCTCGCAGTGCGAAGTCGGCCAAGCGAATCAGAAGCAGTCGCCGGGGACCCGCACCCAGCCTTCCATCAGCACACGTGCACTACGGCTCATGCTGGCTTTGGTGGCAGTCCACTGGCCGTTCACTTGCTGGGCGCCGGCACCGACGCGCAGGGTGCCGGAGGGGTGGCCGAAGGTTACACTGTCACGTTCGCCTCCACCGGCGGCCAGGTTAACCAGGGTGCCCGGTACCGCCGAGGCACTGGCGATGGCCACGGCGGCGGTGCCCATCATTGCGTGGTGCAGCTTGCCCATGGACAAGGCCCGCACCAGCAGGTCCACCTCCCCTTCTCCGATTTGCTTGCCACTGGATGCGGTATACGCCTTCGGTTTTGCCACAAAAGCAATTTTGGGGGTGTGCTGGCGGGCTTCTGCTTCCTCGATATTCTCGATCAGTCCCATGCGCACGGCGCCATAGGCACGAATGGTCTCAAACCTCTGCAACGCCTCCTTGTTTTCGTTAATGTCGCCCTGCAGCTCTGTACCTCTGTAACCGATATCTTCTGCGTTCACGAAAACCGTAGGAATACCGGCATTGATCATGGTCGCGGGGAAGGATCCGACGCCGGGGACTTCCAGCTCATCAACCACATTGCCCGTGGGGAACATGGCGCCGTCGCCGTCTGCCGGGTCCATGAAGTCCACCTGCACTTCCGCGGCCGGAAAGGTCACCCCGTCCAGCTCGAAGTCACCGGTTTCCTGGACTTCCCCGTTAGTGATCGGTACGTGGGCGATGATGGTTTTCTGGATATTCACCTGCCAGATGCGCACCACCGCAATGCCATTTTCAGGAATCCGTTCGGCAGCTACCAGTCCATTATTGATGGCAAAAGCCCCTACCGCCGCAGTCAGGTTGCCGCAATTGCCGCTCCAGTCAATAAAGGGCTTGTCGATGGAGACCTGACCGAACAGGTAATCCACGTCATGATCGGTGCTCTCGCTCTTGGCCAGAATCACTGTTTTGCTGGTGCTGGATGTGGCACCACCCATGCCGTCAGTGTGTTTGCCGTAGGGGTCCGGGCTGCCGATCACTCGCAGCAACAGTTTGTCACGGGCCTCGCCCGGGACCTGGGCCACCTCCGGCAGATCCGTGAGACTGAAGAACACGCCTTTGCTGGTGCCCCCACGCATGTAGGTGGCGGGGACTTTTATTTGAGGTGCATGAGTCATGCGTTTTCTCCTTCAAAAAACCCCGATGAGCGAAGCCATCGGGGTTTCAGATTCTTCGCCTTGCGAACAAGGCTCCAACAAATTTCGCTGAAGCCTTGCTCACATTAACGAACGACTTAACTCGCCTCTGCCATGAAGTCCTTGGCGAACTTCTGCAGGATGCCGCCGGCGGAATACACGGAGACTTCCTCGGCAGTATCCAGGCGGCACTTGACCGGTACACGTTCCACATCGCCATTCTGGCGGTGGATCACCAGGGTCATGGTGGACCCGGGCGCGCGCTCCCCTTCCACGTCGAAGATCTCTGTGCCGGCCAGACCCAGGGTCTTGCGGGTAGTACCTTCTTCAAACTGCAGAGGCATGACACCCATGCCGATGAGGTTGGTACGGTGGATGCGTTCGAAGCCTTCGGCAACGATGGCTTCCACACCCGCAAGAGCCACACCTTTAGCCGCCCAGTCACGGGATGAACCCTGGCCGTAGTCGGCGCCGGCGATAATGATCAGCGGCTGTTTGCGGTCCATGTAGGTCTCAATGGCTTCCCACATGCGCTTCACTTCGCCTTCCGGTTCAACCCGGGCCAGGGAGCCCTGGATCACATTGCCCTGCTCGTCCTTGACCATCTCGTTGAACAGCTTCGGGTTGGCCAGGGTGGCACGCTGGGCCGTCAGGTGATCGCCACGGTGCGTGGCGTAGGAGTTAAAGTCTTCCTCCGGCAGGCCCATCTTGTGCAAGTAGGCACCGGCAGCGCTGTCCAGCAGGATGGCGTTGGAGGGCGACAAATGGTCAGTGGTGATATTGTCCGGCAGGATCGCCAGCGGACGCATACCTTTCAGGGCACGGGCCTCGGCCATGGTGCCTTCCCAGTACGGCGGACGGCGGATGTAGGTGCTCTGCGGGCGCCAGTCGTATAGCGGGCTGGCTGCGCGCGCGCCGTCGCCTTTCTTCTCGAACATGGGGATGTAGGTTTTACGGAACTGATCCGGCTTTACGGATGCCTTGACGATGGCATCGATTTCCTCGTCAGCCGGCCAGATATCCTTGAGCATGATCGGATTACCATCCTGGTCGTGGCCCAGCACATCCTTCTCGATATCGAAACGGATGGTACCGGCAATGGCGTAGGCCACCACCAGCGGTGGCGAAGCCAGGAAGGCCTGCTTGGCGTAAGGGTGAATACGTCCATCGAAGTTCCGGTTACCGGACAGTACCGCGGTGGCGTACAGGTCGCGATCAATCACTTCTTTCTGGATTTTGGGATCCAGCGCGCCACTCATGCCGTTACAGGTGGTGCAGGCAAAGGCCACCACATCAAAGCCCAGCTGCTGCAGTTCCGGCAGCAGGTCCGCTTCTTCCAGGTACATCTTGACGGTCTTGGAGCCCGGCGCCAGGGAGGATTTCACCCAGGGCTTGCGGATCAGGCCCAGCTTGTTGGCGTTGCGGGCAATCAGGCCGGCAGCGATCATGTTGCGCGGGTTACTGGTGTTGGTGCAGCTGGTGATGGCAGCAATGATCACCGCGCCATCCGGCATTTCGCCTTCTTTCTCTTCCCACTTGCCGGAGATGCCACGATTGGCCAGTTCAGAGGCCGGCAGCAAGGCATGAGGGTTGGAAGGGCCTGCCAGGTTGCGGCCGACGCTGGTCATGTCGAACTTGAGAACGCGCTCGTATTCGGCGGTCTTCAGGCTGTCTGCCCACAGGCCGGTGGCTTTGGCATAGGTTTCCACCAGCGACACCTGCTTGTCTTCGCGGCCGGTGAGCTTCAGGTATTCCAGGGTGTTATCGTCGATGAAGAACATGCCGGCAGTGGCGCCATATTCCGGCGTCATGTTGGCGATGGTAGCACGATCGCCCACGGACAGGCTGTCAGCGCCTTCGCCGAAGAATTCCAGGTAGGCACCGACAACACGCTCGCGGCGCAGGAACTCGGTGATCGCCAGTACCAGATCAGTACCGTTAATGCCGGGACGCAGTTTGCCGGTGAGCTCCACGCCGACGATGTCAGGCAGACGCATCATGGACGGGTTGCCCAGCATCACGTTCTCGGCCTCGAGACCACCGACACCAACAGAAATTACGCCGAGCGCATCCACCATGGGCGTATGGCTGTCGGTACCGACACAGGTATCCGGGTAGGCAACGCCATCGCGCACCTGGACCACCGGCGACATTTTCTCCAGGTTGATCTGGTGCATGATGCCATTACCCGGCGGAATCACGTCCACGTTATCAAAGGCGGTCTTGGTCCAGTTGATGAAGTGGAAACGGTCTTCGTTGCGGCGTTCTTCCACCGCCCGGTTTTTCTCGAAGGCATTATCTTCAAAGCCCGGGTGTTCCACAGCCAGGGAGTGATCGACGATCAGCTGGGTCGGTACCACCGGGTTAACCTTGGACGGATCACCGCCCTGCTCGGCGATGGTGTCGCGCAAGCCGGCCAGATCCACCAATGCGGTCTGGCCCAGGATGTCGTGACAGACAACCCGGGCCGGATACCAGGGGAAATCCAGATCGCGTTTACGCTCGATCAGCTGGTTCAGCGAGTCGGTCAATGCTTCCGGCGCACAGCGGCGAACCAGCTGTTCGGCGAGAATCCGTGAAGTGTACGGCAGTTTGTCGTAGGCCCCAGGCTGGATCGCATCGACGGCCGCACGGGTGTCGAAATACTCCAGCTCGGTGCCGGGAAGGGCTTTGCGGTATTCGGTGTTCATAGCCTGGGACTCTTTAGTCAATCCTGGGGACGTCTTACAGTCGCACGTCAGACGCTTTAAACAATTTCTGCTGCGCTCAAATGGGTATCGAATGTTGACAATCAAGCCACCTCGATCCGCATCGGCTTGAGCGCCGGGCGTCCGACATCAGACGCCCGGCGCGGTCAATCAGCCGCGCTCGGCGATCGGGGTTACCTTGCGCAGTTCCGGACCGGTGTACTCCGCACTGGGACGGATGATGCGGTTATCGGCACGTTGCTCGAACACGTGGGCGGCCCAGCCAGTCAGACGGCTCATCACGAAGATAGGGGTGAACAGTTTGGTGGGAATGCCCATGAAGTGATACGCAGATGCATGGAAAAAATCCGCGTTGCAGAACAGTTTCTTCTCGCGCCACATAACTTCTTCACAACGCACGGATACCGGATACAGCACCGTATCGCCCACATCCTTGGCCAGCTTTTCGGACCATTGCTTGATGATGGCATTCCGCGGATCGGATTCGGTGTAGATCGCGTGGCCGAAGCCCATGATCTTTTCCTTGCGCTCCAGCATGCCCATCATTTCTTTCTCGGCATGCTCCGCATCGGAAAACTTCTCGATCATGTCCATGGCCGCTTCGTTGGCGCCGCCATGCAACGGACCCCGCAAAGAACCGATGGCACCGGTGACACAGCTGTGCAAATCGCTCAGGGTGGATGCACAAACACGGGCAGTGAAGGTAGACGCGTTGAACTCATGCTCTGCATAGAGAATCAGAGATACGTTCATTACCCGCTCGTGCAGCTCGTTGGGCTTTTCGCCGCGCAGAAGATGCAGGAAGTGGGCGCCAATGGACTCGTCGTCAGTTTCCGGATCGATTTTCACGCCATCGTGGCTGAAACGGTACCAGTAGCAGATGATGCTGGGGAAAGCGGCCAGCAGACGGTCGGTGGCATCTTCCTGCTGACTGAAATCGGTTTCCGTTTCCAGATTACCCAGCATGGAGCAGCCGGTGCGCATCACATCCATGGGGTGCGCATCCTTGGGGATTTGCTCCAGAACAGTTTTCAGCGCATCAGGCAGACCGCGCAGGCTTTTCAACTTGGCCTTGTAGGTGGCCAGCTGATCCTGGGTAGGCAGCTCCCCTTTCAGGATCAGGTGTGCCACTTCCTCGAACTCGCAGTTCTCGGCAAGATCTTTCACATCATAACCACGGTAGGTCAGCCCCGAGCCACTCTTGCCAACGGTGGAGAGTGCGGTTTTACCTGCTACCTGGCCGCGCAGGCCTGCGCCACCGAGTTTTTTGCCTTCTGCCATTGTTTATCTCCTTGTGAAACTCATTTTCAGCAATACGAATTCTGCTCTGTGGGAACGTCTTTCAAGCCGCTCCCAGATAAAATCTCTCAGCCCTTGCCTTTGGCGAAGAGCGCATCCAGCTTCTGTTCGTAATCGTGGTAGTTCAGGAAATCGTACAGTTCCATACGTGTCTGCATGATGTCTACCACATCCTTCTGATGACCCTGCTCGCGGATGCTCTGGTACACCTTCAACGCTGCCTGGTTCATGGCACGGAACGCACTCAGCGGATACAGGATCATGTCGGCGCCAGCCTCTGCCAGCTCTTCGCGGGTGAAGAGTGGCGTCGCACCAAATTCAGTGATATTGGCCAACAGCGGCACATCCCCAAGCCCTTTCTTGAAGGCCTTGTAATCTTCCAGGGTGTGCACAGCCTCAGCAAAGATGCCGTCTGCTCCGGCATCAATACAGGCTCTGGAACGCTCGATGGCCGCCTCCAGGCCATCTTTCTGGAAGGCGTCGGTACGGGCAATGATGAAGAAATCATCATCGGTCTTGCCGTCTACGGCCGCCTTGACCCGGTCAACCATTTCCTCCTGGGAAACAATTTCCTTGTTCGGACGGTGCCCACAACGCTTCTGCGCCACCTGGTCTTCCAGATGCACCGCGCCAGCGCCGGCCTTGATCATTTCCTTGACGGTACGGGAGATATTGAACGCCCCACCCCAACCGGTATCGATATCTACCAGCAGCGGGGTTTCCACGGCACTGGAGATGCGGCGCACGTCTTCCAACACGTCGTTCATGCTGGTCATGCCCAGATCCGGCAGGCCATAGCTGGCATTGGCCACTCCGCCACCAGACAGATAGATCGCCCGGTACCCGGTCTGTTCTGCCATCATTGCCGCGTAGGCGTTGATGGTGCCCATGACTTGCAACGGTTTTTCTTCGGCCAACGCCTTGCGGAAACGGCCCCCGGCGGTCAGTTTACTCATACTCAATCTCCTCGTTATGTGCCTCAGGAGCTTGCCAGCATGCGAACCAGGTTCGCCACGCTAGCATGGCTCCTACGGGGTATCTGGCGATATGGTGTACTGGTTTTCGATATTCTTGCGGGCACTGCTGATATGGCGACGCATTAACAGCTCGGCCATTTCCGCATCCCGGGCCTCGATCGCTTCCACGATACGACGATGTTCATTAAGGGCTTTCTGGGGCCGATTGGCCACGGTGCTGAACTGATAGCGATACATACGCACCAGGTGGTAGAGCTCACCGATCAGTAACTGGCTGAGCGTGGCATTGTGGCTGCCCTGAATAATGCGGTAGTGAAAGTCCAGATCCCCTTCGCGCTGGAAATAGGCCACATCCTCACGCAGATCCTGCTGCTGCTCATGCTGGGCCAGCACATCATAGAGGCCGCGGACTTCCTCGGCAGTCATATGCTCGGCGGCGAGCCGGGCGGCCATGCCTTCCAGAGCTTCACGCACATGGTAGATTTCGATCAGGTCACTGACACTGAGAGAGGCCACGCGAGTCCCCACATGCACCACTCTTTCAAGCAATTTGCGGGATTCCAGGCGGCGTATCGCTTCACGGAGGGGGCCACGACTGACGCCATAGCGGCTGGCCAGCTCGGTTTCGCTGACCTTGGAACCAGGCAGTATCTCCCCGCGCACGATATCGTCCTGGAGCCGGGCAAAGACCCGGTCTGCCAGTGTTCGTGCACGACTATCTGAAAGTGTGCCTGGGGAAGCTATAGACATAAAACAGCCCGATTGTTGACAATCTGAACAACCGGGCTGGACTTTACGCCTCTAAACAGGATGTTTCAAGGGGCATTGTTGACAATTGGCGTTAAGTCTAAGGAGCCATTGGGTCACAGTCAGGATCGCCAGGCGCACCCTTAAAGAATTGCACAGCACCACTGCGCAGTGAATTGAACCGCCGTGACTCAGGTCCGCTAGGCCCCTCTTCCCCGAAACCCGCAAGAACGATGCGCGGCAAAAATGTCTCCTCTACCCAACGAGCACGAAGACCAATTTCGAAGTTTTCATCAGAGAGCCGGTAAAGAGGGGCACAATCATCTGCCTCGACAGTGAGATCAACACGCCCCTCAATAGTTGCATTGAAATGCGGGATGTCTTCCCGTTGGTCGATGCCTGGTGCCAGCCGAATGGAAAGATTGGCGCTTTTGGGGTCGTCAAAACTTCGGGTGACAAGGCCAACGGCATAGGTATTACCGCAAACGCCAGCGGCCCCAGTGGTTACCAGTCCGTCTGAAGCAATCCTTAAACAAAATTCGCCGATATCATTTTCGTCATTTCGCACACGTTCACGGGTTACCGTCTCTCCGCCAAGCGTCTCGGGATAATTGCCGCCATCACTGCTGATTTCTTCATTATCCTCCGTGTCCTCGTTCGGATCGATAATATCCATGCAGACGCCGGCGTCATCGTCATCGCCAAGGTCGTCATTCACACAAGCCCGCATCAAACGAATCGTGTAATCACCGACTAACTCAACAGCGATATCAGGCTTCGCCTGAACAAAACCGGTTTTGGTAGCCCGGAAAGGAAGCGGCTCACCGGTCAATTGCTCATCAAGTAACTTGCCGGTTATTTTCCCCTTCTCTTCCTCTTCCAGTTCCGAATCAGCACCGGGAAAGTCCAGCCGGAAATCGCTGTTACCCTGGATCTCCACACCAGCATAAAGGCTTGAGCCAAGGAAACGGCCAGATACCTGGGCATCGGTATTGTTATCCGCAGCATCACCGATGCCCGCACTCAGGAGATTGACCGACAGTGTGTCGTCGCTTTGATTCTGAAGTTCAAGAAGCGCGGATAATCCAGCAGTGGAGCTGAAGCTCAGGTAATCCAGTACCTCATTACCTCCCTCTGAGGCCCGCACACCCAAACCGCCACCGAGAATATCGCCATCAGGGAGAACCAATGCATTGAGAGTAAAGGATACCGTCGAGCCATCCTCTCCACCAAAATCACACCCCTCAAGAATGATGCACTCGCCAGCAATTTCAAAGGCATAGAGGCCGGCGCGGGTGCGGTTATTCCCCTCAACAAGGCGAGCCTCGTAATTGCCGGTATCGTTGGCAAACCCATCCACGGGGGTTTCAGCGTTTACCCGGTCAATAAAGCCCTGCCAAGCAGCCTTGAAATCGTCAAAATCGCTGTAGTCAAAACCATTGTCTGCGGCAAGTTCAGGTTGCGCATCAAGAATGGTGTTGGGATCACCGGGGTCGGCAGGCAGAGCCTGGTCGCCGGGAATAATGATCTTGTCGGCAGGGTCATTCCCCTGTTGATTGAGAGCATGAAGCAACGCAGAGCGGTTCAGTGCCGGGCTGGCTGTACCCAGCGCACCTTCTCGGATCGCGGTACGACGAGGCGATTCAATCAAATCCGCAAGGGTTAATTGGTAGGTTCCCTTGCGCAACTGCTGCGGCAGCAGGTATGTACCCAAGCTGACGCGATTGCCTTCAAAAATCGCACTCCCGATATAAAATTCAATACTGCGAGAATTGGCGGGGCAAAGGGCATGAAATGCTGGCACTTCAATATCAACCCCCGCGGGCGTATAGGCCTCATCACGTGTAAAGCCATTGGAATTGCCGCACCGATAACCCAGGTTTGCAACACGCGGCCCTTGCAACTCGATCAGTGAATCACCGCGAGGGTTGATGTCACAGTTAGCCCCTAACGGACACCCCGGAACCGTGGCATCAGAAAAATCCTCGCCGCCATTACAGCCAGCCAGCGCCAGGGCAGCAATAGCCATTAATGTTAGATGTCGCATAATTCTTTACCTGTCATCTCAAGCCAGGAAGGTCCCGACTGAATTCATTGGGCGGATAGCAGCAATTCGCCGTTCAGTACTGCCTGCAGCCCATCAGTGCTTGGCTGTTGTTGTTGATAAGGCAGGAAAAGCACCAAGTGGCGTTGACCGGATTCACGCGGAAAGGTTCCATGCAGATAGCCGTAACGGTACCAGGTCTCCGGGTATTTTCGGCTGAACGGTTGATCGACAAGAAGCAATGGGCGCCCCTGCTCATCCAGCCAGAGAAGCTGGGCAGCCACATAGTCTTTTTTTCGGATAAATGCCTTCAGATCAAGACTGTTAACATTTTCGGCCAACTTCAGAGCTTTTGCCTTGAATGGCTGATCACCAAGCAAGACCGGACTGTCCGGGCCAAACGTAATCAGCATTTCCTGCCCGGCGCCAAGGGTTTCGATTTCGTCAAGCAAGTGCAGGCAGCAATCCTGCCTTATCGTCCGGTAGGTTTCCAGGAACCCATCGCCGCCGGGTAACTCCGCATAGTCAGGCTCAACCCGGTTTTTGGCTTCTTTCTCTGCCACCATATCCACCGGACGGCTCACTAGTTGACCACTTTCATCCACATAGGTGATGAAGCGGTCTCGCTCTTTCGCTGCAAGCTCCTGGTCAATCTCTTCACTGGGCCGGTAATCTTCAAGGGGTGCAGACAGCAAATCCGCACCGGATGTGTCGACAGTTTCAACACTGTCTTCCTTGGCCTCTTCCGCGGCTTGCTCCGACACGGGCTTTTCAATGGTAACCAGGTTCCCCTGGGCATCCGTGTAAACGTAAAACTCACCCTGCCCCGTGCTGCTTTGGCAGGCAGAAAGAAGCAGGCAAAGGGCCACCACCAATGCGAAAGAATGCATTATCGGCTTCACACCATTACCCTGCATCTTCTTGTGTTCTCCACGACTGCGCACCCATGATGATTCTGCAGGACTCCTCGCAAGCCAACCTGGCAGCGTTCGTTCTATGCAATATTAGAAACGGGTCCTGAACGCCAGCCCCATAATCGTGACTGTCGCTTCGGTTTTGATATCCAGCCCCGCATAGGGGTTGTACACCACATTGTCGATACCCGTACAGTTTGCCGCACAGCTTGAATTCGCCGGGATTTCATCCTCGCTACGAAGCTGGGCAATCCCCAGGTCGATATCCGTATCCTTATCCCATTTGTAGCCAAGACCCAGGCTGTAGTACTTGGCCTCGTTGATCGGCACCAGCGGGCTGCGGCGATCCTCGGGAATTGCCGATGCCCGCGGCTCGTACCCGGCGCGAAGCTGGATACGACCGGTGAGGTCATAGGATGCACCAAACGCCAGATTCCACGTGGACTGGTAGTTCAGCGGGTAACTCAGCCGTGTTGAGGTAGAACCCGGTGAAAACAGCCGCGCCAGACTAAGCACCGCCGAGCTGCGGTCAAAGGCAAAATCGAAGGAATCCCACTCTTTGTAATCCGCCCAGACCGCATCGATATTAAACTGCAGTCTTTCGGTGGGGCGAATTTTGATGCCGGTCTGGAATGACGCCGGCATGGTCAAATCCATACTGACACGGCCCACTTCCTCTGGTGCAACACGAGAAGGTATCCCAAGCACCGCCAGGGCAATGGCCCCGGTGGCGGATCCACCAATGCCATTGATGGTTTCCTGGGCAGCATTGGAGTAGCTGATTTTATAATCACCGCGCATATGCGTTTTGGCCGCAGAGCGCCATACGGCCCCCCAGGCAAAACGGTCATTAGGCTCCCACAAGACGCCCAGGTTGTAAGAGGGGCTGAACCGCTGATCCATTTTGACGTCCAGGGATGCCAGGTTCTTGAAAGGTCCCAGGCCTTCCTCCGGTCGACATATCCCGAACAGGATCAGATCTAGCGCGATGTTCGATTCCCCCTTGAAGGGGGCACAGATGCTTTCATCCAGCACTCGAGCAAAGCCCAAAAGCTCGTTGGGAGCACGAAAATCTTGCTCCAGGGCAACCGCCTGAAAACTCATGCCGATGGAGGCACCGATCGAAAGCTCGTCATTCACCCGGTAGCCCACCGATGGGGAAAGATAGGTAATCCGCTCCAGAGCAACCCTTTCACCCATGAAGTTACCGACATCATCTTCATCACGATAAAAACCGGCCGCCATGGGCAAATACGTGGCGGTGCCGAAGGTAAATTTGGAGCCTGCCGGGCGAATGGAAAATGCCGGCAATGGGCCGGCAATCAACGGCCCCGGCGGCAGATCCACGGTATCGTTAATAAAGGGGACATAGAGAGAAATCCCCTCAATAGTACTGTTCGCGGTTTTAAAGTCCCGACAGAAATCCACACCATCATTGGGAGCATCATTACAAACCACCGGATCATCGGAAAAGCCGAAAACGTTATAGTCCGGTGGCGCGGAGAACTCCGAGTTCAAGCTGAAGTCTGCTGCCAGAAACTGCAAATCGACCCTGCGACCATCCAGTTTGGCAAGACCCGCCGGGTTAAAGTGAATAGCCATAATCCCCGGTGGATCGGCCGTGACTGCGTGGCCCATGCTCATGGCCCGCACATCGATCGCTAGGTTGTTCGCCAGCTGGGCGTTGACACTCGTTGCAAACGCTCCTCCCAGCAGAGCCACCAGGCCAAAGACCAACGCCTTCTTGTTATTTTTCATGGCATGCCTCTCACAACTGCAAATGTCGGCTTAGGCACCGGGTTTCAGAGCACTGAAATCAATCGGCATTGACAACCCAAGCAACACGTCGGGAGAGTCTTCGGTGAGACCGAAGCCGAAACTGAAATTAATGATGCGGTTCTTGGAAGTACGCAGGCCAATGGAGGTGTTCACCACACTGGAAGTGGAGTCTTCAGAGCGGGCAATACGCCCACCATCAAAAAAGAATTCGGTATCAAAATTATAGGATTGCTGGTAGCTGGCGCTTAAGGACACTTCATAGGAAAGTGCATAGGCCATCCCCATGGAGAAGTTGATACTGTCGCCGGGGTTCACTTCCTCAAGGATGTCAGACCCACGACGCTGATTAAGCCCGGTAATATCAAAGGCCATGGTGTAGCCTAAGGAACCGTAGAGTACGACCGGATCAACAACCTTGCTCATACTCACGCCACCGCCCAGGGAGTAAAAGCCGGAGCCACTGGACACCTCACTATTGACGTTGATGTCGTAAGGACTGTCACCGGTAGGGGTGGTCAACGTGGTGTAAAGGGTGGTGTTAACCGCACCAGGCCGCACCGGGAAAGGCTGATAGCGCAAACCAAAGGAAACATCCCCCAGGGCAGCCTGGGACACATCTTTTTCGGTGTCATATTTGTACGAGACCGGCAGGCGGGTATTGAAGGTCAGGTTGTTCCAGATCCCGTAGTCAAAGGACAAGGACGAGCCGAAGGAGTGCTGGGCGTCCTGTTCAATGCGAAACCGGCTGATGTTGCCGCTGTCTTCGTCCAGAGCGATATCAATACGGTCATCACGATAATAATTATAGTTGGCAGAGAAATTCAGCGACATCTGCCCACTGGGCAGCAGGGAGTACTGTTTCTCTGCGGCCTGAAACACCTCTTCCAGGTTCTTTTCTTCGGTTACATCGTCTTCTTTGGTCTGCAGGGCATCACGCGCTTCCTCAACGCTTTCAGCCGCCCAGGCAACGGGCTGGGCAAGCAGAAGTGCAGCCAGGGCTGCCACTTTTCCAGACTTCATGTTCATGCAAAGCCTTCATTTATTCTGTTTGTTATTTGCCACTGCAGGCTCTTATTTTCTGAAATAGGTACGGGTTGGCACATTGATGACCCTCTCTGAGCCATCGTCTTCCTCAATCAATACTCGGCGAAGCGTACTGGCCTTGTCAGCCCAGTTCTCAATGGTATTGGTGAATACAGGAAACTCCTGGAAGGCCAAACGATTGACCGTCCGCTCGTCGAGCAAACGGAGATCATAATCTGTTAATTCCAGACCATCCTGAGGCTCAAAGCCATTGGGGAAGACAATAAAGAGGACGTTCTGGTCCCAGACCTCAAGGAATTTGGATTCGGTAAAACTGATATTTCCCAGTGCAGGATCAGCCACAAACACATGGCCATTCTGGTATTTTTTCAAAACAACGAAGTGCTTGAAGCCCCCATAGGCGATAGGCACGATGGCGGGGTGGTCGAGCGTTTTGATGTCCTTGATTTCCGCCTTGAAGCCACCACTGGGATGACCCAGAGCCGTTGCCAATCGTTTCATATCCAATAACGAAAAGCCTCGCCGCTGGACAATCTTCTCGGTTTCGCCGAACCGCAGAAGCCCTTCCATTATCTGGCGCTCCTGGAACTGGCGTCCAAGATATTGATTCAGCACGGTCGTCAATGCAGCAGAGCCACAGGAATAATCGTACGCCTGGCGTGTGACATTATGATAACGGAATTCGGAAACCGGTTTGACGGGTAACCCCCGCTCACGGAGAGGACCGTCACCAGTGGGGTGCTCGTAGTAGATCACGCCTTTTTCAGGGGGCTCGACCACAACCGACTCATTGGCCGCAAAGTAGATCAGCGCTACACCCAGCATGGACGTCAGCATGGCAAGTTATCCGCTATTATTGTTATTGTTTGTTTCCAACATAGGCAGACATGTTAACCATGTACCCGTAGGCAGGCAACCACCTATTCAGACAGACAGGGTTGGCGATGCAGCCAACTGCGGCCCTTGCCCAAAGAAACACACCTCAGCCCAAGCCTCCGACAGGAATCAAAGTCTTTCTCACCCAGCTGCTGAACTCAGTAATTAGCATCCCTTCGACAGGGCTTTCATCGAAAGAGATGACAGCAACAAAATTAAACGCGCTTTCGTTTTCCTATCTATATAAGCCACAATAAAAAATCCGGCTTCCAGTGAAAGGAAGCCGGACTAATCAGAAACAAGCCTTAAACCTGCAATGAGCCAATTCGAAACATTAACTCATAAGCGTAGTCTCCAGCACTTCAGATCACTTACCAGAGATGGTCACAGTAGATGAGGACATGTCCAGACCCAGAATCGCAACATCGCCTAAGTAGTTACCGGCAGCGTCACCAAGAATCACGTCCGACATTTTGATGTCCATCGGGGAGCTACCGGACATATCAACAACCAAGCCAGAAGAACTTACATCAATACCAACATTAGCCGTAAGATTTGTGCTACTAGCGTCTGTAATCAAAATTTCGCTTGCGCCCAAACGGCCACCACCCGCATTACTGCCAGCAGTTGCTGCATCGACAATAGCCAAATTGTTAGTGGCGTCACTTGCATCACCGAGCTTCAAACCACCAGTAATTGTCGAACTTAGAGCGATCATATTAGTGTTGGTACCGCCAACGCTCTGCAACTCATTACCAAGTTGAATATTAAGCGATGTACCTGCACCCAAGGCAATCGAAATTGGATCAATGATTGACTCTTCGGTGGCAGCATCCCAACCCCAATCTGGAGTCCCGTCGTCCCTTTCACTATTAGCAACTTTAATCGTGCCAGTATTGATAGTTACACCAGTAGGCATGCTGACGGCAACCTGCAAAATCGGAGCAGTTCCAGTTACCGCACTATCGCCAGCATCAATATCCAGACGAATAGACGCATTACCGCCAGCCCCATCATCAATACTAAAACCGTCCATAACGATGGCGCCATCATTTGCATAGCCAGTAAAACCGCCCCTGTCATGGATCACTACATCAGCATCAATATTTGCACTGATATCTACAACGATACCGTCCTGACCAGTCACACCGGACAGCGCGCTGTCTTCCATGGCTTCCATGGAAAAACCGGTAGCCGGAAGGGCTGCAACGGCGGCCGCCAGAGCAAGCTTCTTGAATTTCATTGTAATCTCCTCGTGTGCACAACGTTTTGTTGTAATCGTTCGGGTGCCACGCTTGTCAGGGCACGCCTCTAAGTTAACACAACAGTTACAAAAACAAATGCTCCCGTTACAAAAGTTGTTGTTACCAGAATAAGCTCGTATCTATCTGTTTTTAATAACTAATATTGTTATTGGAACCACAGTCACAGCCATGAACGCATGTAAACAGGAAAAAAGAATAAGTCTACCTGTTACGCGCGGTAACAAGGTTGGGCAAGTCCGACCATGGCAGGTAGACTAGCTCGCACTTTCACCGGGTTACAGCAATGACACCGAGCTGCCTCTTTAATAGCACAGACGGTCTGGTCGCGCTCCAGCGACCGGATCTGACGTTAACTGCCAACAACAAGGCGGAACTCATGCGCTGTGTGACTGACACTCAAGAGGCGCTGGCTGACGGGTTTCTTTTTGCAGCCGGGATCCTGCCCTATGAGGCCGGCGCCTGGTTAAGAGAGGTTAGCGCAACGTCCGCCGTGACCGAGACTGGCAGGTCTGCCCCTTCGGTGATGCCTGCAGTGATCCACCTTTACCGGGAATTGCCAACGGCCGTAAGCGGTTCAGAAGCCGCTCTCAAAGGCCAGTTCAGCCTCTGTGGAACCTTTCGGGAGGAGCAACGCCGGGAGCAATATCTGCATAGCCTGAGTCAGATCAAGGACTACCTGTCCGCCGGGGACTGCTACCAGGTCAATCTGTCCCAGCGCTTCTGCACCGAATTCACGGGGAATCCCCTGGTTGCCTGGCTGGGATTGCGCGACGCCCACCCTGCCCCGCACAGTTGTTACTTTGATACGGGTGATAACCAGGTATTCGGTGTCTCGCCTGAACGGTTCTTGTCCATCCGCGGCAGGCAGGTAGTGACCGAACCGATCAAGGGATCGCGGCCACGAGGGACAACCCCTGAGGAAGACCAGGCGTTCGGTGCGGAACTGCTGTCCAACCCGAAGGATCGGGCCGAAAACCTGATGATTGTGGATCTGCTGCGCAATGACCTGGGAATCTGCTGTGAACCGGGCAGCGTCCAGGCCGACCCACTCTTCGAGTTACGGCGTTTCAGCAATGTTCAGCATCTGGTCAGCACCGTGACCGGCACCCTGCGCCAGGACCTGTCTCCCCTGGACGCCCTGCTCGGCGCTTTTCCCGGTGGCTCCATTACCGGCGCCCCGAAGAAACGGGCCATGGAGATAATTGCCGAGCTGGAACCCGTGCCCCGCGGCGCCTATTGCGGCAGCTTCTTCTGGATGGACAACCAGGGCAATCTGGACAGCAACATCCTGATTCGCACGCTGCAGACCGAAGGTGACAGGCTCTACTGCCATGGCGGAGGGGGGATTGTGTTCGATTCAGTGCCAGAGGCCGAATATGAGGAAAGCCGCTTTAAGGTCGCCAAGCTGATGGGCGCACTGGAGGAACGATTTCTCTAGAAAGCAGCGTTGCATTCCACCCTCAAAAAAGTCGCGCCCAGAATTGGGCGCGGCTTTTTTGACTCTGCCATCCTGGCCAGGGCCACTGTGTTACAGCGGGATATCCCGGGGGCTGGCCTTGACGATTTCCTTCTTCAGGTCCTCATAGCTGTGCACGGCAGGGAACTGGGGAAATTCGGCGATCACATTGTCGGGAGCATGAAACAGGATCCCCTGCTCCGCCTCTGACAGCATGGTGGTGTCGTTGTAGGAGTCACCTGCCGCGATACAGTGGTAATTCAGGGAATGAAATGCCTTGATGGATGCCCGTTTGGGGTCTTTCTGGCGCAATTTATAGTCGGTGATCCGGCCATTGCCGTCCACTTCCAGGCGATGGCAGAACAGGGTCGGCCAGCCAAGCTTCTTCATCAGCGGCCTGGCGAACTCGTAGAAGGTGTCGGAAAGAATGATCAGCTGGAAGTTCTCGCGAGCCCACTCGACAAACTCCCTGGCACCTTCCAGAGGCTCCAGGGTATCAATAACCGCCTGAATATCCGGCAGGCCATAGCCGTGTTCGTCCAGCAGCCGCAGGCGCATCCGCATCAACTCGTCATAGTCCGGAATATCCCGGGTGGTGGCTCGAAGCTCCTCAATACCGGTCTTTTCCGCAAAGTTGATCCAGATTTCGGGGATCAACACCCCTTCCAGGTCCAGGCACAGCAATTCCACGGTTTTCCCCTTTGGGTGAATAAGGCGCGCACAATGTAGCGGCGGGCGATGCGCTTTGCAACGACTGGCCACATTCAGCTTGGCTTAACCTGTGAGGGCCTTGCTGGCCAGGCTGGCACGGGAAGGCCGCCAGTGCTGCCGGGACTCTTCCCTTTCAGGCAGGACAACACGAATGGAAACCGTAAGCGGTTCTGAGGGATTAGCGTATGGGCAACTCAATGCCCTCGAACAGCGCCTCTCTTTCTTCCCGGTTGGGGGCCTTGATGGCGGCATCCACCTGATCACGGGTGAGATGAGGAGCGAAGGCTTCCAGAAAGTCATACATGAACCCGCGCAGGAAGGTGCCCTTACGGAAACCGATGCGCGTGGTGCTGGATTCGAACAGATGACCGGCATCCAGCGCGACCAGGCCCTTGTCCTCCACCGGGTCCACGGCCATATGGGCGATGATACCCACCCCCATGCCCAGGCGGACGTAGGTTTTGATCACGTCCGCATCTGCAGCGGTGAACACCACCTTCGGTTCCAGCCCCTTGTCGACAAAGGCATCGTCCAGCTTGCTGCGCCCCGTGAAACCGAACACATAGGTGACAATGGGGTACTCCGCCAGCGCTTCCAGGGTCAACGGTTTGACCTTGGTCAGCGGGTGACCCTCCGGCACCACCACGGTTCGGTTCCAGCGATAACAGGGCATCATGACCAGGTCCGTGAACAGATCCAGGGCTTCCGTGGCAATGGCGAAATCCACGCTGCCATTGGCGGCCATCTCGGAAATCTGCATCGGCGTGCCCTGATGCATATGCAGGGAAACATCCGGGAAACGCCCGGTGAACTGCTGTATCACCGGCGGCAGCGCATAACGGGCCTGGGTATGGGTAGTGGCGATGCTCAGTTCACCCCGGGATTCATCACGGAATTCCTGGGAAACACGACGAATCGATTCAGTCTGCTGAAGAATCTCTCCGGCAATCTTCAGAATCGCCTGGCCTGCCGGGGTGATATGGGTCAAATGCTTGCCGCTGCGGGCAAAGACTTCGACGCCGAGTTCATCCTCAAGCATGCGAATCTGCTTGCTGATTCCCGGCTGGGACGTGAAAAGGGCCGCGGCAGTGGCAGATACATTCAGATCATGGCGGGCCACTTCCCAAATGTAGCGTAATTGCTGCAATTTCATCCTTGCCTCCGCAATCGGAACACGGCTCCCGGATCCGTCGCCACCCGGTGTGGGGTTTTCGTAACGACAACCTAACCTGGTTATAAAAATATGAATAATTATTCGTTCAAAGCATAGATAACCGTCTTTACAGTGTCTCCGTCAAGTCTTTCTCCCATATGGAGTACTTTATGCCGCTACTGCAACCGGAGCTGCTTCTCTATATAGGCGCCGGTGCCCTGGTCGGTTTTGCCGTTGGCCTGACCGGAGTCGGAGGCGGATCGTTGATGACGCCACTACTGCTCCTGTTTGGTTTCCCGCCCCAGGTTGCCATTGGCACCGACCTGCTTTACGCCGCTATAACCAAATCTTCGGGTATGGTGATGCATGCCCGCCGCGGCAACGTGGACTGGACCATTTTGAAGCGCATGGCAGCCGGCAGCATCCCGGCCGCCTTGCTCACCGCTGCAACGCTGTGGTTACTGGCGTCTGATGCGGGTGACTATGCCCCGTTACTGACAACGGCATTAGGCATAACCCTGATCGTCACCGCTCTGGTGCTACTGTTCAAGCATCGTCTGCAGGCCCTGGCGAACCCGCAATCGGCCAGCTTTATGGGGTCCGTACAACAGCGGGCCGGGGCATGGACGGTGGCCATGGGGATTCTGCTGGGGGTTTTCGTAACCCTGTCCTCTGTGGGTGCCGGCGCCATCGGTACAGCCGTCTTGCTGATTCTCTACCCTGCCCTGGCACCCGTTAAAGTGGTGGGCACCGATCTGGCCCATGCGGTCCCGCTGACTCTCGTTGCTGGCCTGGGCCACTTGGCTCTTGGTCATGTGGATCCGGGTCTGCTGTTAGCTCTGCTGATGGGGTCCCTGCCGGCAATTTACATCGGCACCCATGTGGGTCACCGGGTCCCCAGCCACATCATGCATCCACTGTTGGTCACAGTGTTGTTGGCGTTGGGAGTCAAATATGCGGTGTTTTGACGGGCGGCCAGGACAACTCCCATCAGCGCAGGGAATAGCTTTCGCAAGTCGTTTTGGCAAAGGACCAGACCTCTGCCGCAGGGAAGTCAACTTTCTCCGGTTTTACGCCGGTTGGCGACCCCGTGGGGAACATGTCCTGCGGCCACATGACGAGCGGCGGATTCGCAATGGCCCTGCTGATCGTCAAAGAACACATCTGCCCCAAAAGCTCGCAGAAAATCCCCTTTCGGCAACCCTCCCAGAAACAGGCTTTCATCAAGACGGATATTCCAGTCCCGCAGTGTCCGTACCACCCGCTCGTGAGCCGGCGCTCCACGGGCCGTCACAAGGGCGGTCCGGATTGGGCAGGTCGCAACGGGAAAGCTGGTCTGCAATTGATGCAATGCAGCCAGGAAGGGTTTGAAGGGCCCTCCGTCCAAGGGCTGACGGGCAGAACGTTTCTCGTTTTCGGTAAAGGCTTCCAGTCCATCACTCTGGAAAATCTGTTCAGACTCATCGGAAAACAACACGGCATCGCCGTCAAAGGCGATCCGCAGAATGCCATCCGGGCGCTGGCACTGCCCACCGGAAAGGATCGTCGCGGCAGCGTAACCGGCTTCCAGCACCTGCTGCACATCATCCGGATCAGTAGAGAGAAACAGATGGGCGCCGAATGCAGAAACATAGCGGTGAGGGCTCTGCCCCCCGGCAAAGGCGGCGCGGGTAATGGGCAGCCCGTAGTGTTCAATGGAATTGAAGACCCGCAGCCCGGTGTCCGAACTGTTGCGTGACAACAGAATCACTTCCACCCGGCCCTTGCCTTCCTTCAGCTCATTGATGGCCAGCAATTTCTGCACCAGAGGGAAGGCATCCCCCGGTTCCAGTACATCATCCTCGTGGCGGGTCTGGTAATCCTGAAAGGCCTCAAGCCCCTCTTCCAGATAGACCCGATGGCTGTCAGCCAGGTTGAACAGGGCGCGTGAGCTGATCGCTACAACCAACTTGCCATCAAAGGAAACCGGCATCATGGCTCTCATGTCAGTGTATTTAGCTCAGTATCCTGTGCCGTTGGGCAATTCGCAACCGGCCTTGGGCAGCCTCCTTATCACTCCCTGCATGCTTAACCTTTCAGTCTGGTTCACGATCTTTACCCAAAGAGCAGAGACCGCAGCCAGGAGGAAACGATGAGTACACAGGAGTGATTCAGCGGCTCCTCAGCCGGCATTGAAAATGGTCACTGGCAGAGAAAAATTGCCATTAGCATGATCAGGAAATTGATCAATGGTTGTTCAGTGCTGGGATGTGGCATAAAGTTGCTACAGCAACGGCGTTGCACGTTAGCATTGAAACAGGGCATTGCTGCTCTCCGGCACAAAGCCACTACGAACAATCCGAAGGGGAAAGGGAGTCATCCATGGCTGCTAGCAAGGTGAAAGATACTGTCGAGGAACTTCAGGCTCAGATTCGCAAGCTGGCTGAGCGCTTCGACAAGGAACGCGAGAAACAGATCAGTCAACTTGAGAAACAACTGGAGAAGGTGCGCGATCGCCTGAACCAGGAAATGAAGCGCCAACGGGAGTACTTCGCCAAGCTTGAAAAGCTCCAGGCTGAATACCGTGAACGAGCCACTGCTACCGTCAAGAAGCAGATTGAGCGGGCTCGCAAGGCAGCCGAGGATGCCCGCAAGCAGGTTGAAGCCTCAGAAGGCCGCAAGCGTATTCTGGAAACCGAGGTTCGCGTGCTGAAAGCCACCGCCAAACAGGCACACAGCCTGTCACGGGTGATCGGCCAGTACGAAAAAGACCTGGAAAAGCGTGCCAAGGAAATCGAGCGCAAAGTCGCCCCCAAGAAGGCAGCTGCCCGCAAGGCACCTGCCAAGAAAAAGGCCGCTGCAACGAAGAAAGCCGCCACTCGCAAGGCACCTGCGAAAAAGAAAGCCGCTGCCAAAAAGGCCCCCGCCAAGAAAGCAGCAACCAAGAAAAAAGCGGCTGCCAAGCGCGCACCTGCCAAGAAGAAAGCAGCAGCGCCCTCCTCCGGCAGCTAGGCTGCCCCGAAACCAAAAAAGCCGCCCAAGGGCGGCTTTTTTGGTTTCATGAAGCGGTTACCCTTGGGGTAAAAGCTGTTCTTCCATACCTGCCAGATAGCGAATCTGATGCTGGCGAGCATCGCCCGCCAGTTCACGCAGATTGGAATAGGTGCGAAGCCCAATACGGTACGCCTGCCCTACCCGCTGGCAACTGACCACCTCGGCAGAGACCTGTCGCAGGATCATTCCCGGCGCATAGAGATCCAGCTTGAGGCGGGTTCCCGGCGACAGACTCACCGGAGACGTCAGTCCAACGCCGTAACGGTTATAGTCCATGGCCTTGGCGCGGGTGAGAAAGCGCCACCCACCAATCAGGCGATGTCGAAAGATGTCCACCCGCATCTGGGTGTGGATTCGTGCCAGCTTGCGACGATTGGCGCCGCGATTTTCCCTGCTATCCATCATCGAACCGTATCAGCATCTGATCAAAATAATGTACCACCGCCTTCCTGGCGCTGGCCTCCATGCCCGGCAGCCCTTTGTGGGTGGCGGACGCTGTAGCTTTACAAATTGTAACACGAGCAGCGGCGACGAGTGCACGGTTTACTCGTCCCAATGTCAGACAACACACAGAGTTATCCATAAAATGAGTGATCGCCCCGTCATTGATGGCCTGCAACACGTCAAGCAGTGCCGCCATGTCCTCCTCACCCTGCAGGCTGGCCTGGAACACCAGACTGGCTTTTTCAGCCATCGATGGGCATAGCGGATAGGCCACATACAGCCTGTCCTGCTGATAATGGCGCAAATTGGAGAAGTACCGCGCCAGGGCAAGCTGTTCAGCGACGGAGGTATTTTTCAGCAACCGTCCAACAAGACTGTCCGCCGAGCGGTTGATGACACGCATGGCACCTAGAATCAGCCTTGCCGAAGCACCCTTTGCTTGGGCGGCTTCAAGGGGACCTTTGAAAAACACCGACAGCACCTCATCAACAAAAGGCGCGACCAGCGCATCCAGTTGTTCCAGATGACAACGATGCGGGGCAGCCAGCATGCCATCAATAAATTGCTCAATGGATTGCTGAAGTGGTGGTGATGCCTCGAAGGTAATGTGTAGCGTGCTATGATCCATACTCGTTTAACTGGCGGACACAGGGAAAGTGGCGAATCTTACTGTAATTTTCAGGCCCTTACGGCTGCTGACGGGCCTGGTTCTTCTGGCGTCCCAGTCACTTTTTGCGGAAGCAGAGACCCCCACCTCCTCCTTCCCGATGACACTGCAACCCGCTGAAGCCCAGTACCGGGTTGTCGTCAATGGTATCCCGCTAGGCCTCGATGCCACCATTCGCCTGACGCAGAGTGATCAGGATTACCAACTGCACTTCCAAATTGAAAATCGGCTATTCCAACATGAAGAAATTGCCACCTTCCGCTGGCATGACTGTAGTGCCCGTCCGTACCACTATCGCCATGCCAGCGCCGGTTTTGGCATGCGTCGGGAAGGCGAAATCCGCTTTGACTGGAAAGAAGGCGAAGCGCAAGGAAGCAAGGCCGTTTACCCTTTAGTGGACAATGCTCTGGATGCACTCAGCGTGGCCATGATGGCACGCTGCAATATGGCCAGAGGCGATACCGCCTTCAGCTACCAGGTGGCGGAACCTGATGGCATGACGCACTATCAGTACCGCTCTTTAGGTGAGGAAATCCTGGAGACCCCCGCTGGCGAGTGGGATGCAGCCAGCATAGAGAGGGACTACCCTGAGCGCAGTAAACGTTCACGATTCTGGGCCGCCAGAGAGCTGGATTACTTCATGGTCCGCATGGATCATCAGGAGAATCTGTTCGTACGGGGGCGTATTGAAATGACCTCATTCAGATATCTCGCCAGCACCCCGTAACCCGGTAGCCACGGAATAACGCCCTGCGTGCCCAGCCTGAAAGACCGGGTAAGCCAGGCATTATTCAGCGCCTCCCCGGATTCCCAAACCACTGCGCCAGGCCGGCAGCACCTTGGCCAAACGCCGGGTCGCCTGATTGATCACTTCATTCTGGTCCTCTTCCATTTGCCAGCGACGGGAGTCCTGCTGAAAACGGGCTCGCGGCGTGAGTTCCTGCCGCTGCTCACCACGGTCAAACTGGCGGCACGTCTCGGCAAACTGGTGAATGGCCGCAAGGTCTACCTTCGGTTCAATGCTGTCAGGCAGGCAGTCAAGCAACGCACTGATGCGAATGGAGGCTTCACTCAGCTCCACCTGTTTCTGCTCTACGGCGCGACACAACACCTCCAGGCTTTCAATGATATGCACCTGCTGGGCTCGCGTTTCCCTTGCCTGGCGACGGGCCAACCATAACCGCCAGAGCCCCAAACCCAGCGCAGCGCCAATCAACAGCCCGATGAGCGCTGCCAGTATGAGTTGTCCGGCCTGGGCCATAACAGATTCTCCTAGGGGTATGTGAGGATAAAAGTGACATTTGCGGGATTGAAAATCCCCGAGCATAGCCGCATTGTACGCGGCACACTCTCTCTGCACAGCACCGCAAACCGGAGGCCCATTGAACGCAGAGTTACCTGCCTGGCTGGCGCCATTGGCCCAGCAATTGGAACCCTGGGTGCCAGCACTCACAATCACCGGGTTTGTCATGGCTCTGGCCTCCTGTGTTGCCATTCCCTGGCTGCTGCTGCGCATGCCTGCGGATTACTTCACCGAGAGCTACTTGCCACACGCCAATCGCGGCCCTCTTGCCTGGTTTTTCTGGGTGATTCGAAACGTGATCGCGGTAGTATTGCTGGTAGCCGGCATCCTGATGCTGGTGCTTCCCGGGCAAGGGCTGCTCACCATTCTGATCGCCCTGATGGCCAGCACCTTTCCAGGGAAATACCGTTTGGAACGCGCTATCATGCGCCGCCCTGGCGTGTTCCGGGCTGCCAACTGGATACGTCGCAAATACCACAGAACACCGCTGAAACACCCTGACGGACATGACGAGGACATCACTGATGGCGATTAACAGCGCTGCCATCCGTTGGCATGACGACCACCTTGAGTTACTGGATCAGCGGCGACTGCCCGCGGAAACCGTTTGGCTGCCTGTGCATGGCAGCGATGATGCCGCCAGCGCCATTCGGGACATGGTGGTCCGCGGCGCACCTGCCATCGGCATTACCGCCGCCTATGGCCTGGCACTGGAAGCCGCACGCCTGGGTGATAGTGCATCCGCAGCGACGCTGGCCCCGGCCATCGCCACTCTCGCCGCCAGCCGGCCAACCGCCGTCAACCTGTTCTGGGCCCTGGAGCGCCTGCAGACGCTGGCCGCTGATCAGTCCGGGCAAGCCCTGGTCAACGCCCTGAAAGCGGACGCCCAGGCCATTCACGAGGACGACCTGGCAGCCAATCAGCGCATGGGCGAGCTGGGTGCCGACCTGCTTCCAGACAACGCCAGCGTCTACACGCACTGCAACACCGGAGCCCTGGCGACCGGCGGCCATGGGACAGCGCTCGGCATCATCCGTACGGCGTGGGCGCGGGGAAACCTGCAGGGAGTCTACGCCGGAGAAACCCGGCCCTGGTTGCAAGGCAGCCGCCTGACCAGCTGGGAACTGCTCAACGACGGCATTCCCGTTACCCTGGTGGCAGACAGTGCCGCAGGTCAGCTCATGCAGCAGGGCAAAATACAGGCCGTGATCGTGGGCGCAGACCGCATTACCGCCAATGGCGATACGGCCAACAAGATCGGCACCTACAATCTGGCCGTACTGGCGCGTCACCATGGCATTCCTTTTATCGTGGCAGCGCCATTGTCGACTCTGGATGCGGAACTCCCGGACGGCAGCCATATTGTCATCGAAGAGCGCGACGCTAGCGAAGTCCGCAGCATTCAAGGCAAGACCCTGGCGCCGGCCCATTGTCCCGTGTACAACCCGGCGTTTGATGTGACCCCGGCTGCGTTGATCTCCGCCATCGTCACCGAGCGAGGCGTGATCCAGAACCCCAGCACCGCTACACTGATGGCCCATCTTCGTGGATAACCGCATGACTGATCGCCCCTACTCTACTGCCGATTACCGTGAAGCTGCCCGGGCTCTGGCCGCCGTGGGACAGCGTATCTATCAACATGGCTGGTCGCCGGCCACCAGTAGCAACTACTCCGTGCGCCTGAATGCCACCCATGCCGCCATTACCCGTTCCGGCAAGGACAAGGGCCTGCTGCAGGAAACCGATATCATGGCCGTGGACATGGATGGCCAGGCCGTCAGCGACGGCAAACCCTCGGCCGAAACCCTGCTGCACACCCAGCTTTACCGTCGCCATGACAACGTGGGGGCTGTCCTGCATACCCACAGCCATGCCAGTACTGTGCTGACCATGCACTGGCCTGCCAACAGCATCACCCTGGAAGGCTATGAGCTGCTCAAGGCTCTGGACGGCTATACCACCCATGACAGCCGGCTACGGATTCCTGTGTTTGATAATACCCAGGATATCGCCACCCTGGCCGATCAGGTGGATGCCGCCATGGCGGACGATGGCATTAGCCACGCCTATCTGATCCGCGGTCATGGCCTTTACACCTGGGCACGGGATTTACCCACCTGTTACCGTCAACTTGAAGCGCTGGAGACCTTGCTCGCCGTAGAGCTGGATCGTCGCCGTTTGCAAGGAGTATGACCCCATGAGCGAACTGAAAATCTTTCAAGACAGTCAGCCTGACACCCTTGAACAACACCTGACTGACAAGGCAGCCATGGCCAAAGTGTTGGCCGATGCAGGCATTCGCTATGAGCAATGGCAGGCCACACAAGAGTTGTCGGATAATCCGCAGCAGGAAGAAGTGATTGCCGCCTACAAGGCAGATATCGATCGCTTGATCGCGGAAGAAGGCTACCAGACTGTGGACGTGGTCAGCATGGTGCCCGATCACCCGGAAAAGGCGGCTTTCCGTCAGAAGTTTCTGGAAGAACATCGACACAGTGAAGACGAGGTACGTTTTTTCGTGGAAGGTCAGGGCCTGTTTACCCTGCACATCGGCGAGCGGGTCTACGAGGTGCTCTGCACCAAGGGGGACCTGATCAGCGTTCCTGCCAACACGCCGCACTGGTTTGATATGGGGCCCAATCCGCGCTTCGTGGCCATCCGCCTGTTCAATAATCCGGAGGGCTGGGTGGCCAATTTTACCGGTAGCGATATCGCACAGCGGTTCAACCGTTTGGGCTAATCCCCTCGCTGCCTGCAGGAGCGACGCTTGAGTCGCGAAGCGATTGAGTTGCGAGTTGCGAGTTGCGAAATCCAAGCACGAGCATCAGACCTTTGCCTTTCGAAACTTGCACCGGGTCACTCGTCACTTCAGTGCTTGTTCGCAACGCTCCGCCCCTGCAGAGCCTGTTGAGGCTTGAAAGTAAGGATCCCCATGATCAAGGCAATTGTCACCGACATTGAAGGCACCACCAGCAGCATTTCCTTCGTCAAGGAAGTGCTGTTTCCCTATGCTGCCAGGCAACTTCCGGCGTTTCTGGAAACGCACTGGGACAAACCGGAGGTACAGGCTCAGCTGCGAGCGGCCGAGCAGGAAAGCGGCCAGAGTCTGGGCAGTCCGGCCGCCGCCAATGCCCTCTTCCAGCAGTGGATCAGCGAGGACCGCAAGGCCACACCGCTAAAAGCCCTGCAGGGAATGATCTGGAAGGCCGGCTATCAAAATGGGGATTACACCGCTCACCTCTACCCGGATACCGCCGCGGCCCTGCGAGCCTGGAAGCAGCAGGGACTGGACCTGTATGTCTATTCTTCCGGTTCCATTGCCGCCCAGCAGCTGTTCTTCGGCTATAGCGATGCGGGGGACCTGACCGCCCTGCTCTGCGGCTATTTCGACACCACCTCCGGCCATAAACAGGAAGTAGACAGCTACCGCACGATTCAGCAGGCCATCGGTTTGCCGGCGGAACAATTACTGTTCCTGTCGGATATAGAAGCAGAGCTTGATGCGGCCGCGGAAGCGGGATTCCAGACAATCCGACTGGACCGGGAAGGCAGTCAGGGGGAAAGCCAGCACCGGGTAGTGAGCTCGTTTGAAGAAATCGCCCTATAGGGCCGCACAACGGGGAATCGGAAAATGCAGGGTGCACTGAGCCTAAAGCGAACTGCACCATTCGAGCGCCGGTTCGGTGCAGTTCGCCCTAGGCTCAATGCACCCTACGAACAGCGCCAAACGACGAATTTCTGGTTGCTGCCCAACACCTCTACCTTGCCAAACAGCTTGCCCAGTAATTTGTGGTAGCCCAGATGGCGATTACCGATCACCCGCAGTTCTCCGCCAGTGTTCAGCGCCTGTTTCGATTGCCGGAACAACCGCCGCGCCACGTGATCACCGACCACATGCCCTTCATGAAACGGCGGGTTGAGAAGGATCAGATCAAAACGCTCATCGTACTCGGCCAGGCCATCACCAAGATGAAAGTCGCAGGTGCTTTCCGGGCAATACCTGGCCACATTGTCACGGGCGCTTTGCAGGGCCAGCCAGGATTCGTCGCAGAACACCAGATGACTGCTCGGGTGTGCCTGAAGCAGCGACAGCCCGATCACCCCGTTGCCGCAGCCAAGATCCGCCACCTTGGTCCCCGCTGACAGAGTGCCGGGAAGGTGCTCGAGGAAAAACCGCGCCCCGATATCCAGCTGCTGCTGGGCAAACACGCCCGCATGCACCGTCAACGGCCCCATGGGGCCCTCCACCGCGGTGGGGTACGGCGCCTCGGCCAGCCGCTCACCAGGCGCCACGGCACTGAACAAGCGGGCTTTTTTCCAGCCCAGCTCTGCCCGACCATTGCCCAGATACAGTTGCATCAACGGCACCAGCTGGCGAGGCAGGTGCTTGTCCATCCCCGACAGCCAGACCGGCGTGTCTTTTGCCAGCTGCTCACTCAGCCACTGCAACTGCCATTCCAGTAATGCCAATGACTTGGGAACCCGCATGATCACCTGATCCGGAGACTCCGGGAGAGGATCGAAGGGCCACAGATGCCTCCCCTCCTCCGGCAGCCCGTTCAGATCCCGGTTATGACAGCGGGCCCGCCGGGCCAGAAAAGAATCGCCGGTACTCACCACAGGCCCCTGCTGAAGTGACGCCAATGCCAATGCTCCCTGCTGGTCATTCACCACCAGCGTGGACGGCCCAAGCGCCCGCGCTTTCAAGGTATTCAGCAGGTAGAGATCCGCATTATCCCAGGCTTGCAGAGGGTCATTGCGGCGTCGGGGCCAGCGCTGCAGTGTCAATCGGCCCCAGGGGTGCTCAAAGGTTGTCATACCGTTCCCGGTTGTGTCGTTCAGGCGGCGCATTCTGCCTGCCCTGCCCGTCGTTGACCAGAATCTGCGCAAACAGGCCGGCGACGGTTATTTAGGTATGGTATTTTGAAATTTCGCTGCTAGAATGCGCCAGCACAAGATCCGGAATATAGCTCAGCCTGGTAGAGCACTACGTTCGGGACGTAGGGGTCGCAGGTTCGAATCCTGCTATTCCGACCAATTCAGACCCTCGCCGAAGGGTCTACAAAAAAGGCCGCGAAAGCGGCCTTTTTTGTGTCTGCACATGGCAGGTTCAGTCAGCCAGTCGCGGATTCAGTGTGTAGCTCACCGTGATACTGGCCTTGTCCAGCACATGCCCCTCAAGGGCGGCCACAATCGCCGCTCCGCTCATGTCATCTGCCACCGGCAGCTTGTCCACATCCAGGGCATAGACAGTAAAGACGTAGCGATGAACGATACTGTCGTTCCAGGGCGGACAGGGGCCGTCATAACCGAAATAGTTCCCCTCCATCTCACCATCGCCGGCGAACCAGCTGGTGTAGTCATTGAGACCATGTCGCAGCCCCTGGGGAGCAGACGGTCCCGACTTGCCCCGCGGGGTGATCCCCTCACAATGGCTGCCTTCCATGATTTCGCTCTGGTCTGCGGGAATATCGAAAAGGGTCCAGTGATAAAAATCCACCCGGGGCAAGTCCGCAGGCACCTCACGGTCTTCCTGGTTCACATCGTCCCCGGCGCTGGGCACATCCGGGTCGTGACAGATCACCGCGAAGGAACGGGTTCCTGGAGGCTCGCCTTTCCAGGCCAGATGAGGATTGATGTTGCTGGACAAGGCCACATGGTTGTCCGGGTCAATCACCGCAAAGGCAAACTTTTCAGCTATGGGAGCCTGATCGGTGAGACTGTTACTGACTAGCTCCATGGTAAGACTCCTTGGGTCCGGTTTTGCAGAGGCTCCAACCTTGCAGGTGCCGAGGAAAAATTCAACCGGCAATCCCTCATTCCGATTCCTGTCACCCCGCCAAAGGGTGCTGGGAGAGAGGCCGATAGGTAGGAACCTCCCCCTGGATCAACTCACTCTGGTACAAACATAATTGATCTACGGTCAACTGCCAGGCGCCGGTTTGCGTCGCAAGGGCCAGCCCCGGCTTCGCCAGGGTAATGTGCGGGCGAAAGGCGCGCTGTTCGCGATCAATGCCCTGTCGGCCAAGACATTCCCATAGCCCCTCATGCAGCGCGCTGAGCGCCTCTGAACAGGTAGCGGTCAGCGCCAGGAATGGACCCTGTTCTGCGGGGAAGGGTTCACAACGATCAAAGGTCAGGTCAAAGGCCGCAAAGCGGTCGGCCAACGACCGTAATTCTGCAGACAGCCGGCCCACTCCAGCCGGGGTGCACTGCCCCAGAAAGGCCAACGTCATGTGCAGATTGGGTCGAGGGGTGGCACGCGGCAACCCCAGGGCAAGCTCCTTGCATTCCCGGGCCAGGGGCCCGGTCACCGGTACGCCGACAAAACAGCGCATCAAAAACCTCCTGTCTGATAGACCAGCCCTGTGGCATGGCTTCAAAGCGGTGACGGCGGTAGAATTGCGCCCCCGTTCGCCCAGCCAGTGTCAGCCATCAGCGAACGGTAGCCAATCTCGAGGTATCACTATGTCCGGTAAAGTCGGTTTCATCAGCCTGGGTTGCCCCAAGGCCCTGGTGGACTCTGAACGTATTCTGACCCAGCTTCGCACGGAAGGCTACGAGGTCACACCCAGTTACGACGATGCGGATGTGGTGGTGGTCAACACCTGTGGTTTTATCGACGATGCCAAGGCCGAGTCCCTGGAAACCATTGGTGAAGCCCTGAGCGAAAATGGCAAGGTCATTGTCACCGGTTGCATGGGCGTGGAAGAGGATACCATCCGCAAGGTGCATCCCTCGGTACTCTCTGTCACAGGCCCCCAGCAATATGAACAGGTGGTCAACGCGGTTCACCAGGTGGTGCCACCCAGCCAGAACCACGACCCCTTCCTGGACCTGGTGCCGCCACAGGGCATCAAGCTGACACCCCGTCACTACGCGTATCTGAAAATTTCCGAAGGCTGCAATCACAAGTGCAGTTTCTGCATTATCCCCAGCATGCGTGGCAAACTGGATTCACGGCCCATTGGCGATGTAATGGATGAGGCCGAACGACTGGTGAAATCCGGTGTTCAGGAGTTACTGGTTATCAGCCAGGACACCAGCGCCTACGGAGTGGACCGCAAGTACCAGACCGGGTTCTGGCAAGGGATGCCGGTAAAGACCCGCATGCTGGAGATGTGTCAGGCGCTGGGCCAACTGGGTGCCTGGGTACGACTGCACTATGTGTACCCCTACCCGCATGTGGACGACATCATCCCGATGATGGCCGAAGGTCATATCCTTCCTTATCTGGATATTCCTTTTCAGCATGCCAGCCCCAGTGTTCTCAAGAACATGAAGCGCCCAGCCCATGCCGAAAACACCCTGGAACGCATTCGTCGCTGGCGGGAAATCTGCCCGGATATTACCCTGCGCAGTACTTTCATCACCGGCTTCCCCGGTGAAACCGACGCGGATTTCGAAATACTGCTGGACTGGCTGGAGGAGGCCCAGTTGGACCGTGTGGGTTGTTTCACCTACTCCCCGGTGGAAGGCGCGCCGGCCAACGCCCTGCCCGACCCGGTGGACCCGGACGTGGCGGAAGAGCGCCGCGAGCGGTTCATGAATGTGCAGGCACGCATCAGTGCTGCCAAGCTGCAAAAGAAAATCGGCCGTACCCTGGAAGTCCTGGTGGACGAAGTGGATGAGGAAGGCGCCATTGCCCGCTCCCAGGCGGATGCCCCGGAAATCGACGGGCTAGTCTATCTCAACGGGGAAAGCGATCTGAAACCTGGCCAGCGCCTGAAGGTCAATATCGAACACGCTGACGAGCACGACCTGTGGGGCACTCCCTTGCCGGCCAGCCAGTAATCCCGTGAACGACCAGCCTCTTAAAGGCGCCCTGCTACTGGTCCTTGGCGAGGGCCTGCTGGCGGTCATGGCCGCCATGATCAAGCACCTGTCCGATCACCTCGATACCGAGGTGATCGTGTTTGCCCGCAATCTGTTCGGCCTGCTGATTCTGATTCCGATCATTGCCTCCCGTGGCGGCTTCGGCCAGCTGCGCACCCGCTTTCTGCATCTGCACATGATCCGCGGCTTCACCGGCGTCACCGCCATGTTCTGCTTTTTCTACACCATCGGGCATATTGCCCTGGCGGAAGCCGTACTGGTGAAGATGACCGTGCCGTTTTTCCTGCCCATCGTGGCCTGGTTATGGCTGCGCGAAGTCATCAGTCTGCACACCTGGCTGGCCATCATCGGCGGGTTTGCCGGGGTTGCGGTGATCATGGATGTGGGCAGTGGCAGCGTGAACCCGGTGATGTGGGTGGCATTGGCCGGTGCCGCCATCATGAGCGTGGCCAAGGTGAGCATTCGGCGTATGGCGGTATCGGAACCGGCCCAGCGCGTGGTGTTTTACTTTGCCCTGTTCGCCACCCTGTTTTCCGCCCTGCCCCTGCCCTGGGCCAGCACCTTGCCTGTTGGCACGGATTATCTGTGGCTGTTCGGCATCGGCCTGGTGGCCACCGGCGGGCAATATGCCATGACCACCGCCTATCAAATCGCCCGTCCGGGCCAGGTAGGCGTCTACAACTATTCCTCCGTAGTCTGGGCTGCTCTGCTCGGCTGGATGTTCTGGGGAGAGACCCTGATCCTGACCACCCTCATTGGCACGCTGCTGATTGTCGCCGCCGGTGTCTGGAATCTGAAGAGTCGATAGGGTCTTTGCTGGCTGCCTTCAGAACCATTAACGACGCACGGTATATTGGCCCGCAGGGAAGGACACTCGACCACAAAATCCCCTATCCTCATGGCTCGGCAAAACAACAAACGGGATTCCTGCATGCACACATTCAAACTCAGCCTGCTGTTAGTCAGCACCCTTCTTCTTTCCGGCTGTGACGGCCTGGCAAAATGGGCCTACGAAACCGGCCTGGGTCTGGAAAAAAGCCGTGCTGGCCTCACAGATCAGACTGTGGAGACCGCAGACGGCATTCAATGGCACCTGTTGCGCAGTGAAGGCCAGCAAGACAAGCCGGTGGTACTGCTGATTCACGGCTTTGGCGCCGATTCCAGTAACTGGGTGCGCTTTGTCAACGAACTGGAAGGCGACTTCCACTTTGTGGTGCCGGATCTGCCAGGCCACGGTGAAACCACTCGCACTACCACTCTGGACTACACCATGGCCGCACAGGCCGAGCGTCTGGTTAACCTGATGGAAACCCTGGAAATTCCGGCTTATCACGTGGCCGGCAATTCCATGGGCGGCGCCATCACCCTGGCGCTGGCGCAGGCAGCACCGCAGCGGGTGCTTTCCATGGGGCTGGTGGATTCCGCCGGTCTGACCCGCCAGACGGAGGAATTCAAGGCTATTCTCGCCTCCAGTGACAGCAATCCCCTGATCCCTCGTAGCCCTGAACAGTTCCACACCACGCTCAAATGGGCCATGGAAGATGCCCCTTATATTCCCGAATTCTTTATCGACATCATGGGCGCAAAAAAGGCCGAGAATGCCCCGGTGGCGGACAAGATCTGGCAAGACATGGACACGGACCCGGGCATGAGCCTTGAGGGCACCGGTACACTGACGACCCTGAATCAGCCGGCGCTGATTCTCTGGGGCCGTGAAGACCGACTGCTGGGCGTGGACAACGTGGAGGCGTTCCTGGAAGCGTTACCCCGTGCTCGGGCAGTGATTCTGGATGGCATTGGCCATGTGCCCATGGCAGAAGCGCCCACCAAAAGTGCCGACGCGTTCCGGGTGTTCTGGCGTGAGGCCCAGCCGGAATCCTGATCTGATCCGACCGGGGAGCCTGCCTGAAAGACGGAGCCAGGAAAACGTCATTCAGAGGCTCCCTTTGACGGCACCCGCCGCTGCTCTGGCGGGGTCCAGTCAAAGGGCACCTGATAACTCATCAGAAAGCCCCCCAGGGTAATCAACACCCGGGAGATGCCGATATAGGAATCGGGAATACTGATTCGCTCCTCCCGGAACCGCTGCATCAGCTCGCCCATGGCCGCCACCGGCCCCTGCTGATTGACCTTGTCAGTCAGCACAAAGAGTGCCAGCTCTTTCAGTGTTTCCGGGCTCCCGCCTTTAAAACCGGCCTGGACAAAGAGTTCGCCAATATCCACCTCGCCCTCAAAGCCCATCAGACCGTAAAGCAGTCGTGAGTAGCGACGGACCTGATCCGGCGTCAGCACCCCGATGGCGCCAAAATCCAGTATCACTACCTGGCCCTGATCGTTGACCAGAAAATTCCCCGGGTGCGGGTCCGCCTGGTAGACCCCGAAACGGGTCACCTGCTGCAGGTAGCTGGTCAACAGCACCGAGAGCAGATCTTTTGCCTGTTCCGGATTTGCATCCAGATGGTTGCGCAATCGCTGGCCCTGCTCCCAGCTGGTAACCAGAATCCGTTCCGAGCACAGCCCGTCGATCAAATCAGGAATACGGATGCGGTCATGATGGGGCTGGCGGGAAAAGCGCCGGGTATTGGCGGCCTCGTTACGAAAATCCAATTCCATGGCAGTCATGATCAACAGTTGCTCGATGGCCTGTTTGAGATCGAACTCACGGAATCGGGGCGCCGCAATCGCCGCCAGAACCTGAAATACCTTTGCATCCTGCTCGAACAGCTTGCTGACACCGGGCAGGCGCACTTTCACGGCCACATCCGTACCATCCTCCAGGCGTGCGCGATGCACCTGGGCTATGGATGCTACCGCCACCGGGGTTTCTTCAATCCAGCGAAACCGCTCACGCCAGTCCCTGCCCCAGGATTTCCTCAACACCTTTTCGATGCGCGCAAAGGAAACCGGCGCCGCGTCATTCTGCAACGCCTGAAACGCTTCAATATATTCCTGCGGCAGCACGTCCGGTCGGCAACTGAAGAACTGGGCCGCCTTGACCCAGAACGCCCCATTACGACGACACAGAGCCGCCAGGATATCTGCGCCCCGGCAATGCCGTTGATGTCGGTCGTCCTTGCCAACCCCACCGGCATAGACAGCCGCTACTCGAGACATGGCTGTCAGGGCACGTAAATAACGGGTTCTTCCGGCGGCGAGACCACTGACACCGGCAATACTTTCTCTCATCATCTGGGTGTAATCGTTATGGTTATTCATCCAGAAACTGTCTGCCCATAGTATGCCTGCATAATACGGCTTGAATCCCGCCGGGCTTGACCTTACTGTTTCTAGCTTTGCCGCTGGTGAGCGATTATGTCAGGAACAGTTATACGCGCCGGAGAGCCGCATACCATTCGCACTCGCGGCATCACCCTGCTGCGTTCCGGCCACCGGGAAATCCGCCGCCTGAAACGTGCCAATCACACACCGTCCATTCATGGCAACAAGGTCTGGAACTCCAGCTTCCTGATCATGGACCATCTGACGCGACGAAAAGTGTCCGCCGATGAGCACATGATGGATATCGGTTGCGGCTGGGGGCCCCTGTCGATCTTTGCCGCCAAACGTTTCGGCTGCCGGGTCACCGCTGTGGATGCGGACCCGGACGTGTTCCCCTATCTGGATTTACATGCCCAGATCAACAAGGTCCAGATAACCCGGCAGCAGGATCGCTTTGAAAAACTCACTAAAAAGCGGCTGGCGGACGTGGATATTATCGCTGGCGCCGATATCTGCTTCTGGGATGAACTGACCCCGGTGCTCTTCAACCTGATACGCCGGGGACTTCGCAGCGGGGTCAAGCAGGTAATCATTGCCGACCCGGGACGTTCCCCCTTCTATGCCCTGGCAGAAAAGTGTGAGAATGCGGGGATGGACGCCCGTGTGGTGGAGCGCCGCACCAAAACCCCGAAATCCCTGTCAGCCGACCTGTTGATCATCAACAATTGATTTTTTGCCCATCGCCACCATGTTGTTTCCACGCTGAATGGAAGTGACAACACTATGAGCCAAGACAACACCAATACTGTTGAGCAATCCTCGGGCAGCCTGGCGTTGCCCGACCAGCTGAAACCCCAGCGAATATACCTGATCCCCGTGCAGCATCGCCCCTTTATGCCCGGGCTCGTGCAACCGGTCATGCTGGACAAGGAACGCTGGCAAGCCACCCTGGAACGGGTGAGCCAGACACCCCACCAGTCTCTGGGCCTGGTCTACGTGGGCGACAAGGACCCGAATACGGTCACCCAGGAGGATTTCCCGGAATACGGCTGCCTGGTCAAGGTCCATGCCCTCAATGAGGAGAACGGCCAGTTCCAGATGGTGGCCCAGGGCACCACTCGATTCCGAATTGAGCACTGGCTGAACCGCAAGCGGCCTTTCATGACCGAGGTCAGCTACCCGGAACCCCGCGCCGAGGCGGATGAAACCATCCGCGCCTTTGGCATGGCCATCATCAATACCATTCGTGAACTGCTGCCGTTGAACCCTCTCTACAATGAGGGGCTGAGGCACTATCTGCAGAACTTTTCCCCCAGCGAACCGTCACCGCTTACCGACTTTGCCGCAGCGCTGACCAGTGCCAATGGTTCGGAGCTCCAGGCCATTCTGGAAACCGTGCCATTGAAACCACGCATGGAAAAAGTGCTCACCCTGGTGAAAAAAGAACTGGAAGTCGCTCGCCTGCAAAGCCAGATCTCCGAAGAGGTGAACGAGAAAGTCAGTCAGCACCAGCGTGAGTTTTTCCTGCGCGAGCAGCTTAAGATCATCCAGCGTGAATTGGGCCTGAGCAAGGACGACAAAACCGCCGAAGCCGAGGAGTTCCGTGAGCGCATGAGCGCGCTGGCTCCCCCGGAATCGGTACAGAAACGATTTGAGGACGAGTTACAGAAACTATCGGTGCTGGAAACCGGCTCCCCGGAATATGGCGTTACCCGCAACTACCTGGACTGGCTCACCAGTGTGCCCTGGGGGCAGTACAGTGACGACAACCTGGATCTGCAACACGCCCGCCGCATTCTCGAAGCGCACCACAGTGGTCTGGATGATGTAAAGGATCGTATTGTCGAGTTCCTGGCCGTCGGCGCCCTGCGTGGTGAAGTGAAAGGCTCCATTATTCTGCTGGTGGGCCCGCCTGGTGTGGGCAAGACCAGTATCGGCAAATCCGTAGCCGATGCCCTCGGTCGGCAGTTCTATCGTTTCAGTCTTGGCGGTATGCGCGATGAGGCCGAGATCAAGGGCCACCGGCGCACCTACATTGGTGCCATGCCCGGCAAACTGGTGCAGGCACTCAAGGAAGCCGGCACCGCCAATCCGGTGATCATGCTCGACGAGGTGGACAAACTGGGCCAGTCTTTTCAGGGTGACCCGGCCTCGGCCCTGCTGGAAGTCCTGGATCCCGAACAGAACCAGGACTTTCTCGACCACTACCTGGATGAACGGCTGGACCTGAGCCACGCCCTGTTTATCTGTACTGCCAACACGCTGGACAGTATTCCGGGGCCGTTGCTGGATCGCATGGAAGTGATCCGTCTGTCCGGTTACATCACCGAAGAGAAGGTGCAAATTGCTCGCCAGCATCTGTGGCCCCGGGCCCTTGAACGTGCCGGCGTAAAATCGGGACAACTTCGCATCAGCGACAGTGCACTTCGGCAAATTGTCGAGGGCTACGCACGCGAAGCCGGGGTTCGAAATCTGGAGAAGCAGCTCAACAAGATTATCCGCAAGGCGGCCGTCAAACTGCTCGCCGGGGAAAAGAAACTGAGTATCTCCGGCAAGAACCTGGCGGATTTTCTGGGCCAGCCCTACTTCCAGACGGAAAAAACCCAACGTGGTGTCGGAGTGGTCACCGGGCTCGCCTGGACTTCCATGGGCGGCGCCACCCTCTCGGTGGAAGCCAGCCTGGTCCACAGCAAACAGCGCGGTTTCAAACTCACCGGCCAGCTGGGCGATGTGATGAAGGAGTCCGCGGAGATTGCCTATAGTTACGTGGCCAGCCATCTGAAGGATTACGGTCTCAGCGAGGAGCAGCTGGATGAGGCCTTCATTCACCTTCATGTGCCGGAGGGAGCCACCCCCAAGGATGGCCCCAGTGCAGGCATTACCATGGCCACTGCCCTGCTGTCTCTGTTACTGAAAAAGCGTCTGCCCCGCAAGGTCGCCATGACCGGCGAGCTGACTCTCACCGGTCAGGTACTGGCCGTGGGAGGCATCCGCGAGAAAGTCATCGCCGCCCGGCGGGTGGGTATCCGTGAGGTAATCCTTCCGGACGCTTGCCAACGTGATTTCGATGAGCTGCCCCAGTATCTGAAAGCCGGCCTCACCGTGCACTTCGCCAGCCGTTATGACGACGTGTTTGCGATTCTCTGGGGAAAATAAGTGGCGAGAAGCGAGTAATGCATAGCGAAAGGCAAAACCGGGCCGGTGCTTCGTCACTCGACACTTGCGACTCTCTACGGCGAATTGCCTCATGAGTTCCCTCGCCGACAAACCCTATTATATTGTGCCCACCTGCCATGAGCGGGTCGGCACAATATACCGGGATGATCATGTTCTGCTGATCAACAAACCAGCCTTTCTGTTGAGTGTGCCCGGGCGGGCACCGGAAAATAAGGATTGTGCGGTTAGACGGCTGGCGATCAAGGATCCGGGTATACGACTGGTACACCGGTTGGATCTGGATACCTCCGGCATCATGGTTTTCGCCCTGACCCGTCAGGCACAAAGCCAATTGAGCCGGCTGTTTCAGCAAAGGACCGTCAAGAAACGTTATCAGGCAGTAGTACACGGTCTGGTCGAAAAGGATCAGGGCAGCATCGAATTGCCATTGATCGCGGATTGGCCCAACCGTCCGCTGCAGAAAGTCTGCTACGAGACCGGTAAGCCCGCCCTGACCCATTACCAGGTGCTGGAACGGGACGAAGTCCACAACCGCACCCGGCTGGCGTTAAGTCCGGTCACCGGCCGAAGCCATCAACTGCGCATTCACTGCCGGGAGCTTGGCCACCCCATCATCGGCTGCGACATGTATGCGCCGCCGGAGATTGAGGCATTAAGCTCGAGATTGCTGCTGCACGCCCAGTGGCTGGCCTTCAACCACCCGCTGACCGGGCTCTGGCAGGAATTCACCTCGCCCTGCCCGTTCTGAGGCGACCCAATCGGTGCACCCTACGCATAGCTCCTGCGGTTAATCCCAATCGTCGCCGTAGTCGTGGAGCAGCTCTTCGCCGGGCTTGATGGACTTGAGGGCCACCACGGTCAGGTCGTCATAGTAAGCTACGTTGGGCTTCTTGCCGTGGTTGATGAAACGCAGATCGCACAGCACCCGGTAGCGCTCATTGCCCTCGTCATCCAGCGATAACACATAGGGGCCATCTTTTTTGGCAGGCTTGGTTTTACACAGACCCAGCTCGGTCCCCTTCTTGATCGGCAGGCTGGCAAAGAGGCCTCGGCCATGGACTGCGCTTCGGCGCACTTCCAGTAAATCGTCACGCAGGTAGGGTTTTGGCATTTTTTTGCACTTTACGTTGATAACACGGCCATGGCATCTTGCCAGAAAAGCGCTAACAGTTGAAAAATTCGATGCAAGGGATGCATGTCATGGGTTTTGCGGATTTTCCATTTGAGTCACGTTTCGTCACGCTGAATGGGCATCGCCTGCATTACATCGATGAAGGTGAAGGACCGCTTCTTCTGTTTATCCATGGCAACCCCACATCCAGTTATCTGTGGCGTAATGTCATCAAACCCCTGCGCGGCAAATACCGCTGTATTGCCCTGGACCTGATCGGTTTCGGGAAAAGTGACCAGCCCGACCTGGATTACCGCTTTCTCACCCATTACCGGTACCTGGAAGAGTTCGTTGCCGCCCTGGCACTCACCGACATCACCCTGGTTCTGCACGATTGGGGCGGTCCGCTGGGATTCCGTTTGGCTCAACAGCATCCCGGGAAGGTCAGCCGTCTGTGTTTTATGGAAACCTTCCCGTTCACCTTTGACTGGGATGAATTCCCCCTGCCCTTGCGGCCCGTTTTCTTTGCCTTTCGGCAGGAACGGCTGGGCCGGTTTCTGATCATCAACCGTAACCTGTTTGTCAGGATGGTGCTGCCCTTCGGGGTTATCCGCCATCTGCCACGCAGTGTCAGACGTATCTATCAACGTCCTTTCCGTCAGCACGAGTCCCGCTATCCGGTGTATGTCTGGCCCAACCAGTTGCCGATCAATGATCGTCAGGATGAAACCTGGCAAGCCATCGAGCAGATTGAAAAGGGCCTCAGTCGCATGTCGCAGCCCATGCTTTTATTGCGTTTTCGCCCTGGCGCAGTACTCGGCCCGGCTCGTATCCGTTGGTTGCTGGACCAGATCCCCAATCTGGATATTTCCGATTGCGGACGCGGACTACACTATGTGCAGGAAGATAACCCCAAGGCCATCGCCGAGGCGATCGGGCAATGGCTTCAACCCCCTGCACAAACTGACACTGGGCAACCGCCCGCGTCAGCCGCTCACCGGATTTATCAGTCCGATGATTATGCGGATTCACTGACCTGGTACTACGGTGAAAGCGGTTACGGCAACGCCCTGGTCGCCGAGTCGCCTCATGGCCTGATCCATTTCGATTTCTGTGACCACAAGGACGACGCTGTGACCAGATTGAAGCAGCGCTTTCCGGATGCGTGCCTTAACGAGCAGCCGACCCCTGCACTGCTCTCGGCCCTGGAAAACCCGGGCACCTCGCACGCCCCGTTGCATCTGTGCGGAAGCTCATTCCAGCGTCAGGTTTGGCACGCCTTGCTCGACATCCCCGCCGGCAGCACCCGGCACTATGGTGACATTGCCCGGCAAATCGGCAGCCAGGCGCGGGCTGTCGGGCAAGCGGTGGGCAAGAACCGCCTGGCAATACTGGTACCTTGCCACCGGGTTACCCGTGCCGATGGTAGTGCGGGCGGCTTTTACTGGGGCACAGAGTTGAAACAGCAATTACTGGACCAGGAGCGAACCACAGCAGGACATACCCCATGAGAATCCCTGATACCGGCAAACGGCCGCCCCAAAGAAAAGTATATCGATCCGCACCATCGGGAGAGGCTGATGTCATGCCTGCAATCTGGCCAAATATCATCTGCTGCAGGCCTGCTGGTATCAGCCGGTTTTACCGGCTTCGGGCTGATGCTGGCTCCCGGCACCATGGGAAATTTCCCTGTTTGGCCTTATCATCTTCCCCGGAAGCGCCGGCTGGGCAGGCTGGCTTATGTTTGTATCCCGCCGTTTTCTGCGGGAATGGGAGTAACTGAACAATGAAATGTCGCCGTTTGATCACGGTTTCCGTCCTCACCGCCGGTCTGCTGGCCTGCGCCACCTCACCACTGGGACGCAACCAGCTCCTGCTGATGCCAGCGGACCAGATGGATGAGATGGGGAGCACCGCCTACGCCCAGATGAAGCAAGAAAAGCCCCAGAGCAAGAACAGCCGTGAAGTGAATTATGTCCTTTGCGTCAGCAATGCCATCACCAGCACCCTGGATGGGAATCAGCAGTGGGAAGTGACCGTATTCCAGGAAGGCAGTGCCAATGCCTTTGCCCTGCCCGGTGGCAAGATCGGCGTTCATACCGGGCTGCTGAAAGTGGCCGATAACCAGAGTCAGCTTGCGGCTGTGATCGGCCATGAGATTGGTCATGTGCAAGCGCAGCACTCCAACGAGCGCATGTCCCTGCAATATGCCACCCAAAGTGGCATGCAGCTATTGGGCGCCCTGGCGGGCCAGGACAGCGCCGCGAAACAGGGAATCATGGCAGCCCTGGGTGTGGGCGCAGAATACGGTCTCGCCCTGCCCTTCAGCCGCAAGCATGAAGCCGAAGCCGATATCATTGGACTGCAGCTGATGGCCCAGGCCGGCTTCGATCCCCGTGAGAGCGTGGGCCTGTGGCAGAACATGGCCGCGGCCAATGGGGGGAACGAGCCACCGGAATTCATGTCCACTCACCCGTCCAATTCCACCCGGATTGAAGGTCTGCGCGCGCGTATACCGGAAGTGATGCCGCTGTATCAGCAGGCCCAGGCTGCGGGTCGTAAACCGCAGTGTGGGTGAGGAAAGCAATTAACCGTTAACAGTGAATAGCGCGCAGGACAGGTTAACTCTGTCCTGAAATGCAAAAGGCCGCGTCCAGACTTTGGGCGCGGCCTTTTTGCTTTCGGGCTATTGAATCGCCTTACTCGTGTTACAACTTTGAACTTGCCACTTTTAACTGTAGTAAGCGTTATCCGTGACAGAGTGGTCCGTCTTGTCGCGGACACCGGTCAGGTCCGGCACGCGTTCTTTGAGGGTCTTCTCCACGCCATCTCGCAGGGTTACGTCGACCACAGAGCAACCCTGGCAGCCGCCACCGAACTCCAGCACCGCCACGTTATCCTCGGTCAGCTCCAGCAGCTGGACGCTACCGCCGTGGGCTGCCAAGTTGGGGTTGATCTCGGCATACAGCACGTAATTGATCTTCTCTTCAATGCTGGCATCTTCACTGATGTCAGGCACCCGGGATTTCGGGGCGCGGAAGGTGAGCTGGCCGCCCATGCTGTCTTTCTTGTAGTCGATCACCGCATCTTCCAGGTAGCGCACGCTCTTGCCTTCCACCCAGGCATGAAAGCCCTCGTAGTCATAGCGAACGTCGCTCTCTTCCTGCTCACCCTCCGGACAGTAAGCCATGCAGCACTCCGCATGGGGGGTACCCGGACGCTCTACAAAAATGCGCACGCCGATATTGCCCTGATCCTGCTTGCCCAACAGGTCACGCAAGTAGTCCTGGGCGGTTTCGGTAATGTTGATCAACTGCTCTGCCATCATGATTCCTGTTCGGGATGAATGGCCACCTGGGGGTGGTAATGCTTTCCTGACTATTTTAGTCAGGTACTCCCCAGTTGCAATGGTGCCGTTGTGAAGCGAATTCAACCCTACCTTTCTGCGCTGTTACCCGGGCCCCGGCAAGCGTACAATAGACACCAGTAGCTTCAACGTTTAGCCCAACGCCAAAACGCAGGATTTTCCATGTCCGAGCAACATCACAACCCCGCCAATCAGGACAAGAAACCCACCCTGATTCAGACCATCAGCAGTATTCTGGCCGCCTTGTTCGGGGTCCAGAGCGCCAAAAACCGCGAGCGCGACTTTACCAAGGGCGATGCCGGGAACTATATCGGTGTCTATGTGGTGCTGGTTCTGGCACTGGTCATCGGCATGGTGGTCACGGTCAATATGGTGCTGGACGCCGCCGCAAAGTAAGCCCTTTTAATGGCCCGCCGTTATAGCGATATGCCAAGATATTTCTTTTCACTATAAGGGCGCTTTGTTAGAGTGCCGCTCTCCCTCCCCCGAGGGAGGCGCTTACCTGTTGAATTCTAACCCGAATCTGTGATTTGCCATGGATTCGGGTTCAAGCATAAAGGACGGTGAATCGGTCCCATGTACGTCTATCAGGAACATGACCAGCGATTGCTGGAAGAGCGGGTTGCGCAGTATCGCGACCAGACCCGTCGTTATCTGGCTGGAGAACTGAGCGAAGACGAGTTTCTCGCCCTGCGTCTCCAGAACGGCCTCTATATTCAGCGTTATGCGCCGATGCTGCGCATATCCGTTCCTTATGGCTTACTGGCGAGCCGTCAGTTGCGCCGTCTGGCTCATATTGTGCGCACCTATGACAAGGGCTTCTGCCACGTCAGCACCCGTCAGAACATTCAGCTGAACTGGCCGTCCGTAGAGGAAGTGCCGGACATTCTTGCCGAGCTGGCCGAGGTGCAGATGCACGCCATCCAAACCAGCGGCAACTGTATCCGTAACATCACCACCGATGAATTCGCCGGTGTGAACCCGAAGGAAATTGAAGATCCTCGCCCCTGGTGTGAAATCATTCGCCAGTGGTCCACGTTCAATCCGGAGTTCGCCTACCTGCCACGGAAGTTCAAGATTGCCGTGAATGCGGTGCCCGATGCGGACCCGGCCCTGATTGGCGTTCACGACATCGGTGTCCAACTGGTTCACGGTGCCGACGGAGAGACCGGCTTCCAGGTTTGGGCCGGTGGTGGCCTGGGCCGTACCCCGATGACGGGCTCGCTGATCGGCGAGTTTGTTCCCTGGCAGGATCTGCTGCCCTACCTGGAATCCATCCTGCGGGTGTACAACAAGTACGGTAACCGGGACAACAAGTACAAGGCGCGCATCAAGATCCTGGTGAAAGCCCTGGGTGCCGACAAGTATCGGGAACTGGTAGAACAGGAGTTCGCCGAGCTGAAAGATGGCCCCATGACGCTGACCCGGGAAGAAGTGGAGCGCATCCAGTCCTGCTTTACCGCTCCGGCCTACCAGGCAGTGGACACTGCAGCCCTGGACAGCAAACTGGCCGAAGACAAGGCATTCAATCGTTGGTATCACACCAACACCCGTGCGCACAAACAGGCCGGTTACCGTGCGGTGACCCTGACCCTGAAGAAAACCGGTCGGATTCCCGGCGATATCAGCGATGAGCAGCTGGAAGCCGTCGCCGACCTGGCAGACCAGTACAGCTTCGGGGTGCTGCGTAACAGCCATCAGCAGAACATGGTGCTGGCGGATGTAGCTGCCTCGGATCTCTACGACCTATGGAAAGCCCTGGATGCCCTGGGTTTCGCCACCCCCAACCTGGGTCTGATCACCGATATCGTCGCCTGCCCCGGCGGCGATCTGTGCGCCCTGGCCAACGCCAAATCCATTCCAGTGGCGGAATCCATCCAGCGCCGCTTCGACAATATGGATTATGTTCACGATCTCGGCCCCATAGACCTGAACATCTCCGGTTGTATGAACGCCTGTGGTCATCACCACATTGGCCACATCGGCATTCTCGGCGTGGACAAGAAAGGCAAGGAGTTTTACCAGATCACCCTGGGCGGTCGTGGTGACAGGGAATCCCGGGTGGGTGAGAAACTGGGCCCGTCCTTCGAGTCTGACCAGATCACCGATGTGGTAGAAAACATCATCAAGCTCTACGTGGAAAAACGCCTCGAAAACGAGCCGTTCATCGACACCTACGAGCGGATTGGCATGGAACCGTTCAAGGAGCGCATCTATGGGTAAGCTGATCATCGATGGCGCCATCGTGGACAACCAGTGGCAGCGTCTGGAAACAGATGCGCTGGAAAATGGCGTCCCGGCACAGGGCAAGATCATTGTGCCGCTGGCCTACTGGCAGGAAAATCGCGAAGCCCTGATCGCCCGTGGCGACGTGGCGGTTTGGCTGGCCCCCGGCGAGGAGCCGAAAGACCTTGAAGACGACCTTGCCGCTTTGCCGCTGGTGGCAATCCACTTCCCTGCCTTCAAGGACGGACGCGGCTACTCCTACGCCCGGGAGCTGCGTACCCGCTACAAATTTGACGGTGAGGTGCGTGCCACTGGCGACGTACTCCGTGACCAGTTGTTCTACATGACCCGTTGCGGATTCAATGCCTTCGAGGTTCGTGCAGATCGCAATATTGAAGAAGCACTACAAGGCCTCAAGGACTTCAGCGTCACCTACCAGGCTGACGTGAACGACCCGAGACCAATTTATCGACGGGCCTGATCAGGCTCTGACGGTAGATTCTGAAACGCCGCTGGTTACAACCAGCGGCGTTTTCGCATCCAGACACCCACTCCAAGGGCAATCACTGCGACACCGGAACAGAACCACCAGAACGCATTGGGATCCTCGACACCGGGCAAACCGCCCACGTTGATGCCGAACAGGCCGGTGAGAAACCCCAACGGCAAAAATAAAGCCGAAATAATTGCCAACAGATACATGCGATCATTGATCGCCTCGTTCTGTACCGAGAACACTTCTTCCTGAAGCAGCGTGGCATGCTCTCTTGCCGCATCCAGATCTTCCAGCAAGCGCTGCAGCCTGTCCGTGGCTTCACGGATCAACAGGGTATCGGCTGCCGCAAAGAGACTTTCGTTCTGCAGCTTGATCAGAGCTTCCCGCTGTGGCGCCAGGTATCGCCGCAGGGTAATCGCCCGGCGACGCAGCAAACTCAAATGTGACGTCAGGCTGGCGGTGGGCGATTCCTCCAGCTGCTGGGCACAGGCCTCCACCTCCAGCTCAAGATTCTCAATGACCTCTTCCATTCGCCAGATAAGTTGGTCGATCAACTCTGCCACCAGCGCACTAATGGATTCCGGCCCTTGCTGACTGTCCAGAGTCTTCCGGACCGCCTCGACACTGAGCAAGGTGCGCTTCTGTGTGCTGATCAATCCTCCCGGTGACACCCACATGCGCAAAGCAATCATGTCCTCCGGCCGTGCCCCCGGGTTAAGATTCACACCCCGCAGATACACCAACACGCCCCCGGCGACTTCCGATGCCCGGGGACGGGTTTCCGCGGCGGTCAGGGCATCTATGACGGCTTGGGGAACGGCTTCGTTCTGCAGCCACTGCTCACTCTCTTCCCGGGTATAATCCAGGTGAACCCAGTAGCCCGTGGTGTCAGCCAGTTGCTGCTGGGGGTCCAGTGGCTGTGCGCCCCCGTTTCCGGTCAACTGAAGTGCAGTTTTCAGCCAGTTGTTGTCACTCATTGCGGCCTATGCCCCTGTGTTCTGTTACCCATAGAATGCGTGAGCAGATTTCGTCAGACAAATAAAAAAGCGCGGTAATCCGCGCTTTTTTACTTTCACTGGCACCACATCAATGAATCAAGGCAACCGCACCACGACACGCCCCTGAACACCGCCCTGAAGGATTTTTTCCACCCAGGCATTGACGCCATCAAGCGCTACCTCATCCGCTTCCAGCAAAGCCAGATCCGCGGGCATCCATTCGTCCGCAAGCAACTGCCACATCTGCTGCTTTATCTCGCAGGGCAGCTCAACACTGTCCACACCCAGCAGGTTCACGCCGCGCAGGATAAACGGTAATACGGTCATTTCCAGCTTGGGGGACGCCGCCAGACCACAGCAGGCGGCAGAGCCACCATACTTCAGGCTTTTCAGTGCCGTGGTCAGCATGTCACCACCGGCACAGTCCACGGCCCCGGCCCATTGTTCTTTGAGCATGGGCTTGCCGGTATTTTCCAGAAAACGGTCGCGGTCAATCACCTCACTGGCGCCCAGGGACTGAAGCCACTGATGGGATGCCTGTTTGCCACTGACGGCGCTGACGGAAAAGCCCAACTTGGCCAGGATGGCCACAGTGATGCTCCCCACACCACCGGTGGCACCGGTTACCAACACCGGGCCCTGGTCCGGATTGAGGCCGGTATCGAGCAAGGATTCCACGCACAGGGCTGCGGTCAGTCCAGCGGTGCCCAGCACCATGGCATCACGGGGAGCCAGACCTTCGGGCAAAGGAACCAACCACTCGGCCGGCACACGGATATACTGGCCGTAACCTCCATCCGTATTCATGCCCAGGTCATAACCGGTGCAGATTACGGCATCACCCACACTGAACGGGCCGTCAGAGGTTTCCTCCACCACACCCACCGCGTCAATCCCCGGCGTGTGAGGGAACTGGCGGGTGACGCCCTTGTTGCCGGTGGCGGAGAGGGCATCCTTGTAGTTCAGGGATGACCAGTGCACCCGCACCAGCACACCCTCCTCCCCAAGATCGGCCAGTTCGCGTTCTTCAACCGCGTTTTCATAGCCGTTCTCGGTTTCACGGGTCAGCAAGGCTTGGAAACTCATGGTCGACTCCTTTGCGTTGCGAGAGACGGGGAGCGAGCAGCGAAAACCTGACTTTTTCGACTTCCAGGTTTTGGTTTTCGAAACTCGCTGCTCGTCTCTCGTGACTGTCGGGTTATCGCGGCGCCAGCGACGCCCCTACAACACGGGATAACTCGCTAAGGCTAAGCGTTAATGAATCTGGCGCTGACTGCCACGGTGCCAGAATTTCTCCACAGCACGCTGCAGGCTGCTCTCCAGGGAGAATCCAAGTCGCTCTCCCAGCTTGCGCTTGGCTTCCCACTGTACCTGATAGAGTGCATGGGAACTCTGCCGCAGTTGCAACAATTCATCACTGGTCATGATCTCATCGACCAGGCCCAGCTCCTTGGCCTGAGAACCGAACCAGTGCTCGCCGGTGGCCACCTTGTCCAGATCCAGACCACGGCGGTTATCGCGGACAAAGGACTTGAACAGCTGGTGGGTCTCTTCCAGTTCTTCCTGGAACTTGGCGCGGCCTTTTTCGGTATTTTCCCCCAGCATGGTCATGGTCCGCTTGTATTCACCAGCGGTCATCAACTCCACGTCGATATCGTTTTTCTTCAACAACCGGTGGAAGTTGGGAATCTGGGCAACCACGCCAATGGAACCGATGACGGCGAATGGCGCAGCGACAATGCGGTCAGCAATGCAGGCCATCATGTAACCGCCACTGGCAGCCACCTCGTCAACGGTGACCGTCAGTTTGATGCCACTATTGCGGATACGGCGTAATTGCGACGCGGCCAATCCATAGCTGTGTACCAGCCCACCCGGACTCTGCAGCCGTACCAGCACCTCATCATTCTGGGTCGCAACCTGCAGCACTGCACTGATTTCACGGCGCAGATGATCCACCGCACTGGCCTGCACATCGCCATCAAAATCCAGTACAAACAGACGCGGCTCCACCTTGTCTTCCGTTCCGGCCTTTTTCTTCTGCTTGGCCTCCAGTTTCTCTTTTTTGCGCTTTGCCTTGTGCGCTTTCTTGCGCTGGGCCTCGGGGAGAATCTCTGCCTCCAGGGAATCCTTCAGGTCCTCGAATTCTTCATTGAGGTGACGCACCTTCAGCTCCCCGTCCTGGCCGGCCTTTTGCCGGCCACGGGACGCGGTGGCGGCGATGCCGCCGATCACAAACAAGATTGCCACCACCAGGGTGGCAACCTTGGCCAGAAACATGCCGTATTCGGATAAAAACGCGATCACTGGTTACCTGCTTGTCCGTGGGATTGGCACCTGCCCAATATCGACAGATGAAAAGAAGTGGGGTGATTCTACCTAACAGAGCCCCAATGGGGTATGGCAGTCACCACAGGGAGGGCCTGTGGTGACGGAAAACCTCAATCCCAGCCGGAGATGGCCTGCTGGGCGCTGCCGTTCATGGGACGAGCGACCAATCCAGTGGGACCTGCATTGACCTCAAACAAGGCCCCTTCAGCCATGGGCAAATAGGCGGCACTGCCATAGCTGGCATCGACCAGCAGGCTCCAGCCCTCTCGCGCCATTTCCCAGACATCAATGCCCACCGGGTCACGATGGAGACTGTAGACGGTTCGATCACGGGAGCGTTCATCTTCCAGGGCATAGTATCTGCCTGAGATGCGATCCAGTTGATAGCCCGGCTGCAGGCCCAGCAGGCTGAATGGCATCTTCCACTTGATGATGCGGGCATCCAGTTGCCATTGATCGCCTTTCAGGCGGAAATCTTCGGTGGTTCCGTCCGTGCGGGTCACGGTGGCGATAAAGGATTGATCACCTGACTGGCGGAAGCTCACTGTGGCTACGGAGACTTCCTGGGCGTATTCCCGATAACCGTAGATATTCAGGGCAAACAGGCTGAGATAAATGGCCAGCCCCACCATTAGCAGGCCGGCTGTGCCTTTGAGCCATTGCAGCAGCCATTGCTGTCGCAGCAGCACCCAGGCGCCCAGCAATACGAACACCAGGCTGAAAATAAAAATTACCAGAGGCGCGAGTGTGTAATTCATTGATTCTATCCCTTATTGGAAGCGCGCTACCCAATGGTCAATCAGTGTCCGGGCAATACTGCCCGGGGGCGGTATCATCGGCAATGACTGGTAGTGGAACCAGTCCGCCGCGACAATTTCGTCATCATCAATGCAGATTTCCCCGCCGGCATAATCCGCATGGAATCCCAACATGAGGGAGTGAGGAAACGGCCAGGACTGACTGCTCAGATATTTCAGGTTGGTCACCTCGATACCGCTCTCTTCCCGGACTTCCCGGGCCAGAGCCTGCTCAGCGGACTCCCCGGCTTCCATGAAACCGGCCAAACAGGAATACATGCCCTCCGGGAAGCGTGTCGAACGCCCCAACAGGGCATGTTCCCCGCGTGTCACCAGCGCAATGATGCAAGGCGTGATTCTCGGGTACTGAAAATAGCCACAGGCCGGGCACGTCATGGCCAGATCACGGGGATGCGGCTCGGTAGGCGAACCACAACGACTGCAGAACCGGTGATTTTTCTGCCAACTCAAGAACTGCAGGGCCCGACTGACCATGGTAAACCCGGCTTCATCGAGCCCACCGGCGATCAGTCGCCGCAACGGCACTGGTTGCAGGGAGCCGTCGTCGAGCTCGTGGTTGCTCAGCTCACAGACGTAGCAGGGCTCGCCATTCAGAAGGCCAAGATAATAGTAATGCGGGTGCTGACGCAGCATGTACGCCGGTAAGACCGGTAATTGCCACGGATCCGCAGCAATCAGGATATTCTGTTCATGAATCACATAGCAGCGTGCGTGCTCGGCGTGCTTCGGTTCGGGGCTGGACAGATCAATCATGGGCATCAGGCCACTTTGGCAACCGGGTAACCCAGCGCTTTCATGCTTTCTTCGGCCACTTCAAGCACGCCGTCACCGATAGGCTTCTGCTCTTCCATGCTTTCCAGGTAGTAATCGACTCCGGTCAGAGCGTCCGCGAGGGTTTCCATGTTCTCTCTCGTAGGAGGCGTGCCCCCCTCGATGAGCTGGTGAACAATATATTGATGACAGGCCTGCGTCACACCACGGGCCCGCTGCAGCTCCAGGAACATCAGCCCCCCGGCAATGGATGCGAAGGTACCCGGAAGATTGGAAAGGTGCATGGCATCCCAGTTGTTATCCATGAACGAGCTGATGGAGCGTTTTGCCAGGGCCAGGCCGGCGCGACACTCCCCCACCACAGTCATCCGGGCATCGTCCAGCTGATAGAGGGAAATGCCGCTGTTGTTGCTGCCACGGTGGATATCATCTTCCGGGCTGATACTGCGCTCGAGATTGGCGGCAACGTTCTCCACCATCAGCAGGTCATCCACCAGCGAGTGGAAAGCGTCGCTCTCCACATTCTGGTCCGCCTGCCAGTCATTGACCTTGGTGGCCTGTTGTTTGATGACACCGGCCTCATCATCCTTGCCGATCATGGCCAGGGTACTGCCGAGGCGATTAAGGCTGGCGGCCACAGACTGGTAATTGGTATCTGCCACACCCTGGGATGCCATATCCAGACTTTCCTTGAGTTCACTGATTTCATCACGCATGGCACTGGCAACCGACCGGATCACCGAACCACTGGCTCCGGTCATCAACGCCAGTTCACGCTGCAGGATGGCATCCGACACATCGCTGTCCAGGGCAAACGCCTGCTTCACTTGCCCGACAACCCCGGAATTCAGGGAAGACAGGGACACCAGGTAGAGACTTTCCTTGATCATCAACAGCGGCGCTTCTTCGCTAAGCGCCTGATCGCCACCGTAAACCAGCTTCTTCAATTGCCTGTCGTACTGGGAGAGCAAGGCCTTCCTGGCCGGGGTGATGGCCATGTCGTCCGCCACCATGGCCGTAATCACCGCCTGGCCAATCCACAGGAAACGACTCAGGCCACAGTCGCCGGCAGCGCGATCCAGGCGCACCATGGCGCGGCCCATCAGACGCAGGTTGACCGAGGGATTCAGGTCCCGGAGTACGCCTAACAACCCGGTTTGATACATATGCCGCAGGCGCCGGGCCAGGGCCGGCAGTTCGGCGCGGGGCAAGTCACTCTCGGGGGCGGGCGGTGTGCGCGGGCGAGACAGATTGGCACTGAAAAAATGACTTTCCTGAATCAGTGCTTTGCCACCAGCGCGACGTAATTCATTGATACCGCCGATCAGCAATGCCGGCAGCGTGCGGTTCTTGAGTTGCACGTAATCGAAATAGCGGGTCAGCAGGACAATGGCATTACTGAGGGCCTGAACGCGGGCATCGGACTGCTTTTCACGCAGCTCCCGGGCGGCGAGTGCCATTTCTTCACTCATCAGTGCCGCTGCAGGCAGCTCAACCACCTGGCAGATACCCCGTAATTGCTGGAAGTCTTCGGCACACCGTGCCAGCTCTTCCTGACGGGAGGGATCGTCGGAAAACGCCTCCAGGCTGGTTTCCGCTTCCGTCAGGGTGGCGTCAATCGCTTCCTTGAGAAAAGTCAGGGAGGTGGTATTCGTTATGGCGACCATGGACTCTCCGCAAGCACCCAACTGTTATTATCATCGGTCGTACGCCGTGCAACCCCCGCATACGCCGCATTTCTCATCATAGAAGTGTCGACATAGGGTTTAAACCCACTTGGCAGACAAGAAAAAGGCCCCTTCCCCATCAACAGAGTCATCGCAATTGACTCTGTTCAGCGTGGGCAGAATCTACCAATAAGGCGGGCCGAAAAGGCCTGAAGCCCACTTTCAACACCCACCGCGAAAGGCGCATCAACTTTTGCACGTCATCAAACAATGCGTCAACTTTCATTTGTAAGCAACTGATTTATTGGCTATTTGTTAACCTGGCCACACTCTGGAAACGGCACTTAATCGGCCCCTAACCCGAATCCCGCCATAACCCTGTCAATCCCGACCATGGTCCTGGCCACTTCTTGCCTTTCTGCACTGTACCGGGGCACAGCAAATCCGTATGATTGCCGCCGCCTCGACTCCGTTCATCCCTCGCACAGGATTTCGCCATGTCCGCCACGCTTGGCCGTGCCTTTCTGCACAATTTCCTTGGGCAGGCCCCTGCCTGGTACAAATACACCATCATTGCCTTTCTGGCCGTCAATCCGCTGATTTTTCTGACACTGGGCCCCGTTGTGGCAGGCTGGCTGCTGCTGGCCGAGTTTATCTTCACCCTGGCCATGGCCCTCAAATGCTACCCGCTCCAGCCGGGCGGGCTGCTTGCCATTGAGGCAGTGCTGATCGGGCTGACTTCCGCTGAGACCGTGCTGCACAAGGTAGAAAGCAACCTGGAAGTCATGCTGCTGCTGATTTTCATGGTGGCGGGGATTTTCTTCCTCAAGGATCTGCTTCTGTTCCTCTTTACTCGCATCCTTCTGGGGGTGAAGTCCAAGGTTCGCCTGAGCCTGCTGTTCTGTGTCGCGGCGGCCGTCCTCTCCGCGTTTCTGGATGCGCTCACCGTCACCGCCGTGGTCATCGCGGTGTGTACCGGCTTCTACGGGATCTACCACAAAGTGGCTTCCGGCAAGACCTTTCAGCAGAAGCATGATCATGGCGACGATACCAGCGTCGAAGACCTGCACCGGGAAGACCTGCGCCGCTTCCGGGCCTTCCTGCGCAGCCTGCTGATGCATGCTGCAGTAGGCACTGCCCTTGGTGGAGTCTGCACCCTGGTCGGCGAACCCCAGAACCTGCTTATCGCCAACAAGGCCGGCTGGGAATTTGGTGAGTTTTTCCTGCGCATGGCGCCGATTACCCTGCCTGTCCTGGTAATGGGCCTGCTGACCTGTGTCTTCCTGGAAATCAGCGGCAGCTTCGGCTACGGCGAGGACATTCCTGAAAAGGTGCGCGGCATTATGCGCCAGTACGCGCTGGAGCAGGACCGCAAACGCACCGTACAAAATCGGGCTGCGCTGGTCATACAGGCGCTCACCGCCGTGTGGCTGGTAGTCGGCCTGGCCACCCATGCCGCCTCCGTGGGGCTGGTGGGCCTGACGGTGATTATTCTCGCTACCTCGTTTACCGGCATCATTGAGGAACACCGACTGGGCGCCGCTTTTGAGGAGGCTCTCCCGTTCACCGCCCTGCTGACGGTCTTTTTCGCCGTGGTGGCGGTTATTGCAGACCAACAGCTCTTTGCACCGGTCATTGAGTATGTGCTGAGTCTGGAGAAGCAGATCCAGGGGCCGGCATTCTATGTGGCGAACGGGGTGCTTTCGGCGGTTTCCGACAACGTTTTCGTGGCCACAGTCTATGTGGATGAGGTTGGCCAGGCACTGTTGAAAGGCGAGATCGACCGGGACACTTTTGACCTGCTGGCGGTGGCAATCAACACCGGCACCAACATTCCTTCGGTGGCCACCCCCAATGGCCAGGCCGCATTCCTGTTCCTGCTCACCTCGGCGCTGGCTCCCCTTGTGCGGCTCTCTTACGGACGGATGGTGGTCATGGCCCTGCCCTACACCATCGTCATGTCGATTACCGGCTTACTGATGTCCATGATGGCACTGGGGCCGGCCACGGATTACCTCTACGAGAATGAGTGGATCGAACACCACGATGTGAGCGAGTTCCAGCTGTCACCGAACAAGAGTCACTGACCCCGGAAAGCCCGCTTAATGAAGCGGGCTTTCTTCCTTCTGGCGGTCCCACAACGTGGTTTCACCATTGCTGTCGGCAATGGCGGCCAGCTTGTCGCGATGCCGTTGCAGCTCCTGGTCAGAGGCTCGTACAACCTTCAGCCCGGGGCGTTGACCGTCCAGGCGGCGAATCGCCTCAGCAGCCATTTCCCCACCCTGGCTGGCACCGTCACTACCATCCAGTGACAAGCGGGTCTGGCCGCCGGTCATGGCCAGATACACGTCGGCGAGAATCTCCGCATCCAGCAAGGCACCGTGCAACTCGCGATGGCTGTTCTCGACCCCATAGCGCCGGCAAAGCGCATCCAGGTTGTTTTTCTGGCCAGGGTGTTTCTGGCGTGCCATCACCAGGGTATCGAGGACACCACAGCGTTGCTCGATGGTGCCATAACGGCTGCCCAGGCGACGTAACTCATGGTTCAGGAAGCCCACATCGAACGGCGCGTTATGGATCACCAGTTCCGAACCGTCAACAAAGGCCAGAAACTCATCCACCACCTTGTCGAACGTCGGTTTGTCCGCGAGAAACTCGGTGCTGATCCCGTGGACAGCCAGGGCGCCCTCATCAATCTCTCGCTGGGGATTGAGATACAAATGCAGGCTATTGCCGGTCAGACGTCTGTTGACCACTTCCACACAGCCAATTTCGATCACCCGGTGGCCATCGTTGGGTTCAAGACCCGTGGTTTCCGTATCCAGTACTACCTGACGCATCAGCTTGGCATTCCTTTTTTCTGAAGAAGTTCATCGATGCCACGATTGGCAAGCGCATCGGCTTTTTCATTCTCGGGGTGACCGCTGTGCCCCTTCACCCATTGCCATTCAATGGTGTGCTTGCTGCAGGCCGCATCCAGACGCCGCCATAAATCCGCATTCTTTACCGGCTGTTTCGACGCCGTTTTCCAGCCCCGCTTTTTCCAGTTGGCCATCCACTGCGTGATGCCATCCATGACATAGCGGGAATCGGTGGTCAGCACCACCTGACAGGGCTGCGTCAGGGCCTCCAGGGCCATGATCGCCGCCATCAGTTCCATCCGGTTGTTGGTGGTATCAAGCTCCCCACCGGAAAGGGTCTTTTCGGTACTGCCATAACGCAGCACGGCGCCCCAGCCACCGGGGCCGGGATTGCCGCGGCAGGCGCCGTCGGTAAATATCATCACTTGCTTCAATGAATCAGGACTCCTTGTTTTGCTGCCCCCAGCGGGCAACCGGTACCGGGACAACGGTATTTCGCGGCACCCTTTTTTGCCGGTTGGGCAATAGCTTGGCCATACCGGCCCGCTTGCGGGCAACCAGCAGATAGGTATTGCCATGGCGAGGCCAAAGCAGGCTACCCAACCATTCCAGCAGCCGCAGACGCTCACGGCCGCGACCGGAAAGCGGCATAGTATAGAAGCCGCTGGCCATACCATCGACCTCAAATCCCAATACCTGCAACCAGTCGGTAAGACGATTGGGGCGATAAAACCGCCCGGACCAGCCCGGCCGTTTCCGCCAGAAAAACCAGCGTGCCAGCCCCATCAAGCTGACCGGATGGAAGCCGATGATGGCCACCTTGCCGCCCGGGGCGATACTGCGCGTTGCTTCCCGTAGTACCTGATGGGGGTCCTGGCTGAAATCCATGACATGGTGCAGCAGAAGCAGATCCACACTGGCCTTCGCCAAGGGTAACAACTCCAGACGGGCCTGAACCCGGGTGCCGCCAAAACCCTCTGTGGAAATACTGGTTTGCCAGGGCAGCGGGCTTTCCGCCAGCAAATCTCTCCCCGTGCCGCTGTACAGGGCGACCGCTCGCTGGCCCGCCTGACTGCGCAACCATTCACCGAGCATTTCACGCTCCGCTGCAAGCAAGGCCTGACCGGGCTCACTGTCCAGCCAGTTATCAAAATTGCGCCCCAGCTCCGGGGAAGAGGCGTTATAGGAAATACGGTTGAGTGGAGGCAGCTGCATGACGGACAATGACTCCCACAAAAGATTGCCGTTTTATCAGGAGCGTAGCACGACATGTTGCCCAGCCCTACTGCCATCCCCGCATTCAGAGACAATTACATCTGGGCCATTCGCCAGGAAGACCGCTGCGTGGTCGTGGACCCTGGCGATGCAGAACCGGTGGAGCAGTTCCTGCAGGAAAACGGTCTGCAACTCACCAGTATTCTGATTACCCATCATCACCCGGACCATGTGGGCGGCATTCCGGCTCTGCTCAAGCAACGGGAGATCCCCGTTTATGGGCCTGCCAGGGAAACCATCCCCGCAATGACCCACCCACTGGCTGAAGGCGATGTCATTCAACCCGCCGGACTCGACATCAGCTTGAGAGTCATGGAAGTCCCCGGCCATACCCTTGGACATATCGCCTTCCACAATGCTGACCTGAACTGGCTTTTTTGCGGCGACACCCTGTTCGCCGGGGGATGTGGACGCCTTTTCGAGGGCACTCCAGAGCAGATGTATGACTCACTGCAACGTCTGGCCAGCCTGCCCGCCTCCACCCTGGTGTACTGCACCCACGAATACACCCTCGCCAACCTCACCTTTGCAGCCGCAGTGACGCCGGATGACACGGCAGTGACCCAACGGCTTGAGGCCGTAAAAGAGGCCCGTGACGCCGGGCAAATCACCCTGCCATCGACGCTTGCCGAAGAGGCACGCAGCAACCCTTTCCTGCGTGCCCATGAACCGGCCCTCAAGCATGCCTGTGAGGCACGGGAACCCGGGGCTGGCAACAGTGATATGCAGTGTTTTGCCACCTTGCGTCGCTGGAAAGACAACTTTTGACCGACACGGCTTGTGGCGCCCCTTACCCTGCCCCTAGAATGATTGAAACATTTTGCTGTCGTTATATTTATGAAAAGAATTATTACTCTCGCCCTTTGTGTGGGCCTGGGAGTCCTCAGTGGTTGTGCCTCGAAACAGTCACTGGATGAACTCCCGCCCATGCCAGCCGCCGAGCCTTCGGTGGACGATGTCAATCTCGCCAACGGCATGACAGAACCCTCTCCTCTGGAGAGAAAAAAGGAAAAAACGCAGGAAAACAATGATATATGGGTTAGGCTTCGACAGGGTTATGGCCTTGATCTGTCGATAGAAAACGATCGTATCCGCGTACAACGAGACTGGTACGCCCGCCACCCGCAGTATTTCACCCGCGTCACCACCCGCTCCGAACGCTACCTGCATTACATCATCGAGCAAGCCGAAGCCCGCGATATGCCTCTCGAGCTGGCATTACTGCCTATCGTAGAAAGCGCTTTCGACCCTTTCGCCTATTCCCATGGTCGTGCCGCCGGGCCCTGGCAGTTTATTCCTTCCACTGGCGACTACTTCGGCATGAAGCGTACCTGGTGGCAGGACCAGCGACGGGACATTCTCAAGTCCACCAATGCCGCACTGGATTACCTTCAGCAGCTGTCCGACCGATTTGAGGGTGACTGGTTGCTGGCGCTGGCCTCCTACAATGCCGGCGGCGGTACGGTATCCAGGGCCATTCGCCGCAACGAAGAAGCCGGCAAACCAACGGATTTCTGGAACCTGAGCCTGCCACGGGAAACCACCGCCTACGTTCCCAAGCTTCTGGCCATTGCCCAGATCGTTCAGGACCCGGACAGCTACGGCGTGACCCTGCACCCGATCCGCAACGAGGCCTACTTCAGCACCGTGGATACGGGCGGCCAGATTGATCTGGCTCAGGCTGCGCGACTGGCTGATATTTCCGTGGAAGAACTCTACCTGCTGAATCCGGCCTACAACCGTTGGGCCACCTCCCCGGATGGCCCTCACCGGCTTCTGGTCCCGGCAGACCGGGAGGAACGCTTTTTGGCTGGCATGGCCGAATTGCCGAAAGATCAGCGTATGCGCTGGGCTCGCTATGAAATTCGTCCCGGTGACAATCTGGGCGCCATTGCCCGCAAACACCGCACCACCCCCCAGGTACTGCGCAGCATCAACAAACTCAACGGCAATACCATCATTGCCGGGCGAACCTTGCTGATTCCGGGCCCCTCTTCCGGTGATGACGACTACAGCCTGAGTGAAGAGGCGCGCTTGACTGCCAACCAGTCCCGGGAGCGCAAAGGCCGGCAACGGATCAATTACACGGTACAGTCCGGGGATACCCTCTGGGATATCTCCAGACGTTATAACGTGGGCGTAAAAGAGCTGGCCAAGTGGAACAACATGGCTCCCGGCGACAGCTTGCGTATCGGCCAGTCCCTGGCTGTGTGGAGCGAATCCCGCCAGGCCGCCAGCGCCGTTCCACCGGAAAACGACAAGATGGTCCGCAAGCTGCGCTACGCTGTTCGCAATGGTGACTCCTTGTATGCCATCGCAGACCGTTTTAATGTATCGGTCAATGACATCAAGAGCTGGAACGACCGCGTTGCCAGCAATCGATACATTCAACCCGGGCAACGGCTGACACTCTACGTTGATATTCGCAAAACGTTCTAGACCCTTCCTTGCCCTTGTGGCCCTGTTCCTCGGCGTGGTCTGCCACGCCGAGGTAACCCGCAGCCACGGCTATCATCCCTTCGGGGACCTCAAGTATCCCGCCGATTTCAGCCATTTCGACTACGTGAATCCCGACGCCCCGAAAGGGGGCTCCATCACCCTGTTCGGCAACGGCACCTTCGACAGCCTCAATCCCTATATCCTCAAGGGTCGCAGCCCTGCGGACACCCCCGGCATGCAGATGTACGGGGTGACCGAATTGGCGGACAGCCTGCTGATGGGCAGCCAGCCACATAACCCCCTGGGCGATGAAGCCGGTGCCGCCTACGGTCTGATCGCCGAGTGGCTGGAATACCCCGAGGACCGGAGCTGGTGCGTATTCCGCCTCCGTGACCAGGCCCGTTTCCATGATGGTGAGCCGATCCGTGCTGACGATGTGGTATTCACCTTCAATATCCTGCGCGAAAAGGGTCACCCCGAATACAGTCTTCGCCTGGCGGATGTGGCCAGCGTTGAAGCCTTGGACGAACGCACGGTCAGGTTCACCTTTACCGAGGGCCGCCGCGACCTGCCTCTGCTGGTGGGAGCCATCCCGATCCTGCCCCGCCATTATTGGCAGACCCATGATTTTGAACGGTCTACCCTGGAAGCGCCGGTGAGCAGTGGGCCCTACCGGGTTGCCGACGTTCAGGGCGGCAAGCAGGTCACATTCCAGAGGGTGGCGGATTACTGGGCCAAAGACCTGCCGGTGAACCGGGGACGGTACAACTTTGACCAAGTGGTATTCGAATTCTATCGGGATGCGGATGTGGGATTCGAAGCCTTCAAATCCGGTGCCTATGACCTTCACTACACCTACAGCTCAAAACGCTGGTCCACTGCCTTCGACTTTGCGGCCATGAAGGATGGCAGAGTGAAACGGGCGGAAATTCCCCACAGCGTGCCTCGACCGGTGCAGGCCTTCTTCTTCAACACCCGGCAGGCACCCTTTGACGACCCCAATGTCCGTGAAGCTGCCACCCTGTTGTTCGACTTTGAATGGTCCAACCGCAACCTGTTTGCCGATGCCTACACACGCACGGTGAGCTGGTTTCCCAATAGCCCCTACTCTGCCGATATTCCGGCCAGCGCCGAAGAGCAGGCCTTGCTGGAGGACTTCCGCAAGACGCTGCCGGCGGACTACTTTTCCGCAGACATTACCCCTCCGGTCAATGATGGTAGCGGCCAGATTCGCAACCGCATGCGTGAAGCGCTGGCCTTGCTGAAAGAGAGCGGCTGGCAGCTGCAAGGTAACCGACTGGTGAATGATGCCGGCAAACCGCTGCGTTTTACGGTTCTCAACTACCACAATCCCGGCATCTACCGCATTCTGGCCCCCTGGTTTCGCAACCTGAAGCGCCTGGGAATCGATGCCGACTATCGGGAGGTCGACCCCTCGGCCTACAAGGAAAAACTGGATAATTTCCAGTACGACGTGGTGCTCTTCGTGCTTCCCATGCGTGACTACCCCGGCCCGGAACTGAAAGACTATTTCCTGTCCAGCAGTGCTGACATTTCCGGCAGCCGTAACCTGGCAGGCATTGCCGACCCGGTGGTGGACTTCCTGGTCAAACGTGCGCTGGCGGCTGATACCGAAGCCGACTATACCCTTGCCTTGAAAGCGCTGGACCGTCGTTTACGCTACCAGCACTACGGTGTACTGAACTATCATATCCGCCATCACAGGATCGCCTGGTGGGACAAGTTCGCCAGGCCCCCGGAACCAATCCCCTATGGCCTGGGTCTCGATACCTGGTGGATGAAACAATAACAAGGAGTCGATATGGCCATTCACTGCACCATTCGCACGCGAATGCTGCGTGGGCTGTTTCTTGGTCTGTGTGTTTGCACCGGCCTGGCAAATGCCGAGATTCACAGGGGGCATGCCATCGCCATGCATGGCGAGCCGCTCTACCCCGCTGATTTTACCCACTTCAACTACACCAACCCGAATGCCCCCAAGGGCGGCGAGCTGCGACTTCACGTTGTCGGCAGCTTTGACTCGCTCAATCCCTTTGTGCCCAAGGGACGGCCTGCCGCCGGCATGGGCGCCACCGACAATTCGTACCTTTACGATTCACTGACCGTTCGTGGCGAAGATGAACCTTTCACCCAATACGGCCTGTTGGCAGAAACCATCGAATGGCCCGATGACCGCAGCTGGGTCCGCTACCACCTGCACGAAGAGGCCACTTTCTCGGATGGCCACCCGGTGCGCGCGGAAGACGTGGCCTGGACCTTCAATACCCTGTTAGAAAAAGGGCGCCCCTTCTACAGCTACTACTATGCGGAAGTGGACCGGGTGGAAGTGCAGGACCCGCTTACCGTGACCTTTCACTTCGCCAACGACAGCGTCAACAAGGAGCTGCCACTGATCATTGGCCAGTTACCGATTCTTCCCAAGCATATCTGGGAGGAAAAAGAATTCGGCAAGGACGGCATGGCCATTCCCGTGGGGTCCGGCCCGTACCGCATTATCAAGGCAGAGCCGGGCAAACAGATCGTTTATCAGCGCCGCGACGATTACTGGGCCAGGGACCTTCCCGTGATGAAAGGCCGGAATAACTTCGGCACCATCACCTATGATTACTATCTGGAAGGCAACGTGGCACTGGAAGCCTTCAAAAGCGGCAACTACGACTGGCGCCACGAAAACAATTCCAAACTGTGGGCCACCGCCTACAAGGGACCCGCCTTCGCCAAGGGTGAGATCAAGACCGAATCCGTCACGCATCATAATCCCTGGGGCGCCCAGGGCTTCCTGTTCAATCTGCGCAAGCCGCTTTTTCAGGACAAGACGTTGCGCAAGGCCATCGGCTATGCCTTTGATTTCGAATGGTCCAACAACAATCTCTTCTACGGCCAGTACAAGCGTAACCGGAGCTACTTTGAAAACTCCGATATGGCGGCCACCGGACTTCCCTCCAAAGCCGAGCTGGCCCTGCTCGAACCCTACCGCGACCAACTCCCGGAAGAAGTCTTTACCCGGGAATATCAGCCCCCGAAAAGCGACGGTTCAGGCAGGCCCCGGGAAAACCTGCGCACGGCGCAGGAGCTGCTGAAAGCCGCCGGTTACCAATTTCGTGAAGGCACCCTGTACACGCCCGATGGTAACCCGGTGCAATTTGAAATCATGCTGGGCTCTCCCGCGTTTGAACGGATCGTGCTGCCCTTCTCCCGCAATCTGAAGGCCCTCGGTATCAAGGCCAATGTGGTTACCATTGATTCCGCCCAATACGTGGAACGCCTTCGGCACTTTGAGTTCGATATGGTGGTGGGCCGTATCGGTCAGTCCAGCTCCCCGGGTAACGAGCAGAAAGAATACTGGAGCTCGGAAGCCGCCAAACAGACTGACAGCCGCAACCTGATCGGCATCCAGAACCCGGTGGTTGACGCTCTGGTAGACAAGATTATTGCCGCTCCGAGCCGGGAAGCGCTGGTTACCAGCTGCCAGGCCCTGGATCGGGTGCTGCAGTGGAACTATTACAGTGTATTGAACTGGTACACGGATCAGCACCGTATCGCCTACCAGTCCCGGCTGCGTCACCCGGAGTTTGGCAAGTACGTCCCACTCGATACCTCACTGGATACCTGGTGGGATAGCACCGCGAAATGAAACTCTATATCAACAAACGCCTGCTGCTGGTGCTGCCGACCCTGTTCGGCATTCTGCTGCTGAACTTTGTCGTTATCCAGGCCGCTCCGGGCGGCCCGGTTGAAAAGACACTGGCCGAACTCCAGGGGGTTGGCACCGGCGGTGCCGGCAGCAGTTTTGCCGGCAGCAGCGCCGACACCATGACGGGGGGCAACTACCAGAATGCCAAGGGTCTGCCCCCTGAGCTGGTGGAACGCATCGAGAAAATGTACGGCTTCGACAAGCCCGCCCACGAGCGTTTCTGGTTAATGATCAAGAATTACTTCACCGGCAATTTTGGTGAATCCTATTACCGTGATCGCTCGGTGACCGAACTGATCCTGGAGCGTCTGCCGGTGTCCATTTCTCTCGGTCTGTGGAGCACCCTGATCGCCTATCTGGTATCCATACCGCTGGGCATCCGCAAGGCAGTGAAGGACGGCAGCCGCTTCGATGTGTGGAGCAGCACCGCCATCATCATCGGTTTTGCCATTCCCAGCTTCCTGCTCGGCCTGTTGCTGATCGTTCTCTTCGCGGGCGGCTCCTACTTCGAGTGGTTCCCGCTGAGGGGGCTGACCTCGGATAATTTCGATGAACTGAGCTTGCTGGGCAAGGTGGGCGATTATCTCTGGCACATTACCCTCCCCACCATCGCCATTGTCGCCGGCAACTTTGCCACCCTCTCCATGCTGACCAAGAATTCCTTCATGGACGAGATTCGCAAGCAATATGTGCAGACCGCCCGTGCCAAGGGACTTACCGAAAAACAGGTGCTTTACGGCCATGTGTTTCGCAATGCCATGCTGATCATCATCGCCGGCTTTCCGGCGGCCTTTATCAGCATGTTTTTCACCGGTGTGCTGCTGATCGAATATATCTTCTCGCTGGACGGTCTCGGACTGCTGGGGTTCGAATCGGTGATCAGTCGGGATTACCCGGTGGTGTTCGGCACCCTCTTCATCTTCACCCTGTTCAGTCTGGTGATGAAACTGATCAGTGATCTGACCTATATGTGGGTGGACCCGCGTATTGATTTCGAGCGGAGGGATCATTGATGCCTCTGTCCACGTTCCTCAAGCCAGCCAGATCGAATCCCGTGTGGGCCCGGCAGTGGCAGGCATTCCGCAGTAATCGGCGTGGCTACTGGTCCCTGTGGTTATTTCTGTTTCTGTTTATCCTCAGCCTGGGCGCCGAGTTGGTGGCCAATGAGAAGCCATTACTGGTGAGCTACGAGGGTGAGTTCTATGTGCCGGTGGCAAAGGTTTATCCGGAAACCACGTTCGGCGGTTTTTTCGAATCCGAAGCCAACTACCGGGATCCGGTGGTCAAGGACCTGATCAACGACAAGGGATGGATGCTTTGGCCTCCCATTCGTTTCAGCTACAACACCATCAATTACGACCTGGACGTTCCCGCCCCGGCACCACCCTCTTCAGAAAACTGGCTGGGCACTGACGATCAGGGCCGCGATATTCTTGCCGGTCTGATCTACGGGTTTCGTATTTCGGTATTGTTCGGGCTGATACTGACCATCCTCTCGAGCATCGTGGGGATCATTGTCGGCGCTATCCAGGGTTACTATGGCGGCAAGCTGGACCTGTTCGGGCAGCGTTTCATCGAAATCTGGTCAAGCATGCCCACCCTCTTCCTGATCATCATTATTTCCAGCTTCCTGATTCCCAGTTTCTGGACACTGCTGGCCATCATGCTGCTGTTCTCCTGGATGACACTGGTCGATCTGGTACGGGCGGAGTTTCTTCGCTGTCGCAACATGGACTATGTCCGTTCCGCCAAAGCCATGGGCGTAGGGACACCGGTCATCATGTTTCGCCATATGCTGCCCAATGCCATGGTGGCAACGCTGACCTTCTTGCCGTTCATTCTCAATAGCGCGGTGGTCACCCTCACCTCCCTGGATTTTATCGGTTTCGGGCTGCCACCCGATGCCCCTTCACTGGGACGCCTGGTCGGCCAGGGCAAGGCCAATCTGCATGCTCCGTGGATCGGTATCAGTGTGTTTGCCACGCTGACGCTGATGCTGACCTTGCTGGTCTTCATCGGAGAGGCCGTCCGGGATGCCTTCGACACGAGGAAGTTCCTGCAATGAGCTTGCTGACCTTACGTGGTCTGACCATCCGCTTTGGGCAACAGCGGGTTGTCGATGATATGTCACTGGATCTCGAGCCAGGCCACATGCTGGCACTGGTAGGAGAATCCGGCTCTGGCAAGTCGCTCACTGCCATGTCTTTGCTCGATTTACTGCCCGAGAGCGCCATCTGGGAAGCCGAGACGCTGACGTTGGGCGGTGAGAACCTGCTGGGTCTCAACGAGAATCGCAAGCGTTCCCTGCGTGGTGGCCGTATCGGTACCATTTTCCAGGAACCGCTGACCGCGCTGAATCCGTTACACACGGTGGAAAAGCAGATCAGTGAAAGCCTGTTCGTCCACCAGGGCATGAGTCGGCAGAAAGCCCGTGAGCGCTGCCTGGAACTGCTTGGGCAGGTTGAGCTGCCCACCACCGACGAGATGCTGGCGCGCTACCCGCATCAGCTCAGCGGCGGCCAACGGCAACGTGTCATGATCGCCATGGCGCTGGCCAACGATCCCCAGATTCTGATTGCCGACGAGCCCACCACGGCACTGGATGTGACGGTTCAGGAAACCATCCTTACCCTGATCAAACGCCTTCAGAATGAGCTGGGACTCTCCATCCTGCTGATTAGCCATGACCTGGGCGTCGTCAGCCGTTTTGCCGATGATATTGTCGTCATGCATAACGGCAAAAAGGTAGAGGCCGGGCCCACCGCTCAGGTGCTCCAGTCACCCAAAGAAGCCTACACCCGTCATTTGATCGAGTCGGAGCCGCGGGGAAAGATGCCCCCGCTGAATGATGACGCCCCTCTCCTGCTCGATGCCAGTGACATCGCCGTGACCTTCAAGCAACGTCGACGCAGCCTCTTTTCACCTGCCCCACTGTTCCATGCCGTGGATCGTATTGATCTCAACCTTCGCCGCGGGGAGACCCTGGGCATTGTCGGCGAGTCCGGTTCGGGCAAGTCCACTCTGGCCCTGGCGCTGCTGAGGCTGATCAGGAGCGAGGGGCGCATCATCATGGACAGCCACGACCTGCATAGCCTGAATCAGCGCCAGATGCGTGACTGGCGCCGTCGCCTGCAGGTGGTCTTTCAGGACCCATTCGGCAGCCTCAACCCCCGCATGACCGTGGGCCAGATTGTGGCGGAAGGCCTGGCAGTACATGCCAGCAACCTGACCCGCCAGGAACGGGACATGAAGGTGGCGCAGATCCTCGAGGAAGTGGATCTCCCTGCATCGGCACAGGGCCGTTACCCCCATGAGTTTTCCGGTGGCCAGCGACAGCGTATCGCCATCGCCCGGGCCCTGATCATGGAACCGGAGCTGCTGATTCTGGATGAGCCCACGTCAGCCCTGGACCGGAGCGTGCAATATCAGATTCTCGAGCTATTGAAATCTCTTCAGAAGAAACATGATCTCAGCTATCTGTTTATCAGCCATGATCTGAAAGTCATACGGTCCATCTGTCATCGGGTTATGGTGATGAAAGATGGCAAAGTGGTGGAACACGGCGAGACCGAGGCCGTTTTCGACCAGCCGCAACACGGTTACACCCTTAAGTTGATGTCCGCCGCCTTCGCCTGAGGAAGGCACCGGGAAACACACCGTTGCATTTGTCAGCCCGTGAAGAGACGTCAAACCCGCTTTAATTGCCTATACTTGGCCCAGTCGTTATGTTGGCCACCAATCGGAACAACCAGAACCACGAGGGATGACCATGGGATTTCTAGCAGGCAAACGCTACCTGATTGTCGGCGTCGCCAGTGACCGCTCCATTGCCACAGGTATCGCCGAAGCAATGCATCGCGAGGGTGCTGAGCTGGCCTTTACCTTCCAGAACGAGAAACTGAAAAGCCGGGTCGTGAAAGCGGCCGAACGCTATGGCAGTAGCGAAGCCCTGTGCTACCCCTGCGATGTGGCAAGCGATGAAGAAATCGAGGCTGTGTTCACCTCCCTGGGCAAACAATGGGACGGCCTGGATGGCATTATCCATGCGGTGGGCTTTGCCCCCGGCAATGAGCTGGATGGCAACTTTGCCGACGTGGCCACCCGGGAAGGCTTCCGTATCGCCCATGATATTTCCAGCTACAGCTTCGTTGCCCTGGCCAAGGCCGGCCGCCAGATGATGGCCAACCGCAATGGTTCCCTGCTGACCCTGACCTATCATGCCGCCCGACAAACCGTGCCGAACTACAACGTGATGGGTCTGGCCAAGGCCAGCCTGGAAGCCTCTGTCCGGTATCTGGCTTCCAGTATGGGCCCGGATGGCATCCGCGTGAACGGCATCTCTGCCGGCCCCATCCGCACCCTGGCAGCATCCGGTATCAAGAAATTTCGCAGCATGCTGGACTACAATGCTGCCAAAGCGCCTTTGCGTCGCAATGTGACCATCGAGGAAGTGGGTAACGTAGCCGCTTTCCTGTGCTCTGATCTGGCTTCCGGCATTACCGGTGAAATCACCTACGTCGATGCCGGGGCAAGCACCGTATCCATGCCTTTCGAAATGGATAGCGAGTAACCCCAAAACAGATCATTCAGCACAAAAAAAAGCTCACCATCGCTGGTGAGCTTTTTTTGTGCCCTGGCCAGGCTACTGATCGGCAGTGTTACTGCTCAGCCGTCCCAGGTTGAGGTCCACGTCGCCCTCATCGCGCAGCAGTGCCACCACCTGGCGGAAACTGCGTTGCCCTTCAATATTACCAAGCTGAAGCAGCGCAGCCTGTTGCTGGACTTCGGACAGAGGCTCAACGTTACCGTCTTCCACACGGGTTACCTGATAAGCAACCAGGGAACCATCTCCCACCCGAGTCAGCTCGATGGAGGAAGGCGCACCTTCATTGCTCTTGGGCAAGGCAAAAGCACCGTTGACCACTTCCATGAACGGCTCGGCGCCACCGCGCTGAAGCCCTTCCTGTTCCTCGATTTCGCTACCAAACAGGGAGGCGATCTCATCCAGTGTTGCCCCTTGCTGTAATTGCTCCTCTGCCTGGGCGGACAACTGCTGGGCCTTGTCCGCTGCCAGCTCGGCCTTGAGACGCTCGCGAATCACAGCGGCGACGTCCTCCAGTGGCAGAGCTTCGGCAGGCTTTTCTTCAGCAATGCGAACCGCCAGATACTCACCCGGCGCCGTTTCGATCAGATCACTGTTATGGCGATCCTTACGCACCTGATCGCTGTTAAGTGCCTGTTGAACCTGGGGCGCAGACAGTGGCGCTGGCAGAGCTGACAAGGCAACCCATTCGGTGGTTTGGACTTCTGCCCCCACCTGTTCGGCCGGAACAGCCATATCACTGTGTTCGTACAGCAGCTCTTCAAGACGCGCCACATCTTCATTCAACAGGGTTTCTGCACGACCCTGCTTGAGATCAGCACGAATCTGTTCGCTAAGCGCCTCCAGTGTAGGCAGGTCCTGCTCACGAACAGCCTCGGACACCTTGATCAGGTGAACACCCGCATCGGTGACAACCGGCTCGGAAACCATCCCGGGCTCAAGACTGGCAATGGCCTCTTCCATCTCTTCAGGCAGCGCGCCTTTGGAGACCACGCCCAGATCACCGCCAGCATTGGCGGAGCCCGGATCGTCGGAATACTCGGCAGCCACATCAGCAAAAGATGCCCCCGCAGCGATAGCCTGAGCCGCCTCGCTGGCACGCGCCTGCGCCTGCTGCAGGTCCCTGTCGCCGTTAATTTCCACCAGAATATGCGCCACTTTACGGGCCGCACCGGCTCCGGATTCTTCCATGATGGAACGACGCACCTGATACTCTGCCGCCACGTCCTCGTCGCTGACAGAGACCTGATCCGCATAATCCTCAGCCGCCAGCCTCACATAGCTGATGCGGAATTCCTCCGGGCGCATGAACTCTGCCTGATTTTCATCGTAGTAGGCCTGAACGTCCTCGCTGGTCACGGTGAACTCGCTACGCAGGGCACTCATATCCAGGGCCACATAGCGAATATCACGAACCTGTTCGCCCAGGCGGCGCTGTTCGCTCAACTCCGCAGGAAGCGCGAAATTGGTCGCCACGAAGCCACTACGATACTGCTCTTTGATCACATCCTGACGCAGGCCCTGAATGTAGCTCTGCGGAGTCATACCCCGGCTACGCAGCTCCCGCTCGAAACGGGTTTCGGAAAACTTGCCATTTTCCTGAAACAGGGGGATCTGATAAATATCGCGTGCGGCCTGGGTTTCACTGAATGCCAGGTTGGCATTTTGTGCTGCTGCCAGAATCAGCTGTTCATTGACCAGCCCCTCAAGAACCATTTCAGGACGCACAAAGGAATCCAGCATGGAGGGGTCAATGTTCGGACTTTGCTGTCGCAGCATGTCACGAACGCGTTCAACGCGCTGATTGACCATACTTCGGGTGATTTTGTTGCCTTCCACTTCGGCAACCACATCCCCGCTTCCGCCTCCGGTGAAATACCCATAGAAGCCGGAAATGACAAAAGGAAGGATAATCGCGGCAAGCAGGACCTTGCCCACGGGACCGCGGACAAACCGTCTGAACTCCTGCATGAAAATACTCCGTAGGGACTCTTATTAAAACCTGAGCCGGTGACTTCAACATGGCGTCAGGTAAAAACTGTCGAATTCAATCTTGTTATATGAGAACCGCAATAATGACTGCAGGTTCCCTAAACGGAAAAAAGCGCACCCGCTTACGGCTGCGCTTCCTCAAACTGGCGGAGCGGACGGGACTCGAACCCGCGACCCCCGGCGTGACAGGCCGGTATTCTAACCAGCTGAACTACCGCTCCCGCAAACAGTTTAGTTCACCGCGTCTTTCAGTGCCTTACCGGCTTTGAAGCCCGGTACTTTGGCGGCGGCGATCTGAATGGTCTGACCAGTTTGCGGGTTGCGGCCTTCACGAGCAGCGCGCTCTTTCACAGCAAAAGTGCCAAAACCTACCAGAGAAACGCTGTCACCTTTTTTCAGGGCGCCAGTTACCGCTTCCAAAGTAGCATCCAGTGCACGGCCTGCGTCGGCCTTGGAAATATCCGCGCTAGCGGCAATCGCATCAATCAACTCTGACTTATTCACAAAGTTCCCCTTTCTGTTTTTCCCGGTTTTATGGTCGAGGCGTGATGTACTCTCCTCCTGAGCAAGCCGCCTTTATACCAACGGGTATAAGGAGCGTCAAGAAAGGAAAGGTATCATCGCACCCAAGTTAAAAAAAATGAAAAACCATATAGATCAATAATTTAAAAAGCTTCAAATCCGACCCGTTAATGTGTACTGGGACGCTTTGTGCCTTCCTGGTTTTTCTCTTCTGCGAGCGCCAAATCCTCTTCCTGTTCCGCTTCGCTCAGCGGGCTGGGTTGATGAGTTAGCGCCACATCAAGCACCTGGTCAATCCATTTGACAGGACGGATATCCAGGGACGACTTGATATTGTCAGGGATCTCTTTGAGGTCCCTCTCATTTTCTTCCGGTATCAATACCGTCTTGATGCCACCACGGTGAGCGGCCAGCAATTTTTCTTTCAGGCCACCGATGGGAAGCACTTGACCGCGCAGGGTAATTTCACCGGTCATGGCCACATCCGCACGGACCGGGATCCCGGTCAGTACAGAAACCATGGCGGTACACATGCCAATACCCGCACTGGGCCCATCTTTCGGAGTCGCACCCTCTGGCACATGCATGTGCAGATCGTTGCGTTCCAGTGTGCGGCGTCGAATTCCAAGGGTACCGGCACGGCTTTTCACAACTGTCCATGCAGCCTGAATAGACTCCTGCATCACATCACCCAGGGAACCGGTAGAGATTACGCGGCCTTTGCCCGGAGTGGAAACACTTTCGATGGTGAGCAGCTCGCCGCCAACGGAGGTCCATGCCAACCCGGTAACCTGTCCAACCTGGTCTTGCTCTTCCGCACGACCGAAACTGAACTTGCGCACACCAAGGTAATGTTCGATCAGCTCTTCAGACAAGGTAACGGTCTTGGCCTCGTTCGCCAGCAAGTGCTCCTTGACCACCTTGCGGCAAATCTTGCTCACTTCCCGCTCCAGCCCACGAACCCCGGCTTCACGGGTGTAGTGACGAACCACATAGCGCAGCACGCTCTCGTCGAAAACCACTTCGTCTTTCTTCAGGCCATTGTTCTTGATCTGTTTCGGGACCAAGTACTGGAGGGCAATATTGACCTTTTCGTCTTCCGTATAGCCTGGCAGACGGATCACTTCCATGCGGTCCAGCAAGGGTGCCGGAATGTTCATGGAGTTAGAGGTGCAGATAAACAGGGTTTCCGACAGATTGTAGTCAACTTCAAGATAATGATCGCTGAAGGTGTCGTTCTGTTCGGGATCGAGCACTTCCAACAACGCGGAGGCCGGATCACCACGGTTATCCATGCCCATCTTGTCGACTTCATCAAACAGGAACAGCGGGTTTTTTACGCCGACCTTGGACAATTTCTGGACCACTTTGCCAGGCAGTGAACCAATGTAGGTGCGACGGTGGCCACGAATTTCCGCCTCATCGCGCACCCCGCCGAGGGCCATTCGCACAAACTTGCGATTGGTGGCATGGGCAATGGATTGCCCCAGGGAGGTTTTGCCCACACCGGGAGGGCCCACAAGACACAATACCGGCCCCTTGACCTTGCCCACACGGCTTTGCACGGCCAGAAATTCCAGAATACGGTCTTTCACTTCTTCCAGACCATAGTGGTCGCGATCAAGCACTTCCTTGGCATGGGCCAGATCGTGGCGAACGCGGCTGCGTTTTTTCCATGGCACCGATGTCATCCAGTCAAGATAGCTTCTTACTACCGTGGCTTCCGCGGACATGGGTGACATCATCTTGAGCTTGTTCAGCTCATTCATGGACTTCTCGAGGGCTTCCTTGGGCATGCCCACGTTTTCAATTTTCTTTTCCAGGTCTTCCAGGTCGTTGCCGCTGTCGTCCAGATCACCCAACTCTTTCTGGATGGCTTTCATCTGTTCGTTCAGATAGTACTCGCGCTGGCTTTTCTCCATCTGTTTCTTGACGCGGCCACGAATACGTTTTTCCACCTTGAGCACGTCAATATCGGATTCCATCAGGGCAATCAGATGCTCGACACGCTCACGGACATCCACCATCTCCAGGACATCCTGCTTTTCTTCCAGTTTCAGCTGCAGATGCGCGGCAATGGTGTCGGCCAGACGGCTGACTTCATCGATGGAAGACACGGAACCGGTGACTTCCGGCGCGACTTTCTTGGAAAGTTTTACGTAATCCTCAAACTGGGATTGCAACGAACGGGACAGGGCTTCTTGCTCGCCCTCTTCAGGCAGCCCCTCTTCCAGCTCGCGCACATCCGCGATACCACCCTGATCACCGAACTCGGCCTTGACCACGTGGGCGCGCTGCCCGCCTTCCACCAGCACCTTAACGGTACCGTCAGGGAGTTTCAGCAGCTGCAGGATGGTCGAAACAGTACCAACCCGGTAGATGTCGTCCACGCCCGGGTCGTCGTCGGAGGCATTGCGCTGGGCGACCAGCATGATCTGTTTGTCGTCGGCCATGGCTGTTTCGAGCGCAGCAATGGACTTTTCCCGGCCAACAAACAACGGGATCACCATGTGGGGATACACCACTACGTCACGCAGTGGTAAAAGCGGGATATCTTTCAGCACGTATTGCCTCTATTGCCGTGGCGGCACCTTAATCCGGTGCCACCTTGGAAGACTGCTCGTTGTTTTCGTAAATCAACAACGGATCGGATTCACCCTTGATGGTGGGGCTGTCGATAACCACCTTGGCGACAGAGTCCATGGACGGAACCTGATACATGGTATCGAGCAACACGCTTTCCAGAATGGAGCGCAGGCCACGAGCCCCGGTCTTGCGCTCCATGGCCTTGTGGGCCACGGCCCGCAGGGCATCATCGCGGAAATCCAGCTCCACCCCTTCCATCTCGAACAGGCGGGCGTATTGCTTGGTCAGGGCGTTGCGAGGCTCGGTCAGGATCTGCACCAAAGCCTCCTCACTGAGTTCTTCCAGTGTGGCAATCACCGGCAGACGGCCGATAAATTCGGGAATCAGGCCATACTTGACCAGATCTTCCGGCTCCACATCCACCAGCAGCTCGCCCAGGTTGCGGGCATCGTCCTTGCTCTTCACTTCTGCGGAGAAGCCGATCCCACCTTTCTCGGAACGCTCGCGAATCACCTTGTCCAGCCCGGCAAACGCACCGCCACAGATGAACAACATGTTGGAGGTGTCCACCTGCAGGAACTCCTGCTGGGGGTGCTTGCGACCGCCCTGCGGGGGCACGGAAGCCACCGTGCCTTCAATCAGTTTGAGCAGGGCCTGCTGCACACCCTCCCCGCTCACATCACGGGTAATGGACGGGTTGTCGGATTTGCGGGAAATCTTGTCGATTTCATCGATATAGACAATGCCGCGCTGGGCCTTGTCCACATCGTAGTCGCACTTCTGCAGCAGCTTCTGGATGATGTTTTCCACATCCTCACCCACGTAACCGGCTTCGGTGAGGGTGGTGGCATCCGCAATGGTGAAAGGCACATTGAGCAGTCGGGCCAGGGTCTCTGCCAATAGTGTCTTACCACTACCGGTGGGGCCGATAAGCAAAATATTGCTCTTGCCCAGCTCCACTTCATCACGGCCCTTGCCAGTACTGCGCAGACGCTTGTAATGGTTGTACACCGCTACAGCGAGAACACGTTTGGCTCGCTCCTGCCCAATGACATACTCATCAAGGGTTTCCTTGATTTCGTTGGGCTTCGGCAGGCTCTCTCCGCCGGTATCTCCGGTGTCTTCCTGCACTTCCTCGCGGATAATGTCATTACACAGATCCACGCATTCGTCGCAGATAAAGACCGAGGGCCCCGCAATCAGTTTGCGGACCTCATGCTGGCTTTTGCCACAAAAAGAGCAGTACAGCAGCTTGCCGTCGTCGCCCTTGCCAGTGGAGTCGGTCATTGAATCGCCTCTAAACCTGTGTATTTGAGTATTTGCGTCTCTTTGAAGATGCAGGGAGACGGGGGGTTTTTCAAGCCCGCCGGGCCTCTCAGGCCTTCCGTTAGGACACTTTTTGTACGACGCTTACCGAATTACACCGGACGTTGACGCAACACCGCGTCAACGATGCCGTATTCCTGGGCTTCTTCAGCGCCCATGAAATTATCACGGTCCGTGTCTTTCTCCAGCCGCTCCAGCGGCTGACCGGTGTGGTGCGCCAGCAAGCTGTTGAGCTGCCCCTTGATCTTGAGGATTTCCTTGGCGTGGATTTCGATATCCGACGCCTGGCCCTGGAAACCACCCAGCGGCTGGTGAATCATCACCCGCGCATTCGGCAAGGCATAACGCTTGCCAGCGGCACCGGCAGCCAACAGGAAGGCGCCCATGCTGGCAGCCTGCCCGACGCACATGGTGGACACATCCGGTTTGATGAACTGCATGGTGTCATAAATAGACATACCCGCCGTCACAGAGCCACCCGGGCTGTTGATATACAGGTGAATATCCTTGTCCGGGTTTTCGGACTCCAGAAACAGCATCTGGGCCACGATCAGATTCGCCATGTGGTCTTCCACCTGGCCGATCATGAAAATCACCCGCTCTTTGAGCAGGCGGGAATAAATATCAAAAGAACGCTCGCCACGGGCGGTCTGCTCGATCACCACCGGCACCAGACCCAGATTGGTGGGGTCCTTGCTCAGTTGCTGCATTTCCGGGGTCATGGAGTTGATACGGCTCAAGTCGATCATGTAGCGCTTTCCTTCTCGTCGATCGTCCGGGGACGCTCTTGTGATTTGTTGGTATCGGCGGTAGCCGACCTCATCCTGATTGCTGCAATGGGGGCTGGCATAGCCGAAAACAAGGCAGGCCGGACGAACAGGTCTTCCAGCATCTTATGACGGTGTATGGGGGGCGTCTATAAAAGTGGGCTCAGGCGGGGTCTGAATGCGCAAAACTTGCGCAAATTGTGCATAAATAACGCAAAACGGGGCCAGAAGGCCCCGTTTTGGTGTCAAAAAGCGGAAAGAATCAGCCTTGCGCTTGCTCGCGAGGCTTCACCGCGTCCTGGTAGGACATGGCTTTTTCTTCCACCTTGGCACTATCCAGTACCAGGTCGACAACCTGCTCTTCCAGCACCGCACCTTCAATCTGCTGCAGCTGCTGGGGGTTGCTGTACACCCAGTTAACGACTTCTTCCGGCTTCTCGTATTGCTCGGCGATCTCTTCTACACGGGCTTTGACCTTGTCGGCATCAGCCTTGATCTCGTGCTTGTCGAGAATCGCGCGAACCACCAGACCCAGACGAACGGAGCGCTCAGCCTGTTCCTTGAACAGGTCATCCGGCAGGATGGAGGCGTCAAACTGCTGACCGCCACCGAACTGCTGCATCATCTGCTGACGCATGCGCTGGATTTCCTGGGTGACCAGGGCGCCCGGCAGGTCAAACTCGTGCAGATTGACCAGGCCATCCATCGCCTGCTCTTTCACCTTGCCGGTGACCGCATTCTTCAGCTCGCGCTCCATGTTCTTGCGCACTTCCGCCTTGAATTTGGCCTCATCGCCATCTTCAACACCAAAGGCCTTCATGAACTCGGCGTCCACTTCCGGCAGGGCCTTGCCCTCTACCTTGTTGACCTTGATCTGGAAGACCACGGCCTGACCTTTCAGCTCTTCGGACTGGTAGTCCTCCGGGAAGGTCACATCGATATCCTTTTCCTCACCGGCTTTCATGCCGACGATACCGTCTTCAAAACCGGGGATCATCTGACCGGAGCCCAGCTCCAGGTTCTGCCCTTCGGCGCTGCCGCCGTCGAAGGCTTCACCGTCTTTCAGACCCTTGAAGTCGATGTTGACACGGTCACCGCTTTCCGCAGCACGGTCCACTTCTTCAAACTGGGCACGCTGCTGACGCAGGGTTTCGATCATGGTGTCCACGTCAGCGTCGGTGACTTCTGCCTGGGGCTTTTCCACTTCGATGGAATCAAAGGCAGACAGCTCCACATCCGGGTATACCTCGAAGGTGGCAACAAATTCCAGATCCTGGCCCGCTTCGTTCTTGGTGGCTTCAAAGCCCGGCATGCCCGCTGGCTGCAGCTTTTCCTGCTCCACGGCTTCGATGAACGCTTCACGCATCACATCGGCCAGCACTTCGTTACGCACGGCGCTGCCAAAGCGACGCTTTACTTCACGCATGGGCACTTTGCCCGGGCGGAAACCGTCCAGACGGACATTCTTCTGGGCTTCCTGGAGCTTGCCTTCTACTGCAGAGTCCACTTTCTCCGCCGGCACACCCACCGTCAGACGGCGCTCAAGACCTGAAGTCGTTTCAACAGAAACCTGCATAACATCCTCTTTAAAAAGACTTTTTGCTGCTCGCCGTCGCATGATAGAGCAGACGGCCTGAATGAGCCTGATTGGAATCTATACACAGCCGTGCCGGCGTCCCTCTTCACCCGTTAGAGTGTGTCGCCAGGTCGTGGTTACGATTGCGCGCTGTAGTCACTCTACATAAACAATCGTAATCGCAGCCTGGCGGCAATAAGGGGCCCGGCCCTTCCGGTTGTCGCTAAAACGCTGTGTACAGATCCCAATCAGGCTCAGCGGGCGCAGATTATAATCAAAAGGCGCCCACTGTGCCTACAGAGCCCAGCGATAGCTTCTACCGGGGCCCATACGAAAAAGCCTCCGGGAGTTCCCGGAGGCTTTTCAATTGGGGTGACTGAGGGGATTTGAACCCCCGACCACCGGAGTCACAATCCGGGGCTCTACCAACTGAGCTACAGTCACCATAAACCACATTGTTTGTCCTGCGCGTCGCCGCAATGGCTAATGGCGCGCCTGGCAGGACTCGAACCTGCAACCGACGGCTTAGAAGGCCGTTGCTCTATCCGGTTGAGCTACAGGCGCATTGCAGGTTTCGCCTTCTCTAAAATGGTCGGGGTGGAGGGATTCGAACCCCCGACATCCTGCTCCCAAAGCAGGCGCGCTACCAGGCTGCGCTACACCCCGATGTTCTTCACGCCTACATAGCTTGAAAGCGAGGCGCGCATAATACTCGGCACCCCCGGGAGCGTCAACGGACCTGGCAACAAAAATATGCCTAACGTACAGATTTTAGACAACTTTTGCGCCCATGGCCGGTGCGTGCGAGAATCGCGCCGTTTTCGCCCCAACTCCCTTGCCTATTTTCAGCCAATGTTAGAGAGACCCGATCATGACCGCCCAGATTCTTGATGGCAAAGCCCTGGCCCAGCAGTTTGAAGAGGAAATGCGTGAGCGTGTTGACGCCCTGAAGACCAAGGCCGGCGGCCGCACTCCTATTCTGGCCACTATCCTGGTCGGCGCCGATCCGGCCTCGGCCACCTATGTCAAGATGAAGGGGAACGCCTGCCGCCGTGTCGGCATGGAATCCGAAGCCATCGAGCTGCCCGCGGAGACCACCACCGAACAACTGCTGGCCAAGATCAGTGAACTGAACCATAACCCGGATGTACACGGCATTTTGCTGCAGCACCCGGTGCCCGAGCAGATTGACGAGCGGGCCTGTTTCGACGCTATCAGCCTGGAGAAGGATGTGGACGGCGTCACCTGCCTGGGTTTTGGTCGCATGAGTATGGGCGAAGCGGCCTACGGTTGCGCCACACCGAAAGGCATCATGCGCCTGCTGGAGCACTATCGGGTTGAGCTGGAAGGCAAGCACGCCGTGGTGGTCGGGCGCAGTGCCATCCTGGGCAAGCCCATGGCGATGATGCTGTTGGAAGCCAACGCCACCGTGACCATCTGCCATAGCCGCACCCGCAACCTGCCGGAGCTGGTCAAGCAAGCGGATATTGTAGTCGGCGCCGTGGGCAAGCCGGAATTCATCAAGGCGGACTGGATCAAGGATGGAGCCGTCGTAGTGGATGCCGGCTTCCACCCGGAGAAATGTGGCGATATCGAGCTGACGCCTCTGGTGGACCGGGTCAGCGCCTATACCCCGGTACCCGGCGGCGTGGGTCCAATGACGATCAATACCCTGATTTTCCAGACCCTTCAGTCTGGCGAGAAAGCGCTCGGCTAACCCCTCCCCGCTCCGCGGTGCCGCCACAGGTGGCACCGTCCTCTCCCTGTTTGCGATACCCTCCAGCAAAGCAACGCTACGCTACGCAGTCACGACCGGCGGTAACATTATTGTCTTCTCCCGCGGCCTATAGTTTCTCGAGCCTCATCCGCGAGGCCCTTCAATCGCCCCAGGGAGAACGACAATGGCAGGGAAATTCGAGATCGATAAGGCCAGCAACGGGCAGTACATCTTCCGCCTGAAAGCCGGTAACGGAGAAATTATTCTCTCCAGCGAGCAGTACACCAGCAAAGGTGCCTGTGAGAACGGTGTGGACTCAGTAAAAAAGAATGCCCCGGACGACAGCCGCTACGAACGCAAGGAGGCCAAGGACGGCAGGCATTATTTTTCCCTGAAAGCGGCCAACCACCAGATCATTGGCCAGAGCCAGATGTACAAAAGCACCAGTGGCATGGAAAACGGCATTGAGTCCGTCAAAAACAATGCCCCGGATGCCCCCGTAGACGATCTGACTGATTGATACAAAAAGGGGCCGCTTGTGCGGCCCCTTTTTTCAGACTGTCGCCGGAATCAGGCCTCCTTGGGCCAGGACTCACGCAGTCCCACCGTTTGGTTGAACACCAGCTTGTCCTCTTTGCTCTCCTGATCCACGCAGAAATAGCCCTCACGTTCGAACTGGTAGCGGGTTTCTGCCAGCGCCCCTCGCAGCCCCGGCTCCACCCAGCAACCTTCCAGCACGTTGAGGGAATCAGGGTTGATGTGGGAAAGGAAGGTCTGCCCTTCTTCGGTCTTGTTGGGATTCGCGGCAGTGAAGAGGCGGTCGTAAAGACGCACTTCGCAAGGCACTCCCTTGCTGGCGCTGACCCAGTGGATCACCCCCCGCAGCTTACCCTGATCCTCCGCGTTCTCCGGATTCTTGCCCAGGGTATCCGGGTCATAGGTACACCGTACTTCCAGAATCTCGCCATTGTCATCGCGCACAACGTCCGTGGCACGAATCACATAGCCATAGCGCAGGCGCACCCGGTCACCCAGCACCAGACGCTTGAATTTCTTGTTGGCCTCTTCGCGGAAATCTTCCCGGTCGATATACACCTCACGGGTCATGGGCACCTGCCGGGTGCCCATGGTCTCATTCTGCGGGTGAACCGGCGCAGTGAGGGACTCCTCGTGCCCTTCCGGCCAGTTTTCGATGACGACTTTCAAGGGGTGCAGCACACACATGGCGCGGGGTGCATGGTGGTTCAGATCATCGCGAATGGCAGCTTCCAGCATGCCCATATCCACCACGGAATCCGCTCGACTGACGCCCACGGACTCACAGAAGGTACGGATGGAAGCCGGGGTGTAACCGCGACGCCGCAGGCCACTGATGGTCGGCATGCGCGGGTCGTTCCAGCCTTCCACATGGCCCTCATCCACCAACTGTTTGAGCTTGCGCTTGCTGGTCACCGTGTAATTCAGGTTGAGCCGGGCAAACTCATACTGGCGTGGGTTGGCGGGCACCGACGTGTTCTCAATGATCCAGTCATAGAAGGGGCGATGATCCTCGAACTCCAGGGTACAAAGGCTGTGGGTAATCCCCTCAAGGGCATCGGACAGCGGATGGGTAAAATCGTACATGGGGTAGATCACCCATTTGTCACCGGTCTGGTGATGCACTTTCTTGCGGATTCGATAGAGAATCGGATCCCGTAACGTCAGGTTGGGGCTCTGCATGTCGATTTTGGCACGCAGTACCGCCGCCCCTTCATCCAGCTCGCCGCTGCGCATCTGCTCGAACAGCGCCAGGTTTTCTTCCACGCTTCGCTCGCGGTAGGGACTTGGCCTGCCCGGGGTGGTGAAATTGCCCCGGTACTCGGCAATCTGCTCCGGGCTCAGGCTGTCCACATAGGCCAGCCCCTTGTGGATCAGCTCCACTGCCAGCTCATAAAGCCGATCAAAATAGTCACTGGCAAACCGTTCCTGGCCATGCCAGGTGAAGCCCAGCCATTGCACATCCTGCTTGATGGACTGGATGTACTCGTCTTCTTCCTTCTCCGGGTTGGTATCGTCGAAGCGCAGGTTGCAGGTACCGTTATAGCTTTCGGCAATACCGAAGTTCAGACAAATAGATTTGGCATGACCGATATGCAGGTAGCCATTGGGTTCCGGCGGAAAACGGGTCACCACCTGGCCGTCGTTTTTACCTTCTGCGAGGTCACGGTCGATGATCTGTCTGATAAAATTGCTGGGCGCTTTCGTTTCGCTCATGGGTCTTGGCCAGTCCGGAAGGCTGAGAGCCTCAATATGGGCAGGCTCTCACGGTGAAAATGAAGGTGCGCTAGTGTACTGTACGCCCCCCAACAGTCAAAGACTCAGGGCCAGCCCGGGAACAAAAAGCCCAGCGGCCCCATCTTGCGGAGAAAACCTGATGAAAGTGGTGCTGACAACAACCTACGGCAAAATCACCCTGCAACTGGACGCAGAGAAGGCGCCGATCACGACCGAGAACTTTGTACAATACGTCAAGGATGGCCACTTCGACGGCACCATCTTCCACCGTGTTATCAGCAATTTCATGATCCAGGGCGGCGGTTTCACCGAAGATATGCAGCAAAAACCCACCCGCGACACCATCCAGAACGAGGCGGGCAATGGTCTGTCCAACAAGGTGGGCACCATCGCCATGGCGCGCACACCGGACCCACATTCCGCCTCCGCCCAGTTTTTCATCAACGTGGCCGATAACCACTTCCTGGACAAGGAACGCAGCCAGGATGGCTGGGGCTATGCGGTCTTCGGTGCTGTGGTCGAGGGCATGGACGTGGTGGAAAAGATCCGCAATGTGCCCACCGGTAACAGCGGCTTCCACCAGGATGTGCCGGTGGAACCCGTGCTGATCGAATCCGCTGAACTGATCGAGGACTGAGCCCATGCGCGTTCTGGCCATCGCCCTGCTTACCCTGGTACCGACCCTGCTGCTCGCCAACCCGCAGGTTCGCCTGGAAACCTCTGCCGGGCCTGTCACCGTGGAACTCTACGAGGACAAGGCCCCACTGACGGTCGCCAACTTCCTCAAATATGTGGATGCGGGCTTCTACGACGGCACCCTGTTCCATCGGGTCATTCGGGGTTTCATGATTCAGGGTGGCGGTTTTGACCAGAACGGGCAACGCAAGGCGACCCGCGCCCCGATCCAGAATGAGGCGGACAACGGCCTGAGCAATGAGCGTGGCACTCTGGCCATGGCCCGTACCGGCGACCCGCACTCCGCCACTGCTCAGTTCTTTATCAATCTGGTCGACAACGGCAATCTGGATTTTTCCGGCAAGAACGCGCGCGGCTGGGGCTATGCCGTGTTCGGCAAAGTCACGGACGGCATGTCCGTGGTGGACAATATCGCCCGCGAGCGCACCACCAGCCAGCGCCTGAATGGCATGATGGCACGGGATGTGCCGGAAGTGCCCATTCTGATTACCCGGGCCTACCGCCTGGATGCAGCCGGTGACACAGAGAAAGGCCCTCAGTAACCATGAGCTACACCCTGTTTATTTCCGACTTGCATCTGGACCCGGCCCGACCGGAACATCTGGAGGCTCTGGGCAAACTGCTGGAAGCCCATGCCGGCAAGGCAGACGCGCTCTATGTTTTGGGCGATCTGTTCGAGGCCTGGATCGGCGATGACGATGACACGCCGTTCAATCAGGAAGCCATCAGTGCCTTCCGCAGTTTCAGCGACAACGGCAGCCAGCTCTATTTCATGCATGGCAACCGGGATTTCATGCTCGGTGAGGGCTTCGCTGCCGCCTGTGGTGGCAACCTGCTCGAAGAAGGCACCGTGGTCGATCTGTATGGCACCCCTGCCCTGCTGATGCACGGTGACAGCCTGTGCACCCTGGATACGGCCTATCAGCAATTCCGCACCATGGCCCGCAGCCCCCAGTGGCAGCAGGGTATGCTGGCCAAACCGCTGGAAGAACGCCGCATGATCGCCCAGGGCATGCGCATGCAAAGCCAGGGCAACAACGCCAACAAGGCCGAAAACATCATGGACGTGACCCCGGAAGAAGTCGTCCGGGTGATGGACGAAGCTGGCGTCAAACACCTGATCCACGGCCACACCCACCGCCCCAACATCCACGATGTGACTCTGGCCGACGGCCAGGGCAAACGCTGGGTGCTGGGGGACTGGGGCAAGCTGGGATGGCAGATTGTGGCGGACAGTGAGAAGGGCTTAAGACTGGAAAGCTTCGAAATCAGTTAACAGTGAACAGCGCGCGTTAAGCGTGCTTATGATTTTCAAACGCATGAGGCCGCGCCCATAAGATGAGCGCGGCCTCGTTGTTTAAGGCCCTGCTCGCGCAGCTGTTAACTATTAACTGTTCACTGTTAACTGCTGTGGTACTCCCGAATGAAACCGGAACTCCGAATCCGGCGACTCCACCAGCTCCCGTTCCACTTCCTTGAAAAAACTCACCCGCTCTTCAATCGGTTCACCGGCATACTTTTCTGCCAGTGCCAGATAATCCGCAAAGTGCCGTGATTCACTTTTCAGTAGATAGCGGTAGTAACGACCCAGTTCCTCGTCCACATGGGGAGCCAGGGCGGCAAAGCGCTCGCAGCTTCTGGCTTCGATCAGCGCCCCTACGATCAGGGTGTCGATAAGACGGCCGGGCTCACTGGTGCGCACATGCTGTCGCAGACCTTTGGCATAGCGGGCCGGCGTCATATGGTCGTAGCTAACACCGCGCTGCCGCATGATCTGCAGTACTTGTTCAAAATGCAGCAACTCTTCCCGGGCCAGCTGGCTCAGGGCGTCCAGCAATTCCGGCCGATCCACATAACGGAACATGAGATTCAGGGCCGTACTGGCCGCTTTCTTCTCACAATGGGCATGATCAATAAGAAGAATGTCCGGATGCTGCAACGCCCAGTCGATCCAGGCCGATGGGGTTGAACAGGGCAGGAATTCGTGAATGAAACTGATATCTTGCATGGGACTCTCGCGCCGCGGGGGGATAAGTATAGAGCGGCGCCAAAGCCTGTGCATCATTTGCGGGGCCAGAGGCAGGCCCCGCAAAGGTCGTCGTGATTAAAGGGTGGTCCGACTCAGCAAGTACTCGACCAGTGCCGCACGGCCCTCCTCCGTTGCCGGGGTTTCATCAGCAACCGATCTCGGGAAGTAGAAAGGATGCGGTGAATTTACAGGATTCCCCATCTCGTCTTCTCCCCGGGCCGGGTTGAACAGGTTATTCAATGCCTCTGCCGCATCCTCACCCTTCACCGAACCGTTATGAAGAAACTCATCCTTGTCCGCCAGGCCCAGCAATAGCGGTTTCGAAAAACCTCGCTGCTGCTGTCGCACGCTGGCATCCAGTACCACCAGGGTGTTGTCGTAATCCGGTGTGGGGCCGGCCAAGGTGGTCTGAACATTACTGAGCGGGTCATCGCGCTCCAGGAGAACCAGAAGATCGTCTTCATAATCACGGTACAGCGTGGTGATCGACACGATGATGTTGGCCACAGGGTCATTGGGGTTGGGCGTGTGGCACGCAGCGCAGTTGGCACCCTCGGGACGGGAATTGCGGAAGATCGCCTCCCCGGCTGCCACCATCTCAGCATCCAGCCCTTGCGGAGCAGCCGGGGATTCCAATTGATCCGTGTATGCCTTGAGGGCATCCAGTTTGTCATCGGAGACTCTCACTCCCACCGGACCCGTCGGATCCCCGGCAGCAATCCCTGTGGTTTCGCTATCTACCAGCGGCACCTGATCATCCAGCGCCATACCGGAGGAAAGCACACCACTGTCTTCCAGAATTTGCTGATATCGCTGCGTGATTTCGTCACCGACCGGGCCTGCAAGCACATTCAGGAAGGCCTTGCCCTCATCGGTGAGCAGGCTGGTGGGGTCCAGCGCCACGGTATAGACCAGATTGTTGAAGTCATTCAGGCGCGCAAAAGATCCACTGTGGCCCCACGGCGCCGCCAGATCCGTGCGGAAGAACGGAGGCACATAGGTCGCGTTGCCAATGCCGTCCGGAGTGGCGTCAAACGAAGTCACCGGATAGTAACGAATACCGGTTTCCCCGTTCACGCCGGTCAGGTATTCCCTGGCAACCTGATTGAGGTCGTCAATGGTGCCGTCAGACGGTATGCCGGTGAAATCACCATTGCCAATAGTTGCTCCCTTCTGGGTGTCAAACGCAAGCTGCAGTAAAGGCAAATACGCCAAAGGATTCGCGGATGCGGCGAAAATATTGCCCACATCAATGCCTTCAGCGACGACACCATCCACTTGCACACCCACTGAACCGGGGCCCGCAAAACCGGCCGGAACAACGGAATCATCCGTTCGTGCGTGGCAAAGGGCACAGGTCACACCGACTTTATCACCCCGTGCCAGATCGAGACTGTCGTTGGCGTTGAAGTCAGCGTCACTCCCCAGCGGTTTTCGGCTGCCATCCGCGGCGAAGGGAACAACGCCAATGACGGCCCCCTCATTGATCAGCGCGAGAGTCACCTGGGGATTGCTGAGGATCGTATCCTGAGGATTGGCTCCGTCTTCTATCATTGCCAGTGCATCCAGCAAGGCGGCAGCTGTTCCAGGACTCAGTGCCTCCACATTGACGTTCAAGCCAAGAGACAACGCTGTCAGCGGGGTTACCTCAGCCTGGGCAATGCCCTGGGGAAGTTGCATGAAATCCGTCCAGAAGCGTTCGTTGCCGAAGGTTTCGAAGCGAAACACCTCCCTGCCTTCGGAAACCGGATCGTCTCCGACAACAACTTCAACCGGGCGATCCACAAAGCGGGTCGTGTCGTCGCCACCGCAACCGGCCAGCCCCAGTCCGGCGAGCACAAGAAGGAATGCCGGGACTCCGGGTAAGCGACAGGCAATGGCTGAACGCTCCAACCTTCCCCGCCGCCGCCGCGATCCGGCGGAATGTTTGTCGAACCGGCTGTTACTGATGACGCTGACCATGATGTTTCTCCCTACCAACACCGCATGAGATGGATCGACAGTGTTCCTCGGGCAGTGAACATCAGGTCAACCGCACGTCATGTCACAAAACATGACACGAAGACACACAGAAAATGTTCCGCACTGTGGGGCAGTCGTCGAGAAGAATGCTGCGACCGAGCCTTCTGCCCCTTATACTCTGCCGCCATGGGCCGACGAACCAATCCGACAATTCAACGCATCAAGGGAGTGATCGCAGTGTCATTACTGCGACTGATCGCCTGGCTTCCCTACGCTGTGAATCGTGCCATCGCCTCCCTGTTCGGTGCGATCCTGGCCCGACTCCCCGGCGAGGCCCGACATGTGTCCCGGATCAATCTCTCCCTCTGCTATCCCCATTTGAGCGAGGTCCAGCGTCATCATCTGGCCCGGCAATCGCTTATGGAAAGCGCTCGCAATACCTTCGAGATCGCCCTGTTCTGGCGACGACCGGAGCAAGGACTGAAACGCATCGTGGCAGTGGACGGTGACGGCCCGCTGCGGCAGGCAGTGGAGGACGGCAAACCGGTGATGATTCTGGCTCCTCACCTGGGATGCTGGGAGGTACTTAATTTCTGGCTGGCCACCGAGTTCGGTCTGCATGCCATGTTTGCCCCGTCAGGACTGCCGGAAGTGGATGACCTGATACGCTCCGGGCGCGAGCACTTCGGCTCTACCATGTACCCCACCACCGCCCGGGGAGTGGCCGGTCTGGTCCGGGCCATGAAGAAAGGGGCGCTCACCGCCATCCTGCCGGACCAGGTACCGGATCGTCGCAGTGGTCGGCACGCCCCCTTCTTCGGCCAACCTGCCTACACCGGCACCCTGGCCTGCAAGCTGATCCGCCAGGCCGGTGCAGTCACTTTTATGGCCTGGGCTCGCCGTTTACCGAACGGAAAGGGATTCGAGATTCGCGTGCGTCCGGCGGACCCGCAGGTGGCTGATGACGATCTGGACACTGCTCTCACCGCCATGAACCGCTCCATCGCACACCTGATTGACGAGGAGCCCGCCCAGTATCTGTGGAGCTATAAACGCTTCCGGCGACCGCCCCCGGGGCACCAGGCCCCCTATTGACGCCAACGGATCTCGCTTTCAGTGATTGCGAGTATTCATCCCATGAATGGCTGTAACCGCGGTTTGGCTTAACAGTTGATGGCGTTTCGGCTATACTCCGCGCGCAATTCCAACCCCCAGTAACACCCTAAAAGACTGATTTCCAAAAGAAATCAGCCAATTCGAGTAAAGAGGGACACGCTGTGCTAGAAGCCTATCGCAAACATGTTGAAGAGCGCGCCGCCGAAGGTGTGCCGCCCAAGCCGCTGAACGAGCAGCAGGTTGCCGAGCTGGTCGAACTGCTGAAAAACCCGCCGGCTGGCGAAGAAGAATTCATCCAGGACCTGTTCGTTAACCGTGTTCCGCCCGGCGTGGACCAGGCCGCCTACGTGAAGGCTGCCTTCCTGACCGCGATTGTGAAAGGCGAAGCCAGCTCTCCCCTGATCGACCGCAAGCGTGCCGTGCAGCTGCTGGGCACCATGCAGGGCGGCTACAACGTCGCCACCCTGGTGGAAGCCCTGGACGACGCCGAACTGGCAGAAATCGCCGCCAACGAACTCAAGCACACCCTGCTGGTTTTCGATGCTTTCCACGATGTGGAAGACAAGATGAAAGCCGGCAACGCCAAGGCCAAGGAAGTGATCGAGTCCTGGGCCGAAGGCGAGTGGTTCACCAAGCGCCCGGATCTGGCAGAGAAAATGTCTCTGACCGTGTTCAAGGTAACCGGCGAAACCAACACCGATGACCTGTCCCCCGCCCAGGACGCCTGGAGCCGCCCGGACATCCCGCTGCACGGCAACGCCATGCTGAAGAATGCCCGCGAAGGCATCTTCCCGGAGAAAGACGGCGAAATCGGCCCGCTCAAGCAAATGGAAGAACTGAAAGCCAAAGGTCTCCCTGTTGCCTATGTGGGTGACGTTGTTGGTACCGGTTCCTCCCGTAAGTCCGCCACCAACTCCGTGCTGTGGCACTTCGGTGAAGACATTCCGTACGTGCCTAACAAGCGCGCCGGCGGGGTCTGCATCGGTGGCAAGATCGCCCCCATCTTCTTCAACACCATGGAAGATTCCGGCGCCCTGCCCTTTGAATGTGACGTTTCCAAGATGGAAACCGGCGACCAGATCGACATCTATCCGTTCGAAGGCAAGGTCGAGAAGAACGGCGAAGTGATTGCCGAATTCGAACTGCGCTCCCAGGTATTGCTGGACGAAGTGCGCGCCGGCGGCCGTATCAACCTGATCATTGGCCGCGGCCTGACCACCAAGGCCCGCGAAGCGCTGGGTCTGGCCCCGTCTGATCTGTTCCGCAAGCCGGAGCAGCCCGGTGACTCCAACAAGGGCTACACCCTGGCCCAGAAGATGGTCGGCAAGGCCTGCGGCCTGGAAGGCGTTCGCCCCGGCATGTACTGCGAGCCGAAGATGACCACCGTGGGTTCCCAGGACACCACCGGCCCGATGACCCGTGACGAGCTGAAAGATCTGGCCTGTCTGGGCTTCCAGGCGGACCTGGTGATGCAGTCCTTCTGTCACACCGCCGCTTACCCCAAGCCGGTCGACGTGGAAACCCAGCATACCCTGCCCGACTTCATCATGAACCGTGGCGGTGTGTCCCTGCGTCCGGGCGACGGCATCATCCATTCCTGGCTGAACCGTATGCTGCTGCCTGACACCGTGGGCACCGGTGGTGACTCCCACACCCGTTTCCCCATGGGCATTTCCTTCCCCGCAGGTTCTGGCCTGGTAGCCTTCGCTGCTGCCACCGGTGTCATGCCACTGGATATGCCGGAATCCGTACTAGTTCGCTTCAAGGGCAAGCGCCAGCCGGGCATCACCCTGCGTGACCTGGTACACGCCATCCCGCTGCAGGCGATCAAAGACGGTCACCTGACCGTTGCCAAAGCCGGCAAGGTCAACGTGTTCTCCGGTCGGGTCCTGGAAATCGAAGGTCTGGACGATCTGACTGTGGAGCAGGCATTCGAACTGTCTGATGCTTCCGCTGAGCGTTCTGCCGCCGGTTGTACCATCACCCTGTCTGAAGACAGCGTGACCGAGTACCTGAAGTCCAACATCACCATGCTCAAGTGGATGATTGCCAACGGTTACGGCGATGCCCGTACCATCGAGCGTCGTATCCAGGGCATGGAAGAGTGGCTGGCCAACCCGAGCCTGATGCGTGCCGACGCCGATGCCGAGTACCACACCGTCATCGAAATCGACATGGATCAGATCAAGGAGCCGGTACTGTGCTGCCCGAACGATCCGGACGATGCCAAGACCCTGTCCGAGGTGGCTGGCGCCAAGATCGACGAGGTATTCATCGGTTCCTGCATGACCAACATCGGTCACTTCCGCGCGGCGGGTAAACTGCTGCAGAAAGTGGAAAGCGGCACCATGCCCACCCGTCTGTGGATCGCACCGCCGACCAAGATGGATCAGCACCAGCTCACCGAAGAAGGCTACTACAACATCTTCGGCAGCGCCGGTGCGCGTACCGAGATGCCGGGCTGCTCTCTGTGCATGGGTAACCAGGCTCGCATCGCGCCCAAGTCCACGGCGGTATCCACTTCCACCCGTAACTTCCCGAACCGTCTGGGTCAGGGTGCGGATGTGTACCTGGCATCGGCTGAGCTGGCGTCTGTGGCGTCCATCCTCGGCAAGCTGCCGACCCCGGAAGAGTACATGGAGTATGCAAACACCATCGACTCCATGTCTTCTGACATCTACCGCTACCTGAACTTCGACCAGATGCCGGAGTACCAGGACGTGGCCGATACCGTGAAGATCCCGGTTGCCCAGTCTGTCTAAGACCGGATAATCGCTTCGCGAACCCGAAACGCCCGGCCTGTGCCGGGCGTTTCGCGTTTTAACAGGAAGTCAATGGATTCAGCACCAATTGGCGGCCATCGCATCAACGCTTGAGGCAATCCTGTTCCAGCAGCAACCTCCATCCGCACTTTGCCCTATCCAGGGCCACCCACCTTCCTTGCCGTCATTTCAACCGACTACTGACCGCCACTGCCACTCAGGCGCCGTTTGGTAAGCGCGGTTGCATCTGCCGCCAGAGGATCTTCCGGCCAGGGGTGCTTGGGATAACGGCCACGCAGATCCTTGCGCACAGCCGGGTAGTTCTCCCGCCAGAATCGTTCCAGGTTATCGGTAATGGCGGCAGGCCGTCCCGCCGGGGTGAGAAGATGGGCGCTGATGGTCCGCTTTCCTCCGGCAATGGCTGGCAAGCGGGTAAGGCCAAACAATTCCTGCAACTTGACCGCCAGAACCACGGTTTCCCCCGTGTAATCCAGCAACACCCGTCGTCCGGTGGGAATGGTGATCGCCTCCGGCATATCCCTTTGCAGCTGCTTGCGCTGATCCGCAGTCAATAGCAGGTTCAGGGCATCACGTAGCGGCACCCGTTTGAGATCCTGAAGGGTACGCATCCCGGCGAGAAAAGGCGCCAACCAGCTTTCCAGGTTTTCCTGCAGCGCATCATCACTCACATCCGGCCAATGCTCTCCCTCTACCGCCGCCAGCGTTGCCACCCTGGCCTGCCACTGCCGACAGTCCTCGGACCAGGGCAACAACCCCAGGCCATCCGTCCGCAGCCCCTCCAGCAGTCCCTGTACCTGTTGCTCAGCGGTAAGCGACGCCATGGGCTGACTGTGCAGGACAATGGCGCCAAGACGCCGTTGGCGCCAGCCCGTTACCCGCTGACGCTGACGATCCCACCCGATCTGTTCGTGCCACTGGGCATGGTCCCCCAGAACCGAGTCCAGGTCCGTCTCATCCAGCGGCATGGCGAGCCGGATACGGGCATCCCGGGGTTGGCCGTCCGTGTCCAGAATCAGTAACCATGATGTCCCGGACAAACTGTCCCCGGGGGGCAGTTGCACACCCGGGCCGTCCATCATCTGGTAGCGGTTACCCTCTCCCTGGCGCAGTCGAGCCAGCTGTCGCGGATAAACCCGGGCCAGCAACGCCCCCAGACTCTGGCGCCAGTCCTGTCGATCCTGTGGGTCGCCGGCGAGCAGACGTTGTGCTTCGAGCAGCAGCGAACGGTGACGATCCGGACTGGTTTCCAGGGCCTGCAGCCGGCTGCGCAAATCCACACCCTGACTCAGGATGTCTCGCTCTGAAAGCAACGCGGCGACCCGGGCGGCACAAACGGGCAGCCCCTGCTCCCGGCCGGCCAGAATCAGCATCCCCAGAGCGGGTTCAACACCCAGGCCGGCAATCGCAGCGCCAAACGTGGTAAGCCCACCTTGGGCATCCAGCGCCCCACCGTCGCGCAGCCTCGCCACCGCACTGTTCCAGGCCGCCACAGGGGGCAGGTCCAGCCATTGCATCTGCTGAGGTTCCCGGCATCCCCAGCGGGCCAGATCCAGCACCAGAGGGTCCAGCGCCACCCGGGCAATCTCCGGCTTCTGGTGGCTGGCCATGACCTCTGAGGCTGACCATAGCCGCACACAGCAGCCGGGGCCTAACCGCCCCGCCCGACCGCTACGCTGACGAGCACTGGCTTCGCTGATCCTGCGAGTCACCAGACGGCTACGGTGGCGGGCCGGGTCATAGACGGGCTCCCTGGCCAGGCCACTATCAATCACATGGGTAACCCCCTCAATGGTGAGGCTGGTTTCCGCCACATTGGTGGCCAACACCACCAGAGGCTCACCGTTTGCGGCTGCTTCCAGCACCTGTTGTTGCTGCGCCAGCGGCAACCCCCCATGCAATTCTCTCACTGGCAAACCGTATCCGGATTCGGACAAACCCCGGGCTACCCGGCGAATATCCCCGCGGCCGGGAAGAAACACCAGTATCACCTGGGCGTCAGCCGTCACGGACAGAATTTGCTGCACGCAGTGGTCGCGCCAATCCTGACTTGATGCCGGCGGGCGATAGAGAACCTCCACCGGGTAACTGCGCCCTTCACTGCGAATGACCGGCGCCTCCAGCATGGCCTCCAGGGGCCCACAGTCCAGCGTCGCGGACATGACCAGCAACCCCAGGTCCGGGCGGAAGGCCTCTCGGATTTCCCTGACCAGAGCCAGCCCCAGGTCCGCATTCAGGGATCGTTCATGAAATTCATCAAAAATGACCAGCGCAATACCCTGGAGCTCCGGGTCACTCAACGCCATGCGGGTCAGCACCCCTTCCGTGACCACCTCCAGCCGGGTGGCCGCGCTGACTCGGGTATCGGTCCGGGTTCGGTAACCAACAGTCTGCCCCACCGGCTCACCGAGCTGGGAAGCCATAAAGGTCGCCACGGAGCGGGCGGCAACCCGACGGGGCTCCAGCATCAGAATCCGCCCCGGGCGGGAGCCGAAACGCTCGAGCAGAGACAACGGCACACGGGTCGATTTCCCGGCCCCCGGGGGCGCTTCCAGAATGGCACAGCCGGATTGCTGCAGGGCCTCAAGGAGTGGCGCCACCACATCATCGACGGGGAATTCGTTCTGCATTTGTTACGTCCATTGCTGAGGCGCCGTGACGGCGGTCACTTCTGGTCAACTTGGTGAATCAATACCGCTGGTGGGGAAACGGACCTATGCTATATTCTGCTCATCATCGACTAATAATTAATAATGACTTTCTGTAGTGATATATGCTGAATGACTTGGGGATTCCTGAGCACCTGATCTGGAAGTTGAATGACTTTGACAACCACCAGCGGGCGGTCAATTTCATCAAACAGTTTCAGGATACGCTGTGCGTATACAGTGCGCCGGTGGAACAGCTCTATACCAATTACGATATTTCCATACCACCCGATGACGATCGCTCATTGGTGATTCTGCCAAATCCCTATGCATACCACGATACGTTCAACAGTATTGGGGATCATAGTGTTCACGCCACCGGCATGTATATCGTGCCTGGAGATTTGTTCGGCAAGGAAGGGCTTTTTCTGACGTTACGGCTACTGAAGTATGGCAAGCGGGTTATCAAACCGGTGCCTCTGAAAGTGGGCCTGTGGGCGCTGATGAAGAAGGAATCCACTACCATCCCCTTCCTCCCGGTCATCACCAAAGGGGATTTACGGGCCTTTCGCAAGGATTTTCCCTGCCTCCACCTGCATCGTATTCAACCCTCCAGACTGTCTGATCGCTCGCCCATGGAAATCAAAGCCATACAGCGCGTCATCCGCGACAAGCTGAAGGTGTACATGTAACGGCAGTGAACCGCTAATAGTGAAGAGTTAACAGCGAAAACACACCGGACCGGGAAGAACCACCAAACACCAGAGATGGCTTTCCCGGATGTGTAGACGTGATCAAGTCTATTCAGTCTGACTGAGCGTAACAGTGGTCCAGTGCCAGGACATAGTACTCCAGCCCTTTCACCGCTGCCGCAAAGGCTCTTTCCCGGCTCTGTTGATCGACACAGGTGAGCTTGATGAGCTCCATGGCCTCGTGGGGATGGGCATCATCGTAGGAGGCGTGGGCTCGCAGCCAGGCCATGGAATGGCGGTTAATGGTGGCCACCCCGTTTTCCTGATAGGCCTGCATGCCTTTGACCACGCTCTGGCTCCACTCCCCCGTGGCCCACTCTATGGCCAGATTGGTGGCGGCAATGCCTTCTTCCAGGCTGGCCTGTCTGCCCATGTGCCAGAGATAATGGTTTACCGCATCCATGGCTGGCGGCGGCGTGACAAACTCCAGCTCTTCCAGAGTAATACCAAAGCCCATGGCCCAGTCCTGATACCAGTACGCATGGCGTTGTTCGACCTTGATATTGCTGATCAACCAGTTCTTGCTTTCTTCGTGGCCGGGATACCGGCCTGGCTGGGTCTTGGCCAGATTCAGCCCCATGTACTTGGGAAAGTTTTCCACCAGCGGATAGAAATTCAGCAAGGCACTGCGGAAACGGGGCAAGCTGAGTGTCCCGGCCCCCATTTCCACAAAGACCGGATGCTCCACCACCTGATTTTTCAACGGTACCAGATCGTCCCAGAAAGTTTGGGCCCAGGGGCTGTGATCGGTGAGTTCGAGCCCTTTCTTATAATTTGCGGCGCGCATTTGTCGTTCTCCATAACAACCAGTTATCGCAGCGTTGGATCAGAGAGCTATCCTATACAGATAACACACTAGTCCAATAATTTGTATAAGCGATTTCGGAGCCTGCGTAAATGACGCCGTTGCTGTTTATTCGGTGGCGAAGCGGGATCGTAGTGGAGCTTCTGGTAGTATTTTGCCCAACTTTGGGCAGCGCCAGCCGCCTGGGGCCATTGCTCGCTGATCGCATCGCATAGCTGCATGGGGCTCAGGCCGACTACCAGGGGGCGCCCCCGCTCACTGGCCCGTTGATGTAACCGCCAGTATTCCCGCTCCATCAGCGTCTGTTTTGCCTTGCCGGTTCGCCAAATCAGAAACAGCGCATAGAGCCCCATCAGCACGCCGACAGAGACAATCAGGGCAATGGCAATGCGCGTTGGCGAAACCGCGCCGAGAAGGTCTCCGAGAAATTCGGACTGGAAGACACTGTCGTAGCCCAACACCCAGGTCTGCCAGCGGAAATCCACATAGTCCATCCACTGGCTGACCAGCGCCAGTACGCCGCCATCCGAGAAACGACGCAGCCCCAGATCATCCAGCAGATCGCTGCCCTCCTCGCTGTTTTCCAGGGCCTCTCTCAGACCAAACTCAATGCGCTCGGGGGCAACCGCGGCGGTGGGATCCACACGGGTCCACCCTTTGTTTTCAAGCCAGATTTCACTCCAGGCATGGGCGTCATACTGGCGCACCAGTAAATGTGAGCCCAGCTCGTTACGCTCACCCCCCTGGTAGCCAACCACCACTCTGGCCGGCACCCCTGCAGCGCGCATCAGAAAGGTAAAGCTGGACGCATAGTGCTCACAGAACCCCCGCCGGGTTCGGAATAAAAAATCATCCACCGGATCCATGGCAAGCCGTGGGGGCCGCAGTGTGTAGTGAAAAGGCTGCTCCCGGAAGTATTGCAGGGCACGCTGAGCAATCCCCTCAGCCGAAGGGCTTTCCAGACGCCACTGTTGCGCCAGGCCACGTGCCTTGACCCCGGCGTCCTCCGGTATCGACAACATCAATTGTCGCTCCAGCCGGGTCAGGTCAATCTCTTCGGCCACGGCAGGCACGCTTTCCACGCGATAGGCAAATCGCTCGGAAACCGGTCGGTTGGCCACCAGACGCATATCCTTGGCCAGGGCCACATCGCCATAGATCGGGAAAGGCACATCCAGGCTGAACAACCAGCGCCGCTGGGTGGGTTCCGCGATCACCTGATAGCGGTAACCGGGCTGCCCTGACTCCCGCTGCTCTGCTATCCGCTGGTACCAGTCCGGTTTGTTATTGCCTGGCCGGTACAGGTACTGCGATTCCGGGATCCCCTGGGGGATCGCCTGCTGCCAGGTTCGACCGTCATAGTGGCTCAGCGTCAGGCCCCGCCAGTAACGCTGGCCCCGCGACGGCATCTCTCCCTCAAAGTCCACCCGAAACGCCAGCTCCGCCGACTCCGACAACTCGCTGATCTGTCCCGGCGACATGCTGTCGCTCATCCCCGTGCGGGCCTTGTCTCCCCCCACCTGCATATTCCATAACGGCGCCACCCGGGGTACCAACAGGAACAGCACCACCATCATGGGGATCGCTTGCAAGGTCATCATCGCCGCACGCTTGCCATGTACCCAGCCACTGGCACGGGTATCACTGTGGTTGATCCCGACCAGGCAGGTGGTAAGGACCATCATGCACAGCAGCACATAGAGAAACATGCCCAGGGTCTGGGAAAACAATAGCGCGGTTGCACAGACAAAATAACCGAGCACAATCACCACATAGGCGTCACGCTGCTGCACCACTTCCAGATACTTCAGCGCGAACAGGCTCACCAGCAGAGCGACCCCGGCTTCGGGCCCGTACAGTCGACCGAAGCTGAAAAACGTCAGCCCGACAGCACCGATCAACAACAGGGAACGCACTATCCGGCCCGGTAGTGTCAGGCGTTGATGATCCACCAGCCAGCGGATCAGGATCACCAACGCCAGCAAACCGGTCTGCCAGAGAACGCCTTTGACCAGTTGCGGGATGGAGCACAGCACGACAGCCAGAGCCAGCCAGAGTCGGGTATGGGATGGAACCTGATAGATGCGCGCCATGGAGAACCTCAGAAATCCGGATAACTGGCCAATGCATCCAGCAGCCGCCAGCGATGCACGTCACCGGTATCCGGAGCCAGTGTCAGCCCGGGCAACTCCAGACCATAGGGTTGGCGCTGCGGATCCAGTTGCAAAATCCAGTAGCACAATATGGATAAGCGTTGCTCCTCCCCCAGGCCCTGCAGACGGTCCCAGCGCAGCCACAGACGACCACCGACCGGTTCCTCGAACTGCTTGGTATTCAGCCCACGGCCCCGGGCGTACCCTTTCCAGTCGACCCGTCGCAGGGAATCCCCCGCTGTGTAGTTTCGCAACCCCTGGAATTCGTCATTGCCCGTTTGACCACTACTGAATGACTGCTGATTTTCTTTGCCGCCATCGGCCGGGCAATCCGGGCTTTCCTGCGGGCGCGGCCAGGCCAGGCAGTAATGGTCCATGGACACATAGGACCAACTTCGCAGCAATCCCAGCGGGAAGCGGCTTTCTACCCTTAACCGGGGCGCCGTCACCCTGCCTCGTTCGGGCAACGGCAGGTTCAGCCACAGGCTTTCTTCCTCGCCCCTGCGGATGCTGATCTGTTGACCATCCTGGTCCGGCCAGCGTAGCCAGACACAATGGTGATCGCGACGTTGGGCAAACAGCACAATTTCCAGTGCCCCTTCTTCCCCCGCAAAGCCGGATTCACTATCACCGTTACGCATGCCCAGGGCGGACAGGTTCCGGAAGGTATGCAGAATTGCCACCATGAACAGGCTGGCAAGCAGGAACGCCAGGGCCAGGATCAGATTATTTTCATAATTGATGCCGCCGATGAACAACAGGGCGGACACCAACAGATAGAAGAAACCGTAGCCGGTGGGAAAAATAAAGATGCGCCGTTGATCCAGCACCACCTGTCTGGCCGGCGGTAAGCGCCGCGCCAGCCAGCGTTCATAAAGGTTCCGTATCGGCGCCGGCATCAGCATGGCTAACGGCGTATAACGGGAACGGACTGCAGCAAAGACTGGGTGGTGGCGGCCACACTGCCACCCTGCCGGGCACTGAGACGATGCTCCGCCACAGAGGGCCACACTGCCTGTACATCCTCGGGCAAGACATAATCACGCCCACTGATGAGGGCCCAGGCACGGGCCGCCTTGAGCAGCCCCAGACCTGCCCGGGGAGACAACCCGGAGACAAAACGGTCATCAGATCGGGTGGCATCCAGTAGCCGTTGTACATAGTCCAGCAGTTCGTGGCTGGCGCGCACCTTCCCCACGACCCGTGACAGCTTGATGAGGCCTTCACTGTTTATGACGGCCTGCAACTCCCGCACCTGTTCGCGCAAGTCGCCACCGGCCAGCAATTGCAGCTCCACTTCCGGCGCGGGATAGCCCAGGGAAATTCGCATCAAGAAACGGTCAAGTTGGGATTCCGGGAGCACGAAGGTGCCGGCCTGGTCCACCGGATTCTGGGTGGCGACAACGAAGAATGGTTGTGGCAGATCCCGGGTCACCCCATCCAGAGTCACCTGTCGCTCTTCCATGGCTTCCAGCAATGCACTCTGGGTTTTCGGTGTGGCGCGATTGATCTCATCGGCAAGCAGCAACTGGGTGAAAACCGGCCCTTCGCGCAGGGAGAATTGCTGTGTGGCAGGGTCAAACACAGAGACGCCAAGAATGTCCGCAGGCAGCATGTCGCTGGTGAACTGCACCCGTCGGTACTCAAGCTTGAAGACCCTGGCCAGGGCATGCGCGAGCGTGGTTTTACCCATGCCGGGCAGGTCTTCGATAAGCAGGTGACCATTGGCCAGCATGCAGGTAAGTGCGAGCTTGAGTTGTTCTTCTTTGCCCAGTACAACACGGCCCACCTGGGCCAGAACTTTATCCAGTGCCTGCATGGTTCCCCTTGATTCTATTTATTGCGGGCGCGACAGATGAAGTACAGGCGTCTTTTTAACCCGATTGGCCAACCTACGCCGGCGCTTGTTGTTATGCGCTGGCGATCGCCTGTAAACCCCGGTTCAAGTCTGCCTTCAGGTCGTTCACCGATTCCAGACCAATGGCCAGACGAATCAGGTTTTCAGTGACCCCTGCCCGCTGTTTTTCTTCCTCTTTAACCCGCCCGTGGGTTGTGGATGCCGGGTGGGTAATCGTCGTTTTAACATCACCCAGGTTGGCGGTGATGGAAATCAGCCGGGTGGCATCAATAAAGCGCCAGGCTGCTTGCCGGTCCCGGTTTCCCGCAGCATCTTCCACTTCAATGGACATGACAGCGCCAAAACCGGACTGCTGTTTTCCGGCAAGAGCATGCTGAGGGTGATGTTTCAGGCCCGCATAATGCACCCGCACAATGCCAGGCTGTTTTTCCAACCACTCGGCCAGCTCCTGGGTACGGGCGCTCTGGGCTTCCATCCGCAGGGATAGTGTTTCCAGGCCCTTGAGAAATACCCAGGCGTTGAAGGGGCTCATGCAGGCACCGGCGGAACGAACAAAACCCAGCACTTCTTCCATTTCGGCTTTCGGGCCTACCACGGCACCACCGAGGCAACGCCCCTGGCCATCAAGATATTTGGTGGCACTGTGGATGACGATATCAGCGCCAAGCGCCAGGGGCTTTTGCAGCGCAGGGGTGCAGAAGCAATTATCCACGACCAGCAGTGCGCCATTGTCATGGGCCAACTTGGCCAGGGCGCGAATATCGCCAATTTCCGATAGCGGGTTGGACGGGGTTTCCAGGTAGAGAATCCGGGTCTCCGGCCGTATTGCCGCTTCCCAGTCCTGCAAGTCACTCAGATCCACCAATGACGTTTCGATACCGAACTTGGCCAGGTATTTGTCGAACACCACATTGGTGGTACCGAACACACTGCGTGAGCTGACAATGTGATCGCCCGGAGACAACAGCGAAAAGAAAGTCCCACTGATGGCGGCCATGCCAGAAGCAAACGCCACACAGGCTTCGCCCCCTTCAAGCGCTGCCAGCCGCTGCTCGAAGGCGCGTACCGTGGGATTGGTAAAGCGGGAATAAATATTACCCGGCTCCTGGCCTCCGAATCGGGCCGCAGCCTGGGCGGCGCTTTCATAGACAAAACTCGAGGTCAGGAAAATCGGATCCGAGTGTGCCATCTCGTCCGTACGCAACTGTGCCGTGCGGATAGCCAGGGTTTCCACATCAAGTTGTGTCGGATCCAGATCGTTCATTGATAGCCTCGGTTTTCCTTCGGTCTTGCTCAGTTCGGATTGTGCAAATCGATAATCTCGTTATCTGCCAATGCGCGGGTTTTCTCACTACTGCCTTTGGCCATATCGTTACGACGGGCTTCCAGACCGGCCAGATATTCCGGGGTGATGTTGCCCGCCAGATAGGTTCCATTGAACACGGAACAGTCGAAGGACTCCACCCCGGGATTACCTTCCTTGCACGTCTCCACCAGATCTTCCAGATCCTGGTAAATCAACTTGTCGGCACCGATCAATTTGCCGATTTCCTCAGTGGTGCGACCGTGGGCAATCAATTCCTGGGCGGCCGGCATATCAATGCCATAGACGTTGGGATACTGCACCGCAGGAGCCGCAGAGGCGAAATAGACCTTGCGGGCGCCGGCTTCCCGGGCCATCTGGATGATCTCGTTACAGGTCGTCCCGCGGACAATGGAGTCATCCACCAACAGCACATTCTTGCCTTTGAACTCCAGCTCAATGGCATTGAGTTTCTGGCGCACGGATTTCTTGCGTTGCTGCTGGCCCGGCATGATGAAGGTCCGGCCGATGTAGCGGTTCTTGATGAAACCCTCACGGTATTTGACGCCCAGATGGTTCGCCATCTGCAGGGCAGACGTACGGCTGGTATCCGGGATCGGGATCACCACGTCGATGTCGTGGTCCGGCCATTCCCGCTCGACTTTCTCCGCCAGCTTCTCGCCCATGCGCAGGCGCGCCTTGTACACCGAAATACCGTCGATGATGGAGTCCGGCCGGGCCAGGTAAACCTGCTCGAAAATGCAGGGATGCAGACTGGGATTGTCGGCACACTGACGGGTGTGCATCTCCCCTTCTGCAGTAATGTAGATGGCTTCACCAGGCGCCAGATCCCGTTCGATATGAAACCCCAGGGAAGACAAAGCCACAGATTCCGACGCCACCATGTACTCGGGACCATTGGGGGTGTCCTTGCGACCGAAACAGACCGGACGAATGCCGTGGGGGTCACGAAACGCCAGAATGCCATAGCCGGTAATCATGGCCACCACCGCATAGGCCCCTTCCACCCGCTTGTGAACAGCGGCGACGGCGTCAAAGATATCGTCCGGCTCCGGCTGCAACTTGCCACGACTCTGCAGTTCGTGGGCAAACACATTCAGCAGCACCTCGGAATCGGAGGTGGTGTTGATATGGCGCAGATCGGCCCGGAAGATATGCTCGGCCAATTCCTCGGCATTGGTGAGATTGCCGTTGTGGGCCAGGGTGATGCCGTAGGGAGAGTTCACATAGAACGGCTGGGCTTCCGCGGAACTGGAGCTGCCCGCAGTGGGATAGCGCACATGACCGATGCCCATGTTGCCCACCAGACGGCGCATATGGCGGGTGCGAAACACATCACGCACCATGCCGTTGTCCTTGCGCAGATAAAGACGATCCCCGTCACAGGTAACGATACCGGCTGCATCCTGCCCCCGATGCTGAAGGACTGTCAGCGCATCATAGATACCCTGGTTCACATAGCTATGGCCGACAATGCCCACAATGCCGCACATGGTACTTTCCTCTCGTTAGGGGCTGTTAACCGCATTCATCTGAACGATGTCTTGCAGCCCCTCGTTGCTTATACGTTCATGACCAGAGCGAGTAGTTTTTCGCCCATGTCCCGGGTCCACGCTTCCATCATGACCAGATGCGGAACCAGAGTGGATTCTTGCCACCATGGATCGGCACCAAACAGGTGCCGCCCCAGGGCTACCAGCACAACCATCAGCAGCACACCTCGCATGGCGCCGAAGACCATACCCAGCAATCGATCAGTACTGCTCAGCCCGGTGACACGAATCAACTCACCGAGCAAATGGTTAATGAGGGCACCGACCACCAGCGTCAAGACAAACAGCAAGCCGAAAGCAACAGCGGCACGCAGGCTGGGAGTGGTGATCTGGTCCTGAAGAAGAAGATCCAGGGCCGGGCTGAACAGGCGCGCGATGATAAAGGCCGCCACCCAGGTGAGCAACGAAAAGGCTTCACGGGTGAAGCCTCGGCGCACGCTAAGCAAAGCGGAAATTGCGATGACAATCAGAATGATGGCGTCTGCCAGATTCATGTAAAGCGTGCTCTCACCGGCGGATAAGCGCTCGTCCGGGGGTGCCCTTGCGCTGTAGCCAGCGGCGGGACACCCGGAAAATTCAGAGCGCGAAGTTTAACAGAGGCTGACCCACTTGCCCATGGATACAGCCCGTGGATGGCGGCAATCAGGGGGCGTAAATCCGTACCAGCCCCTTGAAGCCGAAACGGCTGTCATCCGCCAGCTGCTGGCGGGTTCGTTCGGCATCTTTCTTGTGGATTTCCGGCCCCACCATGACACGGTGCACGACCTTGCCCTGGTGGCTGTCAGTCTCACTGTATGCCCGGTAACCGGCGGCTTTCAGCTTCTCCACCACGGCCTCGGCGTTATCGACACTGGAATAGCTGCCCACCTGAACCACAAAACCGGCCAGCACCGGACCGTCATCCGGATCTGCCGGCGGTGGCACTGGCGCATCCTCCGTCACCACAGGCTCCTTGGCTGGCGGCGGCTCGGCACTGTCTGGATTCGCCTGCAAATGCTCCTGCGCAGCAGCTCTGACCGCCTCTCTCTCCGACTCAATGCGCTCCGCCGCGGCCTCCTCCATCTCGGTTGTCACAACGGGATCCACGTTGACCGCCGTCATCTCCGGCTGATCAGGAATTTGCATATCCAGGGCATTGCGGATCTGTTCCGGCGACCGGAACACAAAGGGTGCCAGCACAGCCGCCAGGACCAACAACAGAACAACGCCGACAATGCGCTGACGGGTTCGTTTATCCACCTTGCTCTCCCCTCGCTTCCGCAACGGTATAGAAAGACCCGAAGATTAGCACCTGATCGTCGGCCTGTGCAGCGTTAAGGGCACCCTGCAACGCCTCACGGACACTAGCGTACTGGCGGCAGGATGCCTGCTCCGGCAAGGCAGCGGCCAGCCTGGTCGCGGGGGCGGCCCTGGCAATGGCAGGCGCGGCCAGATGCCAGCTCACCGGCTGTCCGGTGAAGAGCGCCACCACGTCATCGATCGGCTTGTCGGCCATCATCCCGAACACCAGGTGTCGCGCCCCCTCACAGGGGGGCAACATCTGAAGGAAACGCGCAACCGCGGGCAGATTATGGCCCACGTCAAACCAGCAGGCACGGCCCTGAACCTGTCGGAATTCACAACGCCCGAACAGGGTCACTTCAGCCACGGCCTGGCAGTCCGCTGTGTCGACCTGCACCCCCGCCAGGCTGAGCGCCTGGCAAGCCGTCGCCAGATTATCCCGACCCAGCACTACCCGGTCGGGAAAAGCCAGGTCACGCCCATCACAGAGAGTGACTCCCTGCTGGGCAAGACGGAAATCCCGGCCGGCAAACACCGGCACCGCGGCATACTGTCCTGCCAGCTCCGGCAGGTTTTGCGGCCAGTCTGCCTCACCAAAGACCAGCGGCTTGCCGGATCGGGCAATCCCGCATTTTTCACCGGCAATGGCTTCCCGGGTCTCACCCAGCCAGTCCTGGTGATCCAGCCCCACCGAGGTGACCACCGCCACATCCGGGTCGACGATATTGACCGCATCAAGTCGGCCCCCGAGCCCCACCTCCAACAGCACCAGATCCGCCCCGCTCTGCCGGAACAGCCACAGCGCCGCCAGGGTACTGAACTCGAAATAGGTCAGGGAAATGTCCTGGCGCGCCTGCTCCACCTGTTCAAACGCTTCACAGAGCTGCTGATCAGACGCCAGACCATCAGGCAGGCGAACGCGCTCATTGAAACGATGCAGATGGGGGGAGGTATAAAGACAGACTCTTCGGCCATGACGCTCCGCCAGAACCTGCATCAGGCGCAGGGTGGAGCCTTTCCCATTGGTGCCAGCCACGGTGATCACCGGCACAGGCATTGTGCTCACCCCGAGACGACTGGCCACCTGGCGAATACGCTCCAGGCCCAGTTCAATTTCGGTGGGATGCATGGCCTCGATCCGCTCCAGCCAGGCGGCCAGAGCGGATGCGGCAGGATCGTCAGTCATCGACAGTCTGGAGGGACCAGCCCATCATGTTCGCCAGCAGGCGATGGAGGGTATCGCGCATATCGTGGCGAGCCACGATCATGTCGATGGCACCATGATCCAAGAGGAACTCGCTACGCTGGAAACCTTCAGGCAATTTCTGCCGCACGGTCTGTTCAATGACCCGAGGTCCGGCAAAACCGATCAGGGCATTGGGCTCAGCCACGTTCACATCACCCAGCATGGCCAGGGACGCGGACACGCCGCCATAAACCGGATCGGTGAGTACGGAGATAAACGGCAGACCCGCCTGCCGCAACTTTTCCAGCGCCGCGCTGGTCTTGGCCATCTGCATCAGGGAGAACAGGGCTTCCTGCATGCGCGCCCCACCGCTGGCGGAAAAACAGACCAGCGGCAGCTTTTGCTCCAGGCATACGTCTACGGCACGGACAAACCGCTCACCCACCACAGAGCCCATGGAGCCGCCCATGAAGTTGAATTCGAAGGCACAGGCCACCAGGGGTTCCCCGTGCAACGTCCCTTTCAGGGCTATCAGGGCGTCGTTTTCCTCGGTGGCTTTCTGGGCAGCGACCAGGCGATCCTTGTATTTCTTGGAGTCCTTGAACTTGAGACGATCCACCGGGGCCAGTTCCGCTCCGATTTCCGTCTGCACGCCTTCATCGAGAAACAGCTTGAGCCGCCGCCGGGCATTGATGCGCAGGTGATGCTCACATTTCGGGCAAACATCCATGTTGCGGTCCAGTTCGGGCCGATACACCACCCCGTCGCAGCGTGGGCACTTGCGCCACAACCCCTCGGGAATGCTGTTGCGCCGGTTTTCCTGGGGGCGGCGTACTGCAGGCAGGATTTTTTCCAGCCAGTTGCTGTTGCTCATGCAAAGGTCCCGTTACTGATCCATAGCGTTACGCATGGCGGCCAGAATGTCACTGATGGACTGGTTGATCGCTTCCGGGTTGTCCGGATTGGCCGCAATCTGGTTCACCAGGGCACTCCCGACAACCACACCATCAGACACTCGACTTACCGCCTGTGCAGATTCAGCGTCTTTGATACCAAAGCCGACACCAATGGGCAATTGAGCAAGGTTGCGAATTGTTTCAACCCGACCGGCCACTTCGTCCACATTCAGGGAGGCCGAGCCTGTCACCCCCTTGAGAGAGACGTAATACAGGTAGCCGGAACCGGCCTTGCCAATCAGCTTGATACGGGCATCCGAGGTGGTCGGGGCCACCAGGAAAATCATGTCCAGCTCGTGGGCATCCATCACCGGCTTGATTTCCAGGGCCTCTTCCGGGGGCAAGTCCACCAGCAGGATGCCATCCACGCCGGATTGTGAGGCCGCCTTGGCAAAGTTTTCATAGCCGAGCGCTTCCACCGGATTCAGATAGCCCATCAGGACCACCGGTGTCTCGCTATCGCGCTCACGGAATGCCTTTACCATTGCCAGCACGTCATGAGTGGAAGTGCCATGGGCCAGGGCCCGCTCGCAGGCCTTCTGGATCACCGGCCCGTCAGCCATGGGGTCAGAAAAAGGCACACCCAACTCGATGATGTCGGCACCGGCTTCCACCATGGCATGCATCAGTGGCACCGTCACTTCCTTACTGGAGTCACCGGCGGTCACGAAAGGAATCAATGCCTTGCGTTTTTGCTCGGCCAGCCGCTGAAAACAGCTTTCAATACGACGCATTACTGCTCCTTAAAATTCAATGCCATCGATGGCAGCGACAGTCAGAATATCCTTGTCCCCTCGACCGGACAGGTTGATAACGATGTCCTGATCCGGGGTCATGGTCGGAGCCAGCTTGCGAGCGTAGGCAAGCGCATGGGCCGATTCCAGAGCCGGCATGATGCCTTCCACCCGGGTCAACTCACGAAACGCAGAGAGGGCTTCCGTGTCGTCTGCTGACACATAATTTACCCGTCCCAGATCCTTCAACCAGGCGTGCTCGGGACCGACACCCGGGTAATCCAGGCCGGCAGACACGGAATGGGTTTCAATGATCTGGCCGTTGTCGTCTTCCATCAGATAAGTGCGGTTGCCGTGCAGCACACCCGGGCGCCCTGCACTCAGCGGAGCCGCATGGCGACCGGTTTCAATCCCGTCGCCGGCCGCTTCTACGCCGTACATGGCCACCCCATCATCATTGAGGAAGGGGTGGAACAGGCCAATGGCATTGGAGCCACCACCGACACAGGCCACCAGTGCATCCGGGAGCTTACCGGCCTGCTTCAGGCTCTGCTCACGGGCTTCACGACCGATCACGCACTGGAAATCGCGCACCAGCAACGGGTAAGGATGCGGGCCTGCCACGGTGCCGATGATGTAAAAGGTGTCATCCACATTGGTGACCCAGTCACGCATGGCCTCGTTCATGGCATCTTTCAGGGTTTTCGAACCGGAGGTGACCGGAATCACCTCGGCACCCAGCAACTTCATGCGGTAAACGTTGAGCTTCTGTCGCTCCACATCCTCGGCGCCCATGTACACCTGGCACTTGAGCCCCAGCCGGGCGGCCACGGTGGCAGTTGCCACCCCATGCTGCCCTGCCCCGGTTTCCGCAATCACCCGTGGCTTGCCCATATGTTTGGCAAGCAGCGCCTGGCCAATGGTGTTGTTCACTTTGTGGGCCCCGGTGTGGTTCAGGTCCTCACGCTTGAGCCAGATTTTTGCGCCGCCGAGCTGCTTCGACCATCGCTCCGCCAGATACAGTGGAGACGGGCGGCCGACATAATGGGCCAGATCATAGTCGAAATCCGCACGGAACTGCGGATCATCCTTGAGACGCTCATACATGGCGGCCAGATCGTCCAGAGCCCCCATCAGGGTCTCGGATACAAAACAGCCGCCAAATTGGCCGAAGTGGCCTCGGGCGTCAGGAAAAGCAGAAAAATCAGGGCGTTCAGACACCAGCTACTCCTCGTGTTTTCGCACTTTTGATGAAGGCGCGGATGGCGGCAGGATCCTTGATCCCGCCACTGCGGCCACCCTGAACAGTTTTCTGTTCAACGCCACCACTCACATCCACCGCCCATGGCCGCACCTGTGCTACGGCATCGGCCACATTACCCGGTTGCAGGCCACCGGCCAGCACCACGGGGAGGGACAGGTCCTTAGGCAACCTGTCCCAATTGAACGTCTCACCGGTCCCCCCCGGAATACCGGCCACATAGCTATCCACCAGTAACCCTGCAGCCTGCCGGTACTGAACCGCGCATTGATACAGATCCACATCGTCTTTCATGCGCACTGCCTTGATCCAGGGGCGCGAAAAACGGGAACAGAACTCTGCAGGCTCATCGCCATGAAATTGCAGCAGATCCAACGGTACCTGGCTCAGCACATTCTCTATATCCGCCTGTGTGGCATTCACAAACAGGCCGACGGTAGTCACGAACGGAGGCAGGCTGGCACAAATTGCTGCTGCCCTGGCGACCGTCACAAAACGGGGACTGGGCTCGTAAAAAACCAGACCAATGGCATCAGCACCGGCGTTTGCCGCCGCCAGTCCGTCCTCAATGCGGGTAATGCCACAGATTTTGACCCGGGGTATGGTCATGGGTTCTCCAGTGTATCAAAAGCCCGATGGATTAGGGATATTTCCGGGGCGTGAGCGAGCCAGACTGTACTCACCCCCTGCCATTATGCCTCAAGGGAATCGGGTAACCACAGAGGACCCAGCGGCTCTCTGGGCAAATCGAATTGATCCGGGTATTCGATCTCCACCAGATACAAACCATAGGGGGGCGCCGTGGCTGCCCCCTTGCGACGATCTCGGGATTCCAGGACTTCGCGGGCCCAGGTGGCCGGCCTCTTGCCGGCACCGATTGTCATTAATACGCCCGCCATATTACGCACCATATGCATCAAGAAGGCGTTAGCATGGGCTTCCAGCACGATGACCTTGCCGTGTTGGTGCAGTTTCAGACTGTGTAGTGTCTTGTGGGGAGACTTGGCCTGACAGTGCACACTTCGGTAAGCGGTAAAATCATGACTGCCGACCAGACAAGACGCAGCTTCACGCATGGCGTTCAGATCCAGTGGCCGGTAATTCCAGGTCACCTGATTGCGGTACAGGGCTGGCGGTCGCGAGTGATTGTAGATCACGTATCGATAGCGTCGGCTGACCGCAGAAAAACGGGCATGAAACTCATCGCTTACCGGTTTCGCCCAGCGCACGGTCACGTCCCGGGGCAGGTTGGTGTTCCCGCCCATGATCCAGCTTTTCATCTCTCTGGGCGCATCAGAGTCAAAATGCACCACCTGCCCGGTGCCATGGACACCCGCATCGGTGCGTCCGGCACACACCACCGATACCGGATGATCCGCCACTTTCGATAATGCCTCCTCGAGGCATTCCTGCACGGTTCTGACGCCGGGCTGCTGGGTCTGCCAGCCGCGAAAATCAGTACCGTCGTATTCGATTCCCAGGGCGATGCGGGCCATGGTTCCACCAAAACAAAAAGGGGGCGATACCTTAAGGCATCGCCCCCCTTTTTCCTAGCTCAGCCAGTATCAGCCGACCTGGGACATCAGCTCACGGGCTTCCGCCTGTTGCTGATCATTGCCTTCCGAGATCACCTCATTAAGGATATCGCGGGCACCTTCGGTATCCCCCATATCGATATAGGCCTTGGCCAGGTCCAGCTTGGTGGCGTTCTCGTCGGTTTCGCCGAGGAAATCGAAATCATCCTCGTCACCCAGGACGTCAGCGGATTCTTGCGGTGCAGACGACGCCAGCTCATCGGCCTGCGGCATCGGGACGGCAGGGATTTCCGGTTCTGCCACCGGCGCATCTTCCCGGGCAGGCTCCTCTTCCAGAGACAGGCTCTCGCCCTGTTCCTCGATCTCCAGATCGTCATCGCCCAACAGGTCTTCCAGTGAATCGGCCTTGTCGGCGGCCGGCGCCTCCGGCTCTACTGGCTCGTCCAGATCCAGATCGGCAAGATCATCCTTGGCAGCGTCAGCCTCAACGCCACTTTCCGCCGATTCGGCCAGCGATTTTTCGGCCTCATCCAGTTCCAGGTCCAGATCCGTCAGAGTGTCATCCGCGTTGTCATCCGCGCCACCATCCAGATCCAGATCATCCAGGGACAGGTCCAGTTCTTCCTTGCTGTCTTCACTGTCACCGGACTCATCGAACTCAAGACTCATGTCGTCCAGGTTGAAATCGCCGAACTCGGTGTCATCGTCGCCCATGGAGGCGCTGCTTACATCGTCCAGCTCCAGCACCGGGCTGGCGCCCAGGGACTGCTTGTCGGCATCGGAAAGAGGCGCTTCCTCTTCCTGCTCGGTTTGCGGCTTGCTGTCGTCTTCGAAATCCAGGCTGAAGTCGTCATCCAGCGAAGCGGTATTCTCCTCGGAAGAGTCCAGCATCACGGTGTGATCTTCATCGTCGCCGTTCTCATCGAGTTCGAAATCGAAATCAGCCAGCTCATCACCCTGCGGCTCCGGGGCCTGGTCCGTGGTGCCGGATTCAGGCTCATCCGCCTGCATGGTCGGCACATCGTCGTCCAGACCGGAAGACAGCCCCATTTCCAGATCGTCCAGAGACAAGGCGTCATCATCCGCTGCAGAAGCGTCTGACGCCACGCTACCACCAAGGCGGGCGATGGCATCATCGACCTCGGGGGAGGTGCCGGCAAAAATGCTGGTTTGCTGCTGGAAAGCAGCGTCGTCATTCATTTCCTTGAGCAGCTCCAGCAAACGGACCTTGAGGTCATCTCGCTGGGGGTGCTTGTTGATTTCATTGCGCAGGAAATCCACGGCCTGCGGGTAACGGCCATAGGCCACATAGACTTCCACGTCTTCCAGCGGATCCTGGCTGCCACCCTGCTCCGGCGCATCGTCGTCATCATCATGATCCGTGATGGCGCCAGTGGCCGCGTTGTCATCATCCAGGTTCAGGCCAAACTCATCCTGACCCTCATCATCAAGGTCTTCGAACAGGGCGCCCTCAGAGTCCTGGTCAGCATCGTCTTTCTTCTTGCTGCGAAGCAGCACGAATACCAGCAGCAGGATGGCAACCAGAGCCAGGGCGATATACATCAGGTTATCAATCAACAGAGACACAATGCCGCCCTGCTGCTGGACCGGAGGCTGTGCCGGGGCTACCGGTTCGGGTTTTGCCACTTCCGGTGCTTTTGCCGTTGTCGGTTCGCCGCCGGCGACAACCGTGGCGTCCCCTTCTGCCGACTCGCTGCCGTCAACGCTCTCATCCTGATTCGCTGCCCCGGTATCCGCTGCCGCCGCAGAGGCGCTGTCGTCGAGGCGTGCGTCCGAAGAATCACCACCCTGCAAGGTTTCTGTGGATTCCGGTTCGGAAGTGTCCGCAGCGACATCACTGTCAGGCGTGCCATCAGTGCCCGCTTCCACGGCAACCACTTCCGGTTCGGCAGGCGCGTCCATGAGCGGGTCTTCCCCGTCCACAACGACGCCTTCCTGCTCACGCAGCTTGCGGAGTTCTTCCTGCAACTGGGCAATCTGGTCGTTACGCAGTTTCAGGAGCTGCTCGCTGGTACGAGTCTGCTCTTCCAGGTCACCCAGGCGGGATTTCAGTTCTGCGTTTTCGCGATCAAGACGGTCCAGATTTTCATCGCGAATGGCCAGTTCATTCTCAAGCACCGCCGTGTTGGCATTCCCGTCACTGGCAGAGCCAGTACTGTCACCGTCATCCACACCGGCCGCAGACTCCGGGGAAACCAGTTTCACCTGGCCGGTAGTTGGGCCCCGGTCATCTTCATCGCTATCGGCAACCTGACGGCTGCCATCCAGTTGGGCGCGCTGCTGGGGGGCCTGAATGCCACGGGCCTCGAGCATTTCGCGCCATTTGCGGTTCTGGTCCGCCACTTCAACGATGGCGTTGCGGGTTGAGATGGTGCGCACTTCCTGCTCGTTGGGAATGCGCAGCACGGTGCCTTCCCGTACCAGGTTCACATTGTTGTTAATGAACGCATCCGGATTCATGGTCTGGATGGCGACCAGCATTTGCTGCACGGAAACACTGTCAGCCGGACGATTATCCAGAGCAATACGCCACATCGTGTCAGAGGCTTTCACCGTGTACGAATTACGAGCACCGCTGTCGGCCATCGGTGAAGCCGGTACTGACGGCTGTGCGGCCGGTTCGGCTGGCGCAGGCTGTGCCGGAGCCGGCGAAACCGGGCGCTGGGGAGAGGGCTGCACCTGCGGCTCGCTTCGAGAAACCGGCTGGGGCGCACGACTGATCGTTGGCGTGGTGGTCGCTGCACTGTCCGCGTAGCTGGGCGGGTCCAGCAACACCGTGTACTCACGCATCAGTCGGCCGGTAGGCCAGAGAAATTCCACCAGGAAATTCAGGTAGGGCTCACGAACCGGTTGGTCCGTGGTGATACGCAGTCGTGCTTTGTCAGCCCCCTGCTTCTCCACCGCAAAATCCATACGGTTGAGAAAATAGGCGCGATCCACCCCCGCCGCATCAAATTCGGCCTGCGACGCCAGATTCACGAGAATTTCCTCTTCGGTCAGATCCCCAACCTCATGCAAGGAAATTTCCATATCCAGGGGCTGATTAAGGTAGGAATTCAGCTCGTATTCCCCAACCCCTAAAGCTGCCGCAACGCCTGGTGACATGATGACCAGTGCGGTTAAGCCAAACCCAAGTTTTCGAAGCATGGTCGAACCCTTTATTTATTATGTTTCCCGCGCTCAGCCCGATCCCGCGGGCGCTACCGGACGAACCCGAGGCGGCAAGCAGTCCTATGACGCTGGTCACACATTTTGCCCCAGGCTGGGGTCAAAACCTAGAAACCGCGTCACATAATGTCAGTAAGTATCCATTACAGATAGTCTTTTAGCAACTTCTCGACCACCTTCACCGCATTCAGCGCGGCCCCCCAACGGACATTGTCGGCGACGCTAAAATAGCTCAAACCGCCGCTGCCTTCCATGTCTTCCCGGGTTCGGGAAATCCGCAGGCACGGCTCCCCTTCCACCGAGGCAACCGGAGACATGGCCTGTGGATCCTCATTGTCCAGCACATCCACGTCGTTCTGCGCTTCCCAGACGGTAAGCGCCTGCGCCATGGCCAGCGGCTGGATGCTACGAACCGACACACTCTGGCCATGCCCATAGAAAACCGGCACCCGCACCGTGGTAACCTGCACCGACAGGGGTTGCTCAGCCAGAATGCGGCGGGTTTCCAGCATCAATTTGAGCTCTTCGCTGGTAAAGCCATTTTCCTGGACCTGGCCACTGACCGGCAGCACATTGAACGCGATCTGGGCCTGGGCCGCCTCGCTGGGAGACAGGCCATTGAGCAACCGTACGCTCTGCTGTGCAAGCTGATCCACCCCGCTTTTGCCCGTGGCGGACACCGCCTGAAACTGGGTCACCACCACTTCCTGGAGCGGAGCCAGGTCGGCCAGGGGCTTGAGTGTACGGACCAGCTGGACGGTGGCCGCATCGGCACACGCAACCAGGTTGTTCTCCCGGGCCTGGGCCAGCAGCTCGTCATTGACGTCGGCAACCAGCAACGGCACGTCGGATTCGTATCGAAACGCCGGTGACAGGTCCACCGCCACGGCCCCGGCCTCTGCGGCCCGGGGAGCCAGCTGCTGACTGACGCTGGCACCCGCAGCAAAGAGCGCCACCTCCACCTGGGAAAAGTCAAAATCTTCGGCTTTTTTGACGATCACCGATTTACCTGCAAATGACACCTTGGCGCCTGCACCATTGTCTGACGCCAGAAGAAAAAGCTCGCCGACCGGGAACTGTCGCTCCGCAAGCAATTTGAGAATCGCCTCACCGACCAGTCCGGTTGCACCGACAATGGCAAGATTGATAGCGCGCATAGAAACCTCGCTAGAACGATGCTGCGGGAACGCGGATCACGTCCCCCACAAATACAAACGCGGGCACGGCCTTGATACTACCTCGGCCCTGCCCGCGCTTTTCCACTTTCAACTTTTAACTGCTTTCTAGCGCTCCATAAGGATGCGCAGCATGCGACGCAGCGGCTCCGCGGCGCCCCACAGCAGCTGGTCGCCCACGGTGAAGGCATTCAGGTACTCGCCGCCCATGTTGAGCTTGCGCAGCCGGCCCACCGGAATACTCAGGGTACCGGTCACCGCCGTGGGAGTCAGATCCCGAAGGGTCGCCTCTTTCTCATTGGGCACCACTTTCACCCAGTCATTGGCCTTGCCAATGATCTGGTAGATTTCCTCCAGGGGCACATCGCGAGTGAGCTTCACAGTGATGGCCTGGGCATGGCAACGCATGGCACCGATGCGCACACAGGTACCGTCCAGAGCAATGGGATCCGCACCACGACCCAAAATCTTGTTGGTTTCCGCTTGAGCCTTCCATTCTTCCTTGCTCTGCCCATTCTCCATTTCCTTGTCGATCCAGGGCAGCAAAGAGCCCGCCAGGGAGTGACCGAAATGTTCTGCGGGCAGATCGCTGCTACGCATGGTGGCCGCCACCTGGCTGTCGATATCCAGAATCGCGCTGGCCGGATCCGCCAGCTTGTCTGCCACATCGCCGTGGATCTTGCCCATCTGGGCAATCAGCTCGCGCATGTTCTGGGCGCCGGCACCGGATGCCGCCTGATAGGTCTGGGCGCTGGCCCATTCCACCAGTCCTTCATTGAACAGACCACCGAGGGCCATCAGCATCAGGCTCACGGTGCAGTTGCCGCCCACATAATCCTTCACACCCTTTTCCAGGGCGCTATCAATCACTTTGCGGTTCACCGGATCCAGCACGATAACGCTGTTGTCCGCCATGCGCAGGGCCGAGGCGGCATCAATCCAGTAACCGTCCCAGCCAGCTTCACGCAGTTTGGGATAGACCTCATTGGTGTAATCGCCGCCCTGACAGGTCACGATCACATCCAGGCTTTTCAGCTCATCAATGCTCTTGGCATCACCCAGGGCAGGAATGTCCTTGCCCACATCGGGGCCCGCCTGTCCGACCTGGGAGGTCGAGAAAAAGACCGGTTCGATATCTGCAAAATCATTTTCGGCAATCATGCGTTCCATCAGAACGGAACCCACCATGCCACGCCAGCCGACAAAACCGACTTTCTTCATTGGAAAACAGTCTCCTGAAAGGATTGCCCTTTCTATCTGTGAATAAACGGGTGAACGCGCTATTACGCCTGGGCCAGAGCTTCGGCCACGGCGCTACCCATCTCTTCAGTGCCCACTTTGCGAGTGCCCTCGGTGTAGATGTCCGCAGTACGCAACCCCTGATCCAGTACCCGCTCTACCGCCGCTTCGATGGCATCCGCCACATCGCCGCGCTCCAGGCTGTAACGCATCAGCATGGCCAGCGACATGATGGTCGCCAGCGGGTTGGCAATACCCTGGCCGGCAATATCCGGTGCCGAGCCATGGCAGGGTTCGTACAAGCCCTTGCGGTTCTCGTCCAGGGACGCGGAGGGCAGCATTCCGATGGAGCCGGTGAGCATGGCGGCTTCATCGGAGAGAATGTCACCAAACAGGTTGCCGGTGACAATCACATCAAACTGTTTCGGCGCACGCACCAACTGCATGGCCGCATTGTCCACATACATATGAGACAACTCGATCTCCGGGTAGGCCTTGGCCTCCTCGGTGACCACTTCTTTCCAGAGCTCGGTGACTTCCAGCACGTTGGCCTTGTCCACCGAGCAGACTCGCTTGCCACGCTTCATGGCCAGCTCGAACGCCACCTTGGCGATGCGGCGCATTTCCGACTCGGTGTAGACGTAGGTATTGAAACCCACGCGCTCGCCGTTCTCTTCCCTGATTCCGCGGGGCTGACCGAAGTAGATGCCACCGGTCAGCTCGCGCACAATCAGAATGTCCAGACCGGAAACCACTTCAGGCTTGAGGCTGGATGCATCCGCCAGTTGCGGAAACAGGATCGCCGGGCGCAAATTGGCGAACAGGCCCAACGAGGAACGCAGGCGCAGCAGCCCCCGCTCCGGGCGCTTGTCCCGCTCAATGGTGTCCCACTTGGGGCCACCGATAGAGCCAAACAGAATCGCATCCGCAGCGCGGGCCTTGTCCAGGGTACCTTCCGGCAGCGGATCACCTTCCGCATCCACCGCCGCGCCGCCCACCAGGGCCTCATCCAGCTCAACCTCGAGGCCAAACTTCTGCTTGGCGACATTCAGCACTTTCACCGCTTCATTCACGATTTCCGGGCCGATACCGTCGCCGGGCAACACCAGTACCTTGCTCATTCCTGCTTCCTGTTTACTCTCTGGGTTTAAAAGTTTTTGCTTACCAGCACATCATTCGGTGCGGAGGCCTTGACCAGCTCCAGGGTGTAATCGCCCTTGCTGCCGGAAGACGGCTTGATCCGCACCTGGTAGATACCCTTTTCTTCAAAGGTATGGCGGAATTTACCGAACCGCAGAATGCCGCCCTGATCGGCGAACACTTCAACGGAACGCTCACCGGCATCAATGAACACCGATTCCACCCCGCCCTGCTCGGAAATCCGGTCACCATCGACCTTGAAAATTTCTGCCTTGGCGGCGCTGCTGGTAGGCATCTGCCAACCACCGGCATTCTCATCCTGAGACGCGACGGAGAGCTGGTTATCCACGCTCAGTTTGGCCGCATCTCCTGCGTCCGGTTCGTTGTACATACCGGTCGCACAACCGGCCAGAGTCAGTACTGACAGCAGAGATAAAATTCGCAACATGGTGTCGCCTCCTGGTTTTTTCTTTTAATGGTCCCGGACTCTGTTACTGGAAAATCCAGGGTTCACGCTCGGCGCGGCGTGCTTCATAGGCACGAATGGTGTCCGCCTCATTCAGTGTGAGGCCGATTTCATCCAGACCATTGAGCAGACAATGCTTGCGGAACTCATCAATCTCGAACGGCAGTGGCTCTCCGTTTTCCGGGATTACCTGCTGCTGCTCCAGATCAATGGTGATCCGGAAGCCTTCCTTCCCTTCCACCGCTCTGAACAGGGCTTCCACGTTATCCTCAGACAACACAATGGGCAACAATCCGTTTTTGAAGCAGTTGTTGTAGAAGATATCTGCAAAGCTCGGCGCGATGATGGCCTTGAAACCGAAATCCATCAGCGCCCAGGGGGCATGCTCACGGCTGGAGCCGCACCCGAAGTTGCGACGGGTAAGCAGAATGCTGGCGCCCTGATAGCGTGCCTGGTTGAGCACGAAGTCTTCGTTTTTCGGCCGCTGGCTACTGTCCTGGCCAGGAAAGCCTTCATCCAGATAGCGCCACTCATCAAACAGGTTCGGCCCGAAACCCGTGCGTTTGATGGATTTGAGAAACTGCTTGGGAATGATCTGGTCGGTGTCCACATTGGCACGATCCAACGGTGCGACCAGCCCTTCCTGACGAATAAATTTTTCCATGATGTTCTCCTCAGGCCCGGTCGAGTTCGCGAATATCGACGAAGTGACCGGCCACTGCCGCGGCGGCGGCCATGGCAGGGCTCACCAGATGCGTGCGGCCGCCGTTGCCCTGGCGTCCCTCAAAATTACGGTTGGACGTGGATGCACAATGCTCCCCGGCTTCCAAACGGTCCGGGTTCATGGCCAGACACATGGAACAGCCCGGCTCACGCCACTCGAAGCCGGCTTCGATAAAGATCTTGTCCAGACCTTCCTGCTCCGCCTGCCGTTTGACCAGGCCGGAACCGGGCACCACCAGCACCTGCTTAACCGACGCTGACTTCTTGCGGCCCCGGGCCACTTCGGCAGCGGCACGCAAATCCTCGATACGGGAGTTGGTGCAGGAACCGATAAACACCCGGTCCACTTTGATATCCGTCACCGGCATACCCGGCTTGAGCCCCATGTAGGCATAGGCACGTGTCATGCCCGAGCGCTTCACCTCATCGCTCTCGGCGGCGGGATCCGGCAGGTTGGCATCCACTGGCACGACCATCTCCGGGCTGGTCCCCCACGAAACCTGGGGTTTGATGTCCACCGCATCGATGGTGATGTCCTGGTCGAATTGCGCATCGGCATCGGACACCAGCGTGCGCCAGTATTCCACGGCCTTGTCCCAGTCTGCGCCGCTGGGGGCAAAGGGACGGCCCTTCACATAATCAATGGTGACATCATCCACCGCCACCATGCCGGCACGGGCACCGGCTTCGATGGACATGTTGCAGATCGTCATCCGGCCTTCCATGGAAAGACTGCGAATGGCACTGCCAGCAAATTCCAGCGCATACCCGGTACCCCCGGCGGTGCCGATAATCCCGATGATATGCAACACCACATCTTTGGCGGTGACACCGGGACCCAGCTCCCCTTCCACGCTGACACGCATATTGTTCATTTTTTTCGCCACCAGGGTCTGGGTAGCCAACACATGCTCTACCTCGCTGGTGCCAATACCATGGGCCAGACAGGCAAGCGCGCCATTGGTAGAGGTGTGCGAATCACCGCAGACCACCGTCATCCCGGGGACCACTGCGCCCTGTTCCGGGGCCATCACATGCACGATGCCCTGGCGAACATCGCCAATGCCGAATTCGGTAATGCCGAACTCCTTGGTGTTGTCCTGCAGGGTCTGCACCTGGATGCGGGAGGTTTCATCCACAATTTCCGCTGCGGATTTGAATGGGGTGGTCGGCACGTTGTGATCGATGGTGGCCACGCTGGCACCCGTACGCCAGGGTTTGCGACCCGCCAGACGCAAGCCCTCGAAGGCCTGTGGCGACGTCACCTCATGAATGATCTGACGATCGATATAGATCAGTGCGGAGCCATCCTCACGCTCGGTGACGAGGTGAGCGTCCCACAATTTGTCATAGAGGGTTTTGCCGGCCATGTGTCTCTCCCTGTGTCGCGGTGCAGCAACTTCACCATTGCGACTGGTTTGTCAATAACTATTAATGTAGGGTTCACCCATCAATAAATCCAATTCATATTTTTCATTTTTAAGATAACCAATTATTATCTCGCAACCGAATAACTGGACGCACCGGGAATGATAGACACGCCGACTCTCAGCGCCTTCATGGCGGTGGCCGAAACCGGCTCGTTTTCTGCTGCCGCAGAGCGCCTTTACATCACCCAACCCGCCATCAGCAAGCGTATTGCCCTGCTCGAACAGCAACTTGGCGCCCGTCTGTTTGACCGGGTGGGCCGCCAGATTCAGCTTACCGAAGCCGGCCGATCCCTGCTGCCCCGCGCCCGCCAGGTGCTGATGGATGTGGAAGATATGGCCCGGGCCATCCATGATCTGTCCGGTTCCGTCACCGGCAAACTGCGTATCGGCACCAGCCACCACATCGGCCTGCATCGCCTGCCACCGGTACTGCGCCAGTTTTCCCGGGATTATCCAAAGGTGGAGCTGGATATCCATTTTATTGATTCGGAGGAAGCCTGGGAGGGGGTGCTGCACGGGGAACTGGAAATGGGTGTGGTCACCCTGCCCCCGCAACCGGATGACCGTCTGCAGAGTGACGTGATCTGGCGCGATCCACTGGTATTCATGTGCGCCCCCGAGCACCCGCTGGCGAAGGTGGAGAATATCACCCTGGAAACCCTCACCGGCTACAGCGCCATCCTGCCGTCACCGGTCACCTTTACCCGCGGTATCGTGGAGCGGCTCTTTGACGAGCATAACCTGAAGCTCAATATCGCCATGTCCACCAACTATCTGGAAACCATCCACATGATGGTCTCCATCGGCCTGGGCTGGAGTGTTCTGCCCGCCACCATGGTGGATGGTTCGGTGGTGGAACTGGCCGTGGACGTGCCCTTGCCGGAACGGGAACTGGGCGTGGTGATCCACCCGGCCCGCACCCGTTCCAACGCCGCCAAGGCGTTTTTGCAGGCCCTTGAGGCGTCCGGGCTATAACCCTTACCACCGCAGCGTCCCGCTAATCGCGGGAACGCGTTACACCGCCAACCATCAGCAACATGGCCGCCAGCACGGCGGCCAGCCCAGCGCCGAAGAACAGATGGACTCCCCACTGCTGCCAGAGCAAACCGGACAGTCCGGCCCCGGCGGCCCACCCTGCACCAAAGCCCAGGCTGGAATAGAGAGCCTGTCCCTGACCGCCCAGTGACGCCCCGAACTGTTTGTGCACCCAGGCGATACTGCCCGCGTGGAAGCTGCCGAAACTGGCCGCATGGAGCAGCTGGGCAAAGGCCAGCCAGAACAGGGAATCGGCCACCACGCCAATCAGCAGCCAACGGAGGGCGGCCAAAAACAGACTGGCCACCAGAATCCAGGGTATGGAGAAACGCCGCATCAACCGGTGCATGACCAGAAACAGCCCCACTTCCGCCAGTACGCCCAACGCCCACAGACTCCCCACCACAAACTTGCTGAACCCTAGATCCTGCAGATAGATGCTGTAGAAGGTGTAGTAAGGCCCGTGGGAAAGCTGCATCAGAAACGCCGACACCAGAAACAGGGAAACGGCGGGACGGCGCAATACGCGCCATACAGAGGGCTCGCCCTGTTTCCGCTGACGCGCCACCCCGTCACCGGCCGGCAACGTCAGCGTACCCAGCCACAGCAGCCATAGCAGAGCGCTTAACACCCAGGGCAGCAGCTCAGTACCAAACCGGTCCAGAGCCTCACCAAGCACCAGCACTGCCAGGATAAAACCCACCGAGCCCCACAGGCGTACCAGACTGTAGCGATGAGACTGACGCCCAAGAGATTGCAGGGTGAGCACTTCAAACTGGGCCAGCACCGCGTTCCAGAAGAAGCTGAACGACACCAGCAGTGCGGCCATGGACCAGAACTGATCGATCCAGAACACCGGCAGGAATACCACTGCCGCCAGCAGATTGCCGGCCCGGATGATACGAAGACGCTGGCCGCTGCGGTCCGCCAGCCAGCCCCAAAGATTGGGAGCGCCGATCTTGGTCAGTTGCGGAATCGCCATCAACAGACCGATGGCAGCAGCACTGAATCCCAGGTCTTTCAGATACAAGGACCAGTAAGGCACCAGGGTGCCCAGCAGTCCGAAATAGAGAAAATAGAAGCCTGACAGTCGCCAGTAATAGGGCATGGAGCGAACCTTGCTCTTGGCTTGGAACGTGAGCGAGACATTGTGCGGCGGCCGCTTTTTTGTTCGGGCAGTCCCGCGTTTTTTTTGCTGGGTGCACTGAGCCCAAGGCGAATTGCATCGATCCGGCGCTTGATGGTGCAGTTCGCCTTGGGCTAAGTACACCCTACTCACTATGGCACGAGATCGGCGGAAATGGGCTGACGGCCATTTCCGCCCTACGAATCCCGGCGCCTTGACCTGGCATCAGGCATTCGTCATTTAAATCGCCGGAAACGGTGGCGTCACATCGCCGTTCTGGGCCCGATGGCGCAGGCAGTGATCCATCAGCACAAGGGCCAGCATGGCTTCGGCGATGGGGGTGGCACGCACCCCCACGCATGGGTCGTGACGCCCCTTGGTGATCACCTCCACCGGATTCCCTTGCAGATCAATGCTCTTGCCGGGAATCAGAATGCTGGAAGTGGGCTTGAGTGCCATGGCCACACGAATGGTCTGCCCGGAGCTGATCCCCCCGAGGACCCCGCCGGCATGGTTGCTGAGAAACCCGTCCGGCGTCATCTCATCACGATGTTCCTCGCCACGCTGGTTGACGACCGCAAAGCCATCGCCCACTTCCACACCTTTGACTGCGTTGATGGACATCATCGCCTTGGCCAGGTCTGCGTCGATGCGGTCGAATACCGGCTCCCCCCAACCCGGCGGGACACCGTCGGCAAACACTTCCACCCGCGCGCCAATGGAAGAACCGTCCTTGCGCAGGGCATTGATGAGCGCTTCCAGCTCCGGCACCTTGTCGGCATCCGGGAAGAAAAACGGATTGCGGTTTACCGTTGACCAGTCGAACTGCTCGGCCTTGATGGCCCCGATCTGGGTACAGCCACCGTAAATGCGGATACCTTGAGTCTGTTCCAGGTACTTGCGGGCAATGGCGCCGGCGGCCACGCGCATGGCCGTTTCCCTGGCAGAGGAACGACCACCGCCCCGGTAATCCCGGAAGCCGTATTTCTGGGTATAGGTGTAATCCGCATGCCCGGGCCGGAAGGTGGTGGCGATATCGGAATAGTCCTTGGACTTCTGATCCGTGTTTTCAATCAACAGTCCAATGGACGTGCCGGTGGTCTTGCCCTCGAACACCCCGGAAAGGATCTTCACCTGATCCGGTTCCCGACGCTGGGTGGTATAACGGCTGGTGCCGGGCTTGCGCCGGTCCAGTTCCACCTGCAGGTCTTCCTCGCTGATTTCCAGCCCTGGCGGGCAGCCATCCACAATGGCCCCCAATGCCAGGCCATGACTCTCACCAAAGGTGGTGATGCGAAAACGTTCACCGAAACTGTTGCCGGACATGCGGATCCTCTAAAGCATTGGGCCATTGCTGACTCCCTTCACCGGTCGGATGAAAGGAGCATCAGAGGCTCAGGAAGAAAACTGTTGGCGGTATTCTAGCAGCTGTTGGCGGGTAAGCATGAATACCCCGTGACCGCCGCGCTCGAATTCGAACCAGAAGAACGGCACCTGGGGCCACTGATTGACCATGGCTTCCCAGCTGTTGCCCACTTCCACGATCAACACACCATGGTCGGTGAGCTGATCCGGGGCCTCACGCAGCAAGCGGCGGGTAAAATCCAGCCCATCCTCTCCGGAGGCCAGCGCCAACTCCGGCTCATGGCGGTATTCATCCGGCAGGCTGGCCATATCCTGCGCATCCACGTAGGGGGGGTTGGAGACAATCAGGTCATAGGGACCGTCCACCTGGGCAAGACCGTCGGAATGCAATGCTCTCACCTGCCCTGCCAGGCCGTGACGGCGAATATTCTCTTCACAGACCGCCAGGGCCTCTTCACTGATATCGCTGCCGTCCACCCTCGCCTGCTCAAACGCATAGGCACAGGCAATGGCAATACAGCCGCTGCCCGTACACAGATCCAGCACCGCATGGACCTGCTCAGGATCCACCCAGGGAGTGAAAGATTGCTCGATGAGCTCCGCCAGCGGCGAACGGGGGATCAGCACGCGCTCGTCCACGTAAAAGGGCAACCCGCAGAACCAGGCTTCATGGGTCAGATACGGCACCGGGACCCGGTCATTTACCCGCCGTGACAAGAGGTCCAGATAGTCACTGACCTCGGAGGGCAGCAAGCGGGCATCCAGGATACGCGGGTCGCTCTGCAACGGCAGCGACAGGGTGTGCATCAGCAAGGCCAGGGCCTCATCCCAGGGATCATCATTACCATGGCCAAAAAAAACGTCACCGGCACGCAGCGCGCTTTCACCGAAGCGCAGGCAATCCCTCACTGTCTGTAGCGCCGTCACGGCTTCCTGGTGTTGTTGCGGGCTAATCACGGCATCCTCCTCAAGCAGGCGGCGAAGGTTAGCACAGAATCCATGAGGAGGACCTGCCAGAGAATGCCTTGCTGGCCCGTTTAAAGCCACAGGAGGGGTCGATGGTCAAGCAGGGATCCTCTTCAGCCATCCGAACAGAATTCAGTGCCATCATTTTCAGCCGAGCAAGGATTGCGTATAAAGTGCGGATAGACTTTATGAAAGGATAAGCATGACTGCAGTTACCGTGTCACAAGATGGCCCTTTCACCCTGGTAGATCTGAAAAACGGCACCCTGGTAGACATGCGTGTGGAACTGTCCATTTATCGGCAGCGGCTGACCCTGTTCAACATGAATCGCCAGCGCAAACAGCTTGCCATCTATCTGGGTCGTATCCGTGGACTGGATTTCACTGCCGCCCGCTACGCCTGCGGTGAAGATTTTGAACAAATTACCGAGGCCAAAGTCCTGGTACTGGAAAACATGCTAAACCGGACTTTTGCCAATATGATGTTGACGCTCAATAAACCGCAGTTTCCGGTCCACGTCTGCGGCAGCCTCAGCCAGGCCAAGGCCTGGCTGCAGGAAAACTACGCCCCGGGGGAAAAGTGAGCAAAATCTGGCTACTGAAAACCGAACCTGACACCTTTTCCATTGAAGACCTGCAAGCCTGCCCGGATGGCACCAGCGGTTGGGACGGAGTGCGCAATTATCAGGCCCGCAACCGACTGCGCGACGAAATGGACAACGGCGATGCCGTGCTGATCTATCACTCCAGTTGCGCCGAACCGGCCATTGTCGGCGAAGCCCGGGTCGCCAGTGCCCCCTATCCGGATCCCAGCCAGTTTGATCCCGACTCAACGGGTTACGATCCCCGCAGTACACCGGACACCCCACGCTGGTATCAGGTGGATATTCGCTTTGTGTGCATGTATCCACAGCCGCTAACCCTGAAAACCCTGCGCCAGGATCCGGAATTTGCCGACATGGAACTGGTCATTCGTCCTCGCCTGTCAGTACAGAAAGTCACTGAGCGGCAATTTCAGCGTATTCAGCAATGCTGTCAGTCCACGCGCGCCAGCGCCTGACTGTCAGCGGAATCATTACGGCGCATCACTGCGCACCATTGTGATGCTCCGCCCCAAAACAGGGCCGGGAGATACGAAAAAAGAACGACTACCCCGCGGATTTCCTCGTCCGCCCGGCTTGGCACAGCCGTTGCAGTTGACCCTTCGTCACTATCCACGAATGAGGTTCATCTCATGCCGCTGCGCCGCCTACCCTGGTGTGTCCTGTTGTTCTTGCCCGGGCTTGCCAGAGCCGACTCACTCAGCGCCGTCGACACGGTCTGGATTGCCGTCGCCGCTGCCCTGGTGTTCTTCATGCAGGCCGGTTTTGCCTTGCTGGAAAGCGGCCTGAGCCGAGCCAAAAACGCCCTGAATGTGGTGATGAAAAACTACATGGACCTGTGCGTGGGGACGCTTGTGTTCTGGGGGGTGGGTTTCGGGCTGATGTTTGGCACCAGTAGCACCGGCTGGTTCGGCGAGAACCAGTTTATGCTCAGCCAGGCGGATGCCAGCACCTGGGCCATGCTGTTGTTCCAGATCATGTTTGCGGCCACCGCGGCTACCATCGCCTCCGGGGCCATGGCCGAACGCACCCGCTACGTGGGCTACCTGTGCGGGGCGGTGATTATCACCGGTCTGATCTATCCGCTTTACGGCCACTGGGCATGGAACAGTGACGGCTGGCTGGCAAAACTGGGCTTTATCGATTTTGCCGGTTCCACTGTCGTGCACAGTATTGGTGGCTGGTGCGCCCTGGCCGGGGTACTGGTGGTGGGACCACGACTGGGTCGTTTCGACCGCCACGGCCAACCTCGCACAATCCCTGGCCATAACCTGTCCTATGTGGCCCTGGGCGGTTTTATCCTCTGGTTCGGCTGGTTCGGCTTTAATGGTGGCTCCACCCTGGCGGCCAGCGTGGATATCGCCAAGGTAAACCTGAACACTCAGCTCGCTGCCGCCGCGGGCGCAGTGGGTAGCGTGGTCTACCGCATGGTCAGCCGACGCCCGATTCTGTTGACGGAAACCGTCAATGGCAGCCTGGCCGGTCTGGTCGCGGTGACGGCCGGCTGTGCAGTCATGACCCCGGGGTTTGCGGTCCTCACCGGCCTGGTGGCCGGGGCCCTGGCCGCGTTCGGTGCCAGGGTCCTGCTGGCATTTCGCCTAGATGATGTGGTCGGCGCGGTACCGGTGCATGCCTTCGCCGGCGCCTGGGGCACCCTGGCCGCTGGCCTCTTCTACGAAGGCGACCTGTTCAACCCGGAACGGATTACCGTGCAACTGCTCGGCATCGTGGTGGCGTTTGGCTGGGCGTTCTTCACTGCCCTGGTCATGTATATGCTGGTTTCACTGCTGGCCGGCCTGCGCGCTCCCGCGCTCCATGAACAGCGAGGCCTGGACCTGAGCGAACATGCCGAGAGTGGCTATCCGGAGTTTCCCCAGAACACCCTCTACAACAGTGATATGAGCAACCCTGTGGAGTCGCGTTCATGAGTCAGGAACTGCAACGCCGACGGCGTGCCATTGTCACCGGACTCATGCCCTACATGAATGAGCCCCTGCTGCTTGAGGCTATCAGCCTCTGGCAGCAGAACTATGCCGAACGGCCACGGTTTTCATTGCAAGGGTTCGTCAGTGAGCTGTGCCAGCTGTTTGATCTGGGTGAACGGCGTCACCAGATTCATATGAGTCTGGTACAGGCCATGACACTCTCCGAACAGGAACTGGCCGACGATCCCCTGGCCAGCAGCGACGAGAGCCCCTTGGAGGAGCACCCTTGCAGCCGGGCTTTTGAACAGATGATGCATGCGTTGTGGGAGGGCATCGGGGCTGCAGCTGCCAGCCAGCTTCGCCTGGACCTGGCCGCCCAGCTTCGTAGTCAGCAGGTAGGTGCCGAGGTCCGTCTGACCATGGAATACTGGCTGCAATCGCCGGAGCGCCCACTGGCGCCACTGGCACTGCCCCCCCTGCGTGACCAACTGAACCGAACCTATGTCCTGCTGTGCGAACGACTCGGCCCGGTGGAAGCCGATCAACAGCTGAAGGCGGCTTACCAGAAGGCCCTGGCACGCCAGGTTGCGCCGGCGGCACTTCGCCAGCTCCTGTAACCGTTGCCGCCATTTCCCCCCTGTGACACCAACAAGGATCAGGTAGGCTTGTAATCCTGTTCGCGCGTTGAACCCGACAACAACCGATAGGGAACACCATGAAGCTACACCACCAGATCTTTATTGCCATGCTGGCCGGCGCCCTGGCCGGCAGCCTGACCAGCGAGTCCACCACCCTGTTCGGGGTCCCGGTACTGGCCGGTTACGATCTGGTGGGCAGTCTTTTTATCAATGGGCTGAAAATGGTGGTGGTGCCGCTGATTGTCACGGCCATCATCAATGGCATGACCAGCGTTGGTGATGGCAGGAACCTGGGGCGCATGGGGCTCAAGACCGTCGCCTTGTACATGACCACCACCGTGGTCGCGGTCACCATCGGTCTGGTCATCGTCAATCTGCTGAGCCCCGGGGTCATCAATGGTGAACCGGCCAGGGACATGCTTGGCCTGGCCAGCGACACCGAGGCCGTACTGGCGGGGATCGAAGGGCGTGGTGCCGGGGATTTCACCCAGATTCTCATGCAAATGCTGCCGCCCAATCTGATCGCCGCCGCCGCAGAAGGCCAGATGCTGGGCCTGATCGTATTTGCCCTTCTTTTCGGCTATTTCCTGCGCACGGAACGCAATGCTGCCGGCCGCAGCCTGCGAGATTTGATCGAGGGGATATACCAGGTAGTGATGAAAATCACCATGCTGGTGATTCGTTTCACACCAATAGGGGTTTTTGCCCTGATTGCCGCTACGGTGACCCGTACCGGCCTGGATGCCATTGAGCCGCTGGCCTGGTTCTTTGTCTCTGTGGTGGTGGCGCTCACCCTCCATGCCTTTGTTTTCATGCCAGCACTGGTGTTTTTCCTGGCCCGCCGCTCCCCGCTTCGACACCTTCAGGCCATGACCCCGGCATTGCTCACCGCCTTTTCCTCGGCCAGCTCCGCAGCTACCCTGCCGCTGACCATGGAATGCGTGCAGAATCGTGCCGGCGTGTCCCAACGAAGCAGCAGCTTTGTACTCCCCCTGGGAGCCACCGTGAACATGGATGGTACCGCCCTGTACGAGTGCGTGGCGGCCATGTTCATTGCCCAGGCCTATGGCATGGATCTGTCACTGGCCACACAATTCATGATTGTGATCACCGCGGTACTCACCTCCATTGGCGTGGCCAGCATTCCCGCCGCCTCGCTGGTGGCAATTACGGTGATACTGGCCGCCATCGGCCTGCCGGCGGAAGCCATTGGCCTGATTCTGGTCACGGATCGTCTGCTGGACATGTTCCGCACCGCCGTCAACGTGTGGGGGGACAGTGTCGTCACGGTGTTGCTGGCTCGCAGCGAAGGGGAAGATAAGGTGCTGACGCTGTCAGTGGCCGAAGCAGAGAGAGCGGCGCAGGCGGCAGGCGCCCGCGCCAGCGAGGGTCAGACTGACAGGTGATGGTCACGGTTGTCCCAGTCACGTTTGATGGCTACCGCCGCACTGCCCACTACCGGGACCATGGCGGCAAACGCCAGCATGGCTGGAAACAGATTTTTCCCCTGATCGGCAAGACCGGCTACCATCAGCACGGTGAACAGAACAGCCACAACCAGAGCGACAACATCTTTGCAGAGACGAGAGATAATAGTCATGGGAAATGCTCCTCTGAACTTGTTTTAGTGAACACATGTTAACTCACAAAAAGAGAAAGTCAACGCCTGTTCACTATTGATCGATTTGCCGCGGAGATCCCTTGAAACATCAGCCTACCCTGCTTATCAGCAATGCCTGTTCCGAGCTTGGCCAGACCCTGGTCAGTGACGCCGCAGCGCATTTTCGGGTGGCCCTGGCAGACGCTGATGGGCAGCTCGGAAACCAGCTGTGTGCCGACCTGCAAGGTAACGGCCGGGAAGCCCTTTTCCTGGACTGCCTGCCCGGCAGCGCCCGAGACCGGCAACGGGGCGTGGAGCGGGTGTTACGTCGCTGGCAGCAACTGGACACCGTCATCAACCTGCCGGCCCCGCTGACCCTGGGGCCCTTCGAGGCCACCCAGGCCTCCCACTGGCAGCGGGTGCTGGATGAGCAACTGATGGATACGGTGAACCTGTGTCAGAGTGCGATCAGCGCCATGCACCGCCAGGAAGGCGGCAGGATTCTCAATGTGGTGCCGGAATACGGCATTCTGCCGGGCCCGCTGGCTGCGGCACAAAGCGCCGCCAGCGCCGCCATCGTGGCAATGGGAGAAAGTCTTAACAGCGAATTGCACAGCAGCGGTATCCAGGTAACCACCGTGGTGATTCCCCTGTATGCGGAACAGGCCAATAACCTGTGCGCCACGGACCCGCTCAGCGACGCCCGCTTCCAACGCAAGCTTGCCCGCAGCCCGGTCACCCGCCAGGAACTCAGCCAGCAAATTCTGCGGGCACTGGACAGTGACAGCGCCCTGCACATTGCCTCGGGCCACACCCGGAGCAAGTGGCGACGCAAACGCTGGTTCAGGGAACGCTGGGAGCGGGGTTTACGGGCATTGGGCGCCAAATACCGGCGCTAGGGAGACAAGCGCCGGAACCGCAGGGGGCTTGCGAGGATCCTGGGCCCTGTGCCGGTTTTGTGACCCGAATCCCGCGTCTCGCAACGGCTGACTGTCAGGCGAACTGCTCCACATAACGCAGGGTGTGCCGGTAATCCCCGGCCAGGGCGTCATCAATTTTGGGGGCCACCAGATCCACCAGCTTCTTGCCCACCAGCGGAACCGATGAGGTGATTTCCACCTGGGTTTGTTGAATCGACTGGTTTTCACTGTCAGCGCTGAGCCGCATGGTCCCACTGATCTTTAACGGAACATTACCAAGCTGAAAGCGATAGCGGGCCTGATAACATCCCGGCTGCCCCGTGCTCTGCCAGAGAAACTCGGTCAACAGATCTGCCTGACCAGGCAGCAACCGCCGCGCAAATGACGGCACCTTGTCAGTGCGGATCTGGATCGGCTGAACGATCTGTATCAACAACCCTTCCGCGGTATCCTGAAATGCCTGGAAACGGTAGTCATTTACCTTGCCCCACTCGAAACGCTGTTCGAAATAGGCCTTGCTGGTGAGAATTTCATAAAGCCGGTCCACACCGACAGGAAATTCCCGGTCAACCATTACCTTCATGCTGTCTCCTGACCCGCCGGCGTCTGCTCTATCAGTTTCAGCAGTGGCGCCAGCTGGCGTTTCAAATCCGGCAATGCATTCACCACCACACGGGACTTGCCTGCCCGCAACAGGGTGAGTGCCTGCTCTATGGTTATCGAGGGCACCGCCCGGGCGGTGGCCAGAGGCTCGTCGGGACCATCCGTCACCACTGCTCCGGGCCCCGCCAGACGGGCCTTCTTCATTTGTTGATCCAGTACCGCCTGTACTTGACGAGGTATCAGGCCGGTGTGCGCGGTGGGCGTGTGGATCACCACCGACAAAGGCAGCTGCTGCGGTTTGCCACGGAACTGGAAGGCCAGTTTCTCACTGACTTTCAACGCTCGCTCCACAAATCGCTGCGCACCATTCGCCCCGGCACTGGGCAGCAGAATGGTGAACTGGGCCACGCTGCTTCTCGCCAGCGAATCTTCCTTGCGCACCACTCCCCGCATCAGCTGCGCCATTTTCATCAGCACCATATCGGTTCTGCGTTTACCGAGCTGTACGAAAAGTTGATTGAATTGGTAAATCTCCAGTTGCACAACCGACAGGGGGATTTGCTGCCGACTGGCCAGTGCCAGCTCCTGACGCAGGCGATGTTGCAGATAGCGACGGTTGCCGAGCCGGGTTAACGGATCGATCATGGCCTGGCGGACCAGCTCCTTGCGCTCACGCTGATAATGGGCATGGGCGCGCGCGCGGGCCAGCAAGTCGGTGGAATTGAACGGCTTGCTGATAAAATCGGTACCCCCCAGCCGCAGGGCTTCGCTGCGCGCTTCCTCATCATTCTCGGCACCGGTGACGATAATCACCGGTAACCCGGCAATGCCGTAATCCTCGTTGGTGCGGATTTTTTTCAGTAGCGTAAAGCCATCCATCTCCGGCATGGCCAGATCCGAAAAGACCACGCTGATGCTCGGGTTATGGCAGATCATCTCCCAGGCTGCGACCCCGTTTTCCGCAACCTCCACACGAAACTCCCTGCCCAGCATCTTGTCGGCTGCCAGACGCATCACCTTGGAGTCATCGACAAACAACAGTACCGGTTTGTTATTGTTATCCATGTAATTTCACTTCCTTGTTGAATACGGACAGCGCCCCTTTGGGGCCGGGTTCCCGTCCTCGCACATACCCGTAAAGCCGGGAGCGTCGCTGGCAGAAATCACCGCGCGCAATGGCTGGCAAATAATGCTCGTTGAGAAGATGGCCCGGTCGATCAGCAAGGCAGTAAACGGTCCCGGCGGTACTGTCCAGATGCGAGAGAATGCCGATCTGCGCCAGATAATCGCGGCCGTTGGCAAAGTGCTCCACATAGGGCACGGGATGTCCTGCCGCCAGGGTCAGTTGCGGATCAATTTCCAGACTGTCAGCCACGCCGCCGATGCAATAGATTTCCAGCTTCTTGACCAGTTCCCGGGCACTGGGGTGGCGGAGCAGTTTACGAACGATATAGCTGGCCACAATGGTGCCCTGAGAGTGGCAGAGCAGTACCACCTGATCGTTGTTTTCCAGTGCTTCCACAAGGATATTCAGTGCCGGGCGGGACAACTTGCCATCCTTGCGCAACGTCCGCGCAGTGATGGATTCCGCCACATCGCGAATCAGCCCCCAGGTGGGAGTATGAATCAGGTGGACCGGACGTCGGAAAATTCGCGCGATCTCGCTGGCATTGAGCAATGCCACCGGTCCCGCTGTGCCCATGCCATTGATAAAGAACCAGCGTGAAGAACGGGCTTCTGCGGTAGCCCTCGGAGGATGACACACCAGGGTACCCTGGCTGATGGATTCGCGCGTGGCAGGCACCAACAACTGTAGTAGCGAGAATACCGCTTCACCGCGGCTGGTATAAGACGACCAGGCCAGTTCCGAGCGGATACCCGGCTCGCGGCCAACAGGCAGCACCATGCGCGGGATATCCGCCGCATGGGTCAGGCTGAGGCGCAAATCGCGGCGTATGGCAGATCGGTTATCTACCAGACGGCGAAGCCATTGTCGGGGACGATGCAACATGGGAAAGCCCTGATAAAAGGGTGGCGGCAAACTCGCCCTACTACGAAAGTTCCCCCTTACAGTACGTCGAAATGCGGTCTTTTGCCAGCAGCAAAAGTGGCCAAAACAGAAAATCAAACTGAGCCAAATCAGCAGCTTATTTGATCAACCTTGTGTAGAACCCGAACTTTGCACGGCAAACGATGACAGGAATTGAAACCCGCCCGTGCGAAAAAAACAGGCCTGACGCGCGCAACATGACAGGCCTGACCAGGAGAGGGGGATACGACTATTGGAAGGGATTTTTCGGTCAGACGAAGTACATCAACAACCATTCTGCAATCAGTGCGGGTTTGTCTTCGCCTTCAATCTCAACGGTAAAGGAAAAAGTCAGCAACCACTGGCCATCGCGTTTTTCTTTCGCATCCAGCAGGGTCGCCACGGCACGAACCCGCTTCCCCTCTTTTACCGGAGCCATGAACCGCAGCTTGTCGAAGCCATAGTTCATTGCCATTTTCATGCCCTTGGGCATAAGAAAACCGTCGATGGACGCTTGCAGGTAAGGCAGCAGGGACAGGGTCAGATAACCATGGGCAATGGTGGTGCCAAACGGGGTGTTCTTTGCCTGTTCAGGATCCACATGAATAAACTGATGATCCAGAGTCGCATCGGCGAAAGCGTTAATTCTGTCCTGATCGATCTGAAACCAATCAGACGCGCCCAATTCCTTTCCTACGTATTCGGTCAGCGAGGCAACCTCAACCACTTTCATCGTAACGCGCTCCTCAAATGTGTTTTTCCCGAAGCTTAGCCTTCCTCAGCAAGTCAATACATGACCCTTTCAGATATCAGCCCGATCCGGTCTGGTGCTTTTGGTCAGTCAACCGTTGTTGTTATCAAGAAAAACATTCATTGCATGCGCCACCTCTTTCGGGGCTTCCATATGCAAATGATGTCGGCCCGGCAAGCGCACCACCGTGGCATTCGACAGCCACTCAAGACGGTGATCAAACATACCGTTGCCCCCCATCCCCTGCTCGCCAAGAATCAGGCAGACGGGAGCCTGAATGGCACGCACAAACCCCTCCACCTGTTCTTCAGTGAGCCGCAGCGATGAGGTAAGCCGCAGGCGGCTGTCCGCCCGCCAGGTCCAGCCACCATCCACCGGCATTAAACCCCGCTCGCTCAGTAATGCGGATGCATCCCGACTCAAGCCTCCAAAACCCCGGGTGCGAGCCTCGACCGCATCGGCAATCTCCGTGTACACCGGTTTGCGCTTGTCGGCCAGCGCCATCATGTCATCCAGTGCCTTGCGCAGGGTTTTGGCCACATCTTCAGCGGCGGTGGTGGGAGGCCCCAGCCCTTCAATCAATACCAACCGGGAGACCCGTTCCGGCAATGCCGCGGCAAACAGACAGGCAATCCCGGCTCCCATGGAATGTCCCACCAGAGTGAATCGCTGCCAGCCAAGTTGATCGGCCACAGCCAGCACATCGCGCACATGGTCCACCAGGTGCGTCACTACGCCATCCGGACGATGATCAGAATGACCATGGCCGGAGAAATCCAGGGCCACCATGGGACGCTGCCACTGTGTTGCCAGCGGCATAAAGGACGCGGCGTTATCCAGCCAGCCATGCAGAGCCAACACCGGCTCACCCTGGCCGTCCCAGCTGAGGGCAGCCAGGGTTTGTCCGAAAACGTGAAATTTCTTCTCTTTTGCAGCCATTATCCTGCCTCCCCCTGCTGAAGCGTTTGCAGGGTTTCACGAAACAGGGCCAGGGTCTGTTCAGGCTTCTCCAGTGGATACATGTGCGATCCCTCTGCAATGCGGTGAAGCATGCCGTGACGGCGCACATGCCGCCTGGCACTGTCGAGGAAGGGAGATGGCGATCCCTTGCCGGTGATAATCGCCCCCGGCACTTTCAGCCTTGGCATACGGGTGGCAGTCGTAGGGGTATGGCGAAAAATATCGACTTCCACCTCCGGGCGAAAACGCAATCGCCAACCGCCCTCCCAAGGCTCCAGACCCGCACGCAAATAATCTGCCAGGCAACGGGGATCAAAGGCCCTGAACAGGCCACGCGTGGAAAAGTAACTTTCCACGGCGTCCCAATTCGGCCAGTAATCCAGGCGGCCCTTGCTTTTGCCCGCCGGGGTTACCCGGTCAATCATGCCGGTCAGCTTGGCCACCTGCATCAAGGTCCCGTGCCAGCCATTCATCATCGGTGGGTCCAGCATAATCAGCGCGGAAAACCACTCCGGCCGCCGTTGCGCGACCAGATACATCACCACCGAACCCAGCGAGTGTCCTGCGCCAACCAACGGCTTGGGCAACGATGCCAGGCTGGCTTCCAACTCCAGGCTCAGACTGTGCCAACCCGTATCCACCGGATACGCCGGGTTGTGGCCCAGGCGATCGATGATGGTGATATCAAATTCATCCGCCAATGGCGCCAGGAAGGTGTCGTAACTGTGCCCGGGTATACCGTTGGCGTGGGCGAAGACCAGCGTCTGGCGACCGGCAGAAACTGCTGACATGGTGTCTCCCTGGGTTGCGGATCGAATAAAAAGAGACATCATAGCCCCATCTGTTCACCCTCGACCATGTCCGAAAACGCCACAGCGTTGCCTGCCTTCGCCATCTTTTGTTGGTGTACAATGCCGGCACAAAGGAGGCTCCATGACCCTGATTTCATTCAACATCAATGGTATTCGCGCCCGTCTGCACCAATTGCAGGCCGTCATCGATAAATATCAGCCGGCCGTTATCGGCCTGCAGGAAACCAAGGTCCATGACCCGGAATTTCCCGAACAGGCTGTCCGCGACATGGGTTACCACCCTTACTATTTCGGGCAGAAAGGCCATTATGGCGTGGCACTGATAACCCGTGAGCCTCTTGAATCCGTGCAGTACGGCTTCCCCTCCGACGAGGAAGACGCCCAACGTCGTATGATCATCGGCACCCTGCGGCACACCGATGGCTCTGCCATAACGGTACTCAATGGTTATTTCCCCCAGGGGGAAAACCGCGAGCACCCGACCAAATTTCCTGCCAAGGAGAAGTTCTACCAGGACTTGCAGCAATACCTGGATAGCCATCACCAACCCGGCGAGCAAGTGGCGGTGATGGGCGATTTCAATATTTCCTCCACCGATCGGGATATCGGCATCGGCGAGGCCAACCGTAAACGCTGGCTTCGCGAAGGCAAAACCAGCTTCCTGCCGGAGGAACGGGAATGGTGGCAGCGCCTGATTGACTGGGGTCTGACTGACACTTTCCGGCATCAGAATCCGCACACCGATGATATTTTTTCCTGGTTTGATTATCGCTCCCGGGGGTTCGAGCGAGAACCACGCCGGGGCCTGCGCATTGATACGGTGCTGGCCACCGCGCCTCTGCTGGAAAAACTGGACAGCACCGGCGTTGACTACGAGCTACGCGGCATGGAAAAGCCCTCTGATCACTGCCCGGTCTGGGCACGGTTTCGCGGTTGAACCATGAAAATCAAATTGCACCCGGAAAAGCTCAAGCTCAATCTGGATACCCTCGGTTTTATCATCGACCTGTTCATGATCGGTCTGGTGATACTCAACCTCGGGCTGATCCTGTTTGACTGGCTTTTCCAGGTTCCCCCTGTCCAGGAATTCCTGGCCGGGATGACGCCAGGGTTTCATGCTTTCTACCGGGACACGATTCACAGCAACTTCCTGTTCTACGACCTCTGTTTCGTGGCCGTCTACCTGACGGAGTTCGTGATCCGCTGGATCGTCGCCATTGCCAGGGGCACTTACCACCGCTGGTTTTTCTATCCCTTTGCCCACTGGTACGACCTGCTTGGTTGTATCCCGGTGGGCAGCTTCCGCTGGTTGCGGATCCTGAGGGTGGTTGGCCTGCTCATGCGCTTGCAGCGCATGGGAATCATCGACCTCTCGCAAACCTGGCTGGGCCAGACCATTCTCAAGTACTACAACATTGTGGTGGAGGAGATTTCTGACCGGGTAGTGATCAATGTCCTGAGCGGCGCCCAACGGGAAATTGGGGGTGGCAGCCCCCTGCTTCATCGCATTGAGTCCCAGGTGCTGGCCCCACGCCAGGATAAACTGGTCAGTTTCATCGCCACGCGCATCGCCGATGCCACCCAGAAAAGCCACGGCCAGTACCGGGATCAACTGGCGGAATATTTCGCGCATCTTACCGACGAATCACTGACACGCACCCAGGCGGGCAAGCGGTTGGCGGCCATACCGGTCGCCGGGCCCCGCGCCATCGCACTGCTCGGCGAAGCCGTCCGGGAAACCGGTACCGCCTTTGTGGACCAGCTGGTCGACGACCTGGCCTCACCGGCCAACCGGCAACAACTGGAGCAACTGCTGCATGACCTGATCGGCGCCGCCAAGGGCGAAGGGGAGCAGCTGGATCAATTGATCCGCGATACCCTGATGGATGTGCTGGAGCAGGTAAAAGCCCAGATAGCCGTGCAACAATGGAAGCTGGAAGAGCAAGACGGCCCCGAAAAAAGTTGATACCATCGTCTAGGACTAAAGTCTCAGCGGCTACGCCAACCGGATCACAGCATGAGCACCAACACTGAATCCAGCGACGACAATCTGCAACTGCCTCGCTCCCGCATTCTGCTTGTGGATGATACCCCGCAGAATCTGGTCGCTCTGGAGGTTGTGCTGGAAGACATGGACTGCGACCTGGACAGTGTCACCAGTGGCAATGCCGCCCTGGCCAAGCTGCTCAAGCACGATTACGCCCTGGTTTTGCTGGACGTACAAATGCCGGAAATGGACGGTTTTGAGGTGGCAGATATCATGCGCTCTCACCAGCGTACCCAGACTGTGCCGATCATTTTTGTGACTGCCATCTCGAAAGAAACACGCTTTGTGCAACAAGGTTACCGCAGTGGTGCCGTAGACTATCTGTTCAAGCCCATCGATCCTCAACTGTTGCAAAGCAAGGTCAGCTTTTTCCTCAGCCTTGACCAACAGAAGAAGCGGCTGGAAGCGAAACTGGCCCAGGCCCGTCGCTCGGAAGCCGAGATGAAAGCGCTTTACGGCGAGCCGCCCGAGTAAACGGGCCCCACAACAAACGGTCAGGACGACCCGAAAAAACAGCATGGCCATCAGACTTCCCGGATACCGTATTACCGAGCGCCTTGGCAAGGGCGGAATGGCCCATGTGTTTCTGGCAACACAGCATTCCTTCGAACGCCAGGTTGCAATCAAGATTCTCTCCCCCTCCCTTGCCCTGGAGCCGAGTTTTGCCGAGCGCTTCATGCAGGAAGCCCGCACCGTTGCCAGCCTTAATCACCCGCATATCGTGCCGGTTTACGATGTGGGCGAACACGAGGGCTATTATTATCTGAGCATGGAGTACGTCACCGGGGGCAGCCTGAAACAGCGCATCCGGGACGGGCTGGAACCCCGGCAGGCTGAGACGGTTCTCCGTCAGTTGGCCGGCGCACTGGACTATGCCGGCCAGCACGGTTTTATTCACCGGGATGTGAAGCCGGACAATGTGATGTTCCGGGCCGACGGCTCAGCCCTGCTGATGGATTTCGGTATCGCCGCAAACATCCTTCGTGATACCTCCGTCACCGGCAGCACCAGCGTCATGGGCACGCCCAAATACATGAGCCCGGAGCAGCATCGCCGCCAGCCTTTGACACCACAATCCGATCTTTACTCTCTGGGCTGCGTATTCTACGAGATGCTCACTGGCAAGCCGCCCTACACGGGGGATGATGCCAGCGCCATGGCCCAGGCCCATCAGCGCGAGCCCATTCCCCTGCTACCGGTCAAACTCCGCCACTATCAGCCGTTACTCCGCCAGTTACTGGCCAAGTCGCCCGCGGACCGACCACAAAGTGGCACCGCCATTACCGAGCTGCTCGATAATCTGGAGTCACCGGAACATTACACCCGGGAACGGGCCCGCTACCGGCCACAGGAAACGGGCATCAACAGTGCCCTGGCGCCTCGCCTGCGACTCAAGGAAACCAAGGCGGGAATGAGCTGGAGAGGCAATCTCTACCAGTACGACATCTATCTGGTGGCTGACGACTTCGAGCAATTTCAGTCTCATTTCCCGGTACTGCGCTCCGCCCTTCAGGATTGGCATCAACAAAGAGGCTCACGCTGCAAGAGCGTCACGATCAAAGCGACCCTACACCCCTGGATCAGCGGCCGGGTAAAACAGTATCTCAAGGAACTTCGCCAGTCCGATGATCTGGCGTTCCTGGGGCGACTGCCAATGCAGCTAAACCTGGTGGCTGCCGATGGCCAACCCATCGAGAGGCTGGCCTGGGAGCCGGAATCCGAATCGGGTTAGCACACCTCATGAATCCTTGCCGCACAAGGCGCTGTAAGCTTCGTCGCTGACGGGTCAGGGAATAACGGACAATACTGCGGACATAAAAAAAGCACCAACACGGGTTGGTGCTCTAGGATCTGCCTAAGTTGATGCGACGCAAGGAGACATCGCATTCCCCCCCCTTAGGTGGTTCCGATGACACCCTTCAGGAGTCTGCCATGCGTTCCGGTGCCATCAGGGTCAGACTAGGACAATCACAACGGGCCTGACCAGCGGATTACGGCGAACGGTAGAGAGTGTGTTATCAGGGGTAGCGTTTGGCGGATCAGCGGCCAGCCACCGCCTCTCCCGGGCTACGCAGCCACAACAGTCGGGCACCCCCTGCGGCAGCCACGTCCACATCCAGGCTGGCGACCGTTCCCACATTGAAACCAATACGCTCTGCGGAACCGGTCCAGCTTGCCGTCAGCTGCGCCACTAACGGCATATGACTGACCAGCGCGGTATTCTCCGCGGGGGGATTCGCAAGCAGCCAATCGAACAGCTCTCCGGGGTGGGCATCCGGAACCAACTGCTCACAGGTGACTCGTGGCAGATCACCATAGACCTGCTGGATACAGTCAGCCGTCTGCTGGGCCCGCACATAAGGACTGGCAATCAGCGCTGAAACGGTAATGCCGCTGCTGCGCATCTGCTGCCAATGCGCCAGCAAGGCTGCCCTGCCGGTTTCGGTCAATGGCCGCTCAGCATCGGTGGGGGCCTGGGAAACAGCCTGGCCATGTCGGCTGAGATACAACCTCACAACCCGGGTCCCGCCAGTTGGAACTCCACATCGTGCTTGTATTCCCCACTCATCAGCTGCTGGATTACCAGTTCCAGTGGCTGGCCATGGTAGACGATCTGGTAGAGCGCCGTGGCCAACGGCATGTAGACCCCCAGCTCGGCGGCCTTGTCCGCCACCAGTTTGATGGTATTGATACCCTCTGCGGTCTGGCCAAGGCTTTCTATCGCCTCTTCCAGGGTCTTGCCCTGCCCCAGCTGGAACCCCACCTGATAGTTGCGGGACAGGGAGGAGCTACAGGTGGCAATCAAATCCCCCACCCCTGAAAGACCCAGGAACGTCATCGGGTTGGCACCCAGCTCCACAGCAAAACGGCTCATTTCCGCCAGGGCGCGGGTAATCATAAAGCTGCGGCTGTTTTCACCGACGCCGATGGCCGCAGCCATGCCGGACGCCACCGCATAAATATTCTTTAACGCGCCGCCAAGCTCCACGCCGTAGATATCCGGGTTGTCATAAACCCGAAAGTAATCGCAGCTGAGGGCAGTCTGCACCACTTGGCAAAGCGTCTCATCCGGGCTTGCCACCACGGTGCCACTGAATTTCTGCTCCACGATTTCCTTGGCCAGATTGGGACCACTGAGAGCACCGATACGGGCGTGGGGCCACTCCTGCTGCAGCACTTCGCTCATCAGCAGAAAGCCTTCAGCATAAATGCCTTTGGTACAACTGATGGCCAGGGTATCGGCGGGGACCCACTCTTTCGCTTGACGCAAAACCTCAACGAACGCCTTGCTGGGGATAGCCACAAACACCAGAGAGGCCTGGTGCAAGGCCTCTTCCAGGCTATCAGTGGCGTTCACTCCGGCGGGCAGTTCTGCGCCGGGCAGATAACGGCTGTTCTCGCGGTCCATATTGATCGCGGCAGCGGTTTCCGGGTCTCGCACCCAGATATTCACTCGATGACCATTGGCGGCCAGGATACTGGCCATGGCGGTGCCAAAGCTGCCACCGCCCAGAATTGTTGCGTTATGTCTTTCCTGCTCCATACGGAACGCCTTGTATAGCAGCTTTTGAGGCATCATAAGCGCCCATCGAAGCAGAGACAACGGAAGCCTCATCAAGCCTGGATCGAAACCACCTGTAGGAGCGCCTCTTGAGGCGCGAACCTCGCGCCAGCGAGGAAATCGCCGCAGGCGATCAAGCCTGTCAGAGCTCAACTTGTGCCAATAGAAAGGACAAGGCAAAGATACCGCTGTCCTCGCTACGCTCGGTTCGCGCCTCACCAAGCGAAGCGAAGGAACGCCTGCAAGGCAGCCCCGAAGGGGTGAGCGAAGCGAATAGTCAGCGCTCCTACAGGGGGCTATCACAACGCTCTGACAAGAAGCTCCTGCAGGCGTCGTGCGGTGGCCGCCGGGTCCTTGGGCAACTGCCCTTCCGCCAGCATGGCCTGGTCCAGCAGCAGTGCGGCCAGATCGTCGAACCGTTCGCCCTCTTCCATCCCTGCCAACGCCTGCAACAGACCGTGATCCAGATTCACCTCCAGCACCGGCTTGTTTTCCGGTACCGGCTGACCGGCAGCTTCCAGCATGCGGCGCATTTGCGGCCCCAGCTGATCTTCGGCCAACACCAGACATGCGGGGGAATCCACCAGGCGTGAGGTGGCCCGGACCGCTTCTACCCGTTCAGCCAGGGTGGTGCCCAGGCGGGCAATCAACGGATTATCGTTATCCGCTTTTTCCTCCTGATCCCCCAGATCCAGCTCGCCACGGGCCGCATTGACCAGCTTCACGTCCTGATAGCTGTCCAGGTAGCTGACCATCCACTCATCCACCGGATCGCTGAGTAACAACACCTCAATGCCCTTCTTGCGGAACACTTCCAGATGCGGACTGTTTTCTGCCGCTGATGGACTGTCGGCAAGCAGATAATAGATCTTGTCCTGATCCGCGGGTTTGTTCTCAAGATACTGATCCAGTGAGGTGGCCGCCTTGCCTGGCTGTTTGCTAGTGGCAAACCGCAACAGCGCAGCGATCGCCTGCTGATTGTCCCGGTCTTCGCCAATGCCTTCCTTGATAACCTGACCAAACTGGGACCAGAAGGTGGCGTATTTTTCCTCGTCCTTACCCAGTTTCTTGAGCATCTGCAGCACCCGCTTGGTCAGGGCGGCACGGATTTTCTGTACCGGACCATAGTCCTGCAGCAACTCCCGGCTCACGTTCAGAGGCAGGTTTGGCGCGTCAATGACCCCTTTGATAAAACGCAGATACTGCGGCAGGAACTGCTCCGCATCATCCATGATGAAAACGCGTTGCACATAGAGCTTAAGGCCACGATTGGCATCGCGGTGGTAAAGATCAAAAGGCGCTCGGGCAGGGATATAAAGCAGACTGGTGTATTCCAGCTTGCCCTCGACCTTGTTGTGGCTCCAGTTCAGGGCATCCTGAAAATCATGGCTGATATGCTTGTAGAAATTCTGGTACTCCTCATCACTGATCTCCTGACGAGGGCGCTGCCACAGGGCCGTGGCCGAATTGAGAGTCTCGGTTTTCTCCTCTTCCCCATCATCGCCCGGGGTAACAAGCGTGATCGGAAATGCCACATGATCCGAATACTGGTGAACCACCTGGCGAACCTTGAAATCATCCAGAAACTCACGGGCATCCTTGCGTAGATGCAGAATCACCGCCGTACCCTGCTCGGCCCGCTCAATGGTCTCTACGGTAAACTCGCCCTGGCCATCGCTTTCCCAACGCACACCCGCTGACACATCGGTACCGGCCTTACGGCTTTCTACGGTTACCCGATCGGCCACAATAAAGGCGGAGTAGAAGCCCACACCAAACTGACCGATGAGCTGGGCGTCTTTCTTCTGATCACCACTGAGCGAGGCCAGGAATTTTTCGGTGCCGGAACGGGCGATCGTGCCCAGGTTCTCGATCACTTCCTCCTGGTTCATGCCAATACCGTTATCGGCAATGGTCAGGGTGCCCGCCGCCTTGTCTATCCGCAGGCTGATGGCAGGGTCACTCCCGGACTCGAGCAGGGACGGCTCATCCAATGCCATGAAACGCAATTTGTCGCAAGCATCCGAGGCATTGGAGATCAGTTCGCGAAGAAAAATTTCCCGGTTGCTGTACAGGGAATGAATCATCAGGTGTAACAGGCGGGAGACTTCTGCCTGAAAACCATGGGTTTGTTTTTCTACGGACACGGCTGACTCCTATGGGCGTTAATCACCCGGGAGTAATAGGGGCAGCCGGACTTTTTTCAAGGGCCAGGGAGACTCTGAGTAACGCCTTGCAAGCTCGGTCTTTCAGAGACGCCCTGGGAAGGTCATCGTTTGATCTGCTGGGCCAGGGCCGACTGCAAATCCGGAAAGCGGAACACGAAACCCTGCTGCTCCAGACGACGGGGATAGACCCGCTGCCCACCCAGCAGGATGTCTGACTGCTCACCCAACCCGGTACGCAAGGCGATTGACGGGACGCGCAAAAAAGCAGGACGCTTCACGGCACTGGCCAGCGAGCGATGAAACTCGCGCTGGGTGACAGGGCCAGGCGCAGTCGCGTTGAACACGCCATCGATCCCCGGAGTCTCTACCGCCCGGACCAGAATCGCGACCATGTCATCAATATGGATCCAGCTCAGCCATTGGCTACCGTCGCCGAGCATGGCGCCAAGGCCAAGGCGGTAAACCGGCAGCAGCTTGCCCAGCATGCCGCCATCACGCCCCAGCACAATGCCGGTGCGCACCAGACAAAGCCGAACACCCTGCCGGGAAACCGGTCGCGCCGATTGCTCCCAGGCATCGCAAAGCAGGTATCCGAAGTCACGCTTGCGGGCAGAGCTGTCTTCGGTCAGTTCCGCATTGCCCGCATCACCATAAAAACCCACCGCCGAGCCGGATACCATGACTGCCGGCTTGCGCTGCAACCGGGACACCAGGCTGACCAGCTGCTGGGTGACGCCGATACGGGAATCGAACAGCACCTTTTTGCGACGCTCCGTCCAGCGACCGGCAAACAGGCTTTCCCCGGCCAGGTTGATGATACCGTCAATGGCATCATCATCGGCAATGTCATCCAGGCTCGACACGATACGGGTTTCCTCCGGCAGCACCTTGGCTGCCCGGCGCGGACGCCGACTGAGCACTACCAGTTCGTGCCCATGGGCCGCCAGGCGCCGGCACAAATGCTGGCCGATAAAACCACTGCCTCCGGTTATCAGTATCTTCAACGTACCGCCTCAACTTTTTGAATGCTGTTCATGTCATAGAAGTATTCGATGTTGCCTGCTCCCATCGCCACACTCAAGGTCAAATGATCCTCGCTCACCGCTTGCAGGATCCCTGTCCGTGTCGCGACCCCGGCGGCAGTAATGGTCACGGATTTGCCGACCAGGGCACGCAATTCCCTGAGCTTGGCGGAGATGGCCTCTTCCGGCTGCGGCTCCTGCTGCAACCGCTCAGGCTGGACTGGCGCTGCCTCATTGTCAGGGGCAATGACCACCTCACTGCCAGTGTCCGACTCCGAGATCAGATCAATCCGCTGTCCATTGGACAAGGTCACGGATTTGAGCTCTTCGTCTGACACACTACGCTCAACATTGCCGCTGCCAACATTCATGACGAGCCACAGACGATTACCGCTGACCCGTCGTAGTACGCCATCAAGCTGTCGACCACTTTGGGTTTCCAGCAGCACTTTCTTGTCCACATAAGCGACCAGCTCCGGGAAGGTCTTTTCCACCGGCGGCTGAGCCTTTGGCTGTTCTGGTGCCGCTTTCTCGAAGGTGGGGGTGACCAGCGTGGCGCCACCCTCTGACGGTGGTGTAATCACCCGTGTTTCCATCGAGCCCGGCACCACTGCCCAGCCAACCTCGCTTTTCTCCAGGCGCACATGCCGTTGCTCCACCGCACCATTGGTCAACACCACCCGGGCCATTACCTGACCACTGGCCTCGGCACGCCTCAGCTGGACATGCTCAGCCTTGACGGATTCCAGCAGCCCCTCCGGGAACTGGGTCACCAGATACTCTTCGGCCACATGGGCCAGGGTATCATCGTGATCGAAGTGCAGATCAACCTCCCCATTACGATAACGAAGGTGGTTGGAATACGCCGTGAAGTCGCCGACCAGGTAGCTTTTGAAACTGTCCGGCATGACAAGGACCATGGACCCGGAAAGCTGGCCGGTATCCAGCGGGGCCAGGGCCAGTTCCAGACGGTAGCCCCCGGAAAAGATACGGGTTTCCGGGTAATCCTGGCCATCAGGCTTCCAGGAAAGATGCACTACCGGCGCCTCTTCATCGGACGGGTTCACCAACAATGAACGGCGCTCGGTAATGTCTTGCGGATTCCAGCCCAGCAGAATGCGCACTTCCAACTCGGGAAGAAAGCCTTCCCCCTGACTGGCGGTCAGCACGCCATCAATCAATGCCACCCGATCATAGCGAAACCGTTGACCGTGCAGGCGCCCCGAAAGGGCTTTGCCCTGCCCTTCCACCACCAGCAACGCCGCTTTCTCGGAGGTCACGAAAGAAGTACTGGACGCCATATTATCGCCCCGCAACACCTGGCCAGCCTGGCCCGCCAGATTCTGCCGGGTAGACGGCTCCAACAGGGTTTGTCCGGTTGCCAGGAACAAGGCAACGCCAACCGCGGCCGTCAGCAGCGACGCAACACGGCCCAGCGCCCACCACCGGTACTCTTCCCAGTGCTGCTGTACCTGCCCCAGGCTTGCCAGTGGCACCAGAAAAAACAGAGCGCTATGCCCCCGACTGGCGGCCTCGTGCATCAGTCCCAGGGTGCTGATGATAAAGCCACTTACCCCAATAATGATCAGCAGTTCTGCCATCTTCTTATTCTCTCAGCGGATGATTCCTCAACGGAGCGTTGAGCAGGCTTCTTGAAGCATGTTTGCCGCACTAACCTTCAGACCAGAGTCTGCCGGTTACAGACATAGCGTTGGCCCGTTGGCTCCACTTTACAAAGCCGCGCCCGGGCATTCCAGCACTTAAGTGACTGATTTTGCTATCCGGCAGCCAGGTATGATCTCCATCACATTCGGCATTGTCTGCAGCGGCCGGGGCAACGCCCCCGGCGCCGTCGGGCGCGCCTGCCACCACCACTCATCATCGGAAATAAAAAAAAACTTGTAAGGGAGAAAATCAGCAGATATATAGGCGCTGAGGACGTTAGGAAACCGGTACTCCGGGCCTGACTAGCCGATTAACAGGTTGTTTGAGGAGGTCAGACACAGGAGGCCACCATGAGTAACCGTCGTAATGAGCAAGACCTTGATTCGGAAGATCTGCTGATGAACGAAGATTTCGATATTCTGGATGACGACATGGACGATGAGGAGCAGGAAGAGCGCAGCGCGCGCTCCAGGGCTTTCAACATGGACATGCGCCATCGCATCGAAGATCGCCTGGAGGAGCGGCGCCTGAAAAAGGAACTCAATGAATACGAGTTCTTTAATCTGGACGACGACGTACTCCACTAACAAAAAGGCCGGCAAATGCCGGCCTTTTTGTCGATGCGGAGGGCGATTTACCAGCCCGTCGCTTCTTTGACAGCCTTGCCGATTTCCGCAGGGTTCCGCACAGTTGTCACTCCGGCCGCTTCCAGAGCAGCAAACTTCTCGTCCGCAGTCCCCTTGCCGCCAGCAATGATGGCACCAGCATGCCCCATGCGCTTACCCGGAGGCGCCGTCACCCCGGCAATGTAGCTGACTACCGGCTTGGTCACATGCTCCTTGATATAGGCTGCCGCTTCATCTTCTGCAGTGCCCCCGATCTCACCGACCATGACAATGGCTTCAGTCTGGGGATCGTTCTGGAACAGTTCCAGGGCATCGATAAAGGTGGTGCCGGGAATCGGGTCGCCGCCAATACCGATGCAGGTAGACTGACCAAAACCCAGCTTGGTGGTCTGGTTGACCGCCTCATAGGTCAGGGTGCCAGAGCGGGATACGATACCCACCTTGCCCGGCTGGTGAATGTGACCGGGCATGATACCGATCTTGCACTCACCGGGAGTGATCACACCCGGGCAGTTGGGGCCGATCAGGCGTACGCCGCCCTTGCGAGTGATGTATTCCTTCACGTACAGCATATCCAGCGCAGGAATGCCCTCGGTAATACAGACGATCAGCTCCACCCCTGCATCGGCAGCTTCCAGAATGGAGTCTTTGCAGAACGGTGCCGGCACATAGATCACACTGGCAGTGGCGCCGGTTTCGGCAACCGCTTCAGCCACGGTGTTGAACACCGGCAAGCCCAGGTGAGTCTGGCCGCCCTTGCCCGGAGTCACACCGCCAACCATCTTGGTACCGTATTCGATGGCCTGCTCGGAATGAAAGGTGCCCTGGCTGCCGGTAAACCCCTGGCAGATGACTTTGGTGTTCTTGTCGATCAGTACGCTCATGCGGCACCTCCCACTGCTTTCACTACCTGCTCGGCAGCATCGTCAAAACTTTGCGCGGCGATGATGTTCATGCCACTTTCTGCCAGCTTCTGGGAGCCCAGCTCCGCATTGTTACCTTCCAGGCGAACCACCACAGGTACGGTCACACCTACTTCCTCCACGGCTCCGATAATGCCCTCGGCGATCAGATCGCAGCGAACGATACCACCGAAGATGTTAACCAGAACGCCTTTTACCTGATCATCGGAGAGGATGATCTTGAAGGCTTCGGTGACCCGCTCCTTGGTGGCGCCACCGCCCACATCCAGGAAGTTGGCCGGCGCACCGCCTTTGAGCTTGACCAGATCCATGGTGCCCATGGCCAGGCCGGCACCGTTGACCATGCAGCCGATGTTGCCGTCCAGGGCCACGTAGTTGAGATCCCACTCTGCAGCACGGCGCTCACGCTCGTCTTCCTGGCTGGGGTCTTCCAGGGCCTTGATGTCCGGGTGGCGGTACAGTGCTGAGCCATCCACGTTGATCTTGGCATCCAGGCAATGCAGATCGCCCTGGTCCGTGATCACCAGGGGGTTCACCTCGATCAATGCCAGATCCTTGTCTTCAAACAGCTTGGCCAGGCCCACAAAGATTTTGGCGAACTGGCCGACCTGCTTGCCCTCAAGGCCAAGTTTGAAAGCGATCTCTCGGGCCTGGTAGGGCTGTGCACCCACCAGCGGATCCACCTCTGCCTTGAGGATCTTTTCCGGGGTCTCTTCCGCAACAGTTTCGATATCCACGCCACCTTCTGTGGAGGCCATGAACACGACTCGTCGGGAGGCACGGTCAAACACCGCGCTCAGATAGAGTTCCTTGGCGATATCCGTGCAGGTTTCCACCAGAATCTTGGACACCGGCTGACCGTGTTCATCGGTCTGGAACGTGACCAGGTTTTTGCCCAGCCATTGCTTGGCAAACTCCGCCGCTTCTTCCGGGCTGTTGACCAGCTTCACGCCCCCGGCCTTGCCCCGGCCTCCCGCGTGCACCTGGGCTTTTACCACCCACTTGTCACCACCAATTTCTCTGGTTTTGGCTGCGACCTCTTCAGGAGTATCGCAGGCGAAACCGGTAGAAACTGGCAGACCATAATCAGCAAAAAGCTGCTTTGACTGATATTCATGGAGATTCATGCCAATACTTCCATATCAATGAATGAGTGGCGCCCGTGTCCAGACGCCGTCACTTCGCGACCGTTCTGCGGCGTTATTTCTTGCGCCGACGCTGCGCCACGTGGATTGCCTTGTAATCCACGGCCAGGGCGGCTTCATGAACGGTTTCCGACAGGCTCGGATGACCGAACACCATCAGTTGCAAATCTTCGATGGTGGCGCCGAATTCCATCGCCACCACGCCTTGCTGGATCAACTCGGACGCCTGAGGACCGACCACATGCATGCCGAGAATGCGGTCGGTCTTTTCATCCGCCACAAACTTCACCATGCCCCCGGTCTCACCAGCCGCCATGGCGCGACCATTGGCCGCAAATGGCACCGCACCGGTCTTGTAGGCTTCCCCGGATTCCTTCACTTCTTCTTCGGTCTTGCCCACCCAGGCCACTTCCGGATGGGTATAGATCACCCCCGGGACGGCATCGTAGTTGACCTGAGTGTGCTCACCGGCAATCACCTCGGCCACCATCACACCTTCTTCGATGGCCTTGTGAGCCAGCGCCGGACCGCGCACCAGATCACCGATGGCGTAGACACCGGGCACATCCGTGCGGCACTGGCTGTCCACGTAGACGAAATTACGCTCGTCCAGGCTGACACCGGCATCCTGGCTGAGCAGGCCCTCGGTGTAGGGGCGACGGCCCACCGCGACAATCAACCGATCGAAGGTTTCCTGCTGGTCCCCGTCTTTATCGGTAAAGTTGACCACGACCTGGTTCTTTTTCACCTCGGACCCGGTGACCCGGGCGCCAAGGCGGATATCCAGACCCTGTTTACTGAACTGTTTCCGGGCATCCTTGGCGATCTGTTGATCCACCGTGGGCAGGAAGGTATCCACCGCTTCCAGGACCACCACTTCACTGCCGAGCCGGGCCCAGACACTGCCCAGCTCCAGCCCGATCACGCCTGCACCAATCACGCCAAGACGTTTGGGCACTTCGGGTAGATCCAGCGCGCCGGTCGAGTCGACGATCAGCTTCTGATCGATCGGAGTGGGCGGAATTTCCACCGGCACAGAACCTGCGGCGAGAATGATGTTCTCGGCCTGCAAGGTCTGGGCATCCCCTTCCAGCGGCGTAAACTCCACCTGCTTGCCACTTTTCAGCTGGCCGGAGCCTTGCAGCCAGGTCACCTTGTTGGCCTTGAAAAGTTGGGCGATACCACCGGTCAGGTTGCGGACGATGGTGTCCTTGCGCTTGTGCATGGCATCCAGATCCAGGCTCACATCACCCAGTTTGATGCCATGGTCCGCCAGAGAGCTCTGCGCTTCGTGATACTTCCAGGAAGAATCCAGCAACGCCTTGGAGGGAATGCAGCCCACGTTCAGGCAGGTACCGCCCAGTGCCGGCTCATCCTGTTTGTTGATCCGTTTTTCAATGCAGGCCGTGTTGAAACCCAGTTGCGCACAACGAATGGCAGCCACATAACCGCCGGGGCCACCACCGATGACAATGACGTCGTACTTGTCAGCCATGATCTATTCCTTCAATCGCTGGCACGCTTCACGCAACACGCTGGCACGCCCTTAGCGTGGTTGCGTGCCGACGTGATGCGTGCAGGCATACATTCAGATATCCAGCAGCAAACGCGCCGGATCTTCGATAAAGTTTTTCACTGCCACCAGGAACTGCACCGCTTCCTTGCCATCAATCAAGCGGTGATCGTAGGACAGCGCCAGGTACATCATCGGCAGAATTTCCACCTTGCCGTCCACGGCCATGGGACGTTCCTGGATTTTGTGCATACCGAGGATGGCGGTCTGCGGCGGGTTGAGAATGGGCGTGGAAATCAGTGACCCGAACACCCCGCCATTGGAAATGGTGAAGGTGCCACCGGTCATTTCCTCAATGGAAAGCTTGCCCTTCTGGGCCTTCTGACCGAACTCGATGATCTGTGATTCCACTTCTGCCAGACCACGCTGGTCCGCATCGCGAATCACCGGCACCACCAGCCCGCGCTCGGTGGACACCGCCACACCCACGTCGTAGTAACCGTGGTACACGATATCCTCACCGTCGATAGAGGCATTCACCGCCGGGAAACGCTTCAGCGCTTCCACACAGGCACGGGTAAAGAAGCCCATGAAGCCCAGACGCACGTTGTGGGCCTTTTCGAATTCCGGCTGGTAATGCTTGCGCATATCCATGATCGGCTTCATGTTGACCTCGTTGAAGGTGGTCAACATGGCGGAGTTCTGCTGGGCAGACACCAGACGCTCGGCGATACGCTTGCGCAGGCGGGTCATCGGTACCCGACGCTCTTCGCGCTCGCCCGGCGTTGCCGGCACATCCACGGTAGCGGGCTGCTGCGGAGCCGGCTGGCTGGCCCGCTTCTCTTCCTTGGCGCTGATGGTTTTTTCCACATCCGCCTTGGTAATACGGCCACCCTTGCCAGTACCCGTTACCTGTTCCGCGGCCACGCCGTGCTCGGTCATCAACTTGCGGGCAGCCGGACCCGCCTGGTCCGACGCGCTGTCATCATCACTGGCAGACTCACTGGCTTTCGCCGGTGCTTCTGCCGGTTCCTCTTTCTCTTCTTCCGCCGGTGCCGAATCGGCCTTGTCACCGGACGGCGCAGCACCACCGCTGGCGCCCTCTTCGAAATGACCCAGCACCTGCTGGCTCTCAACCGTGTCGCCTTCACCGGCGAGAATCTTGCTGACTACACCGTCAGCCGGTGCCACTACTTCCAGCACCACCTTGTCGGTTTCAATATCCACCAGCAGCTCATCACGCTTGACCGCTTCACCTTCCTGCTTGTGCCAGGTGGCTACGGTGCCGTCCGCTACTGATTCGGGAAACTGCGGTGCTTTGATATCAGTCGCCATGCCTAATCCTTATTTACTTGATCTCGAAGGCGTCCTGGACCAGACGCTGCTGTTGTTCCACATGAAGGGCCATGGACCCGGCCGCCGGCGCGGCAGCCATATCCCGACCTGCGTAATGCACCCGCAGGTCTCCGACCTCACGGGCCACCCGATACATATGGTGTTGCGAGCAATACCAGGCGCCCTGGTTCATGGGTTCTTCCTGACACCACACCAGGGTTTCCAGATTGGGGTATCCCTCCAGCACTTGCTGAAGACGCTGTTCCGGGAACGGGTAAAGCTGCTCGACACGAATCAGCGCAGTGTCGTTCAAATCATCACTGTCCCGCTTCTCCAGCAGGTCGTAGTACACCTTGCCAGAGCACATCACTACCCGTTTCACCTTGTCACGATCCAGCTCTGCAGGATCATCCAGCACGGTACGGAAAATACCGTCGGCCAGCTCTTCCAGTGTGGAGATGGCTTTCTTGTGCCGCAGCAAACTCTTCGGGCTCATGATCACCAGCGGCTTGCGCAACGGGCGGACTGCCTGACGGCGAAGCAGGTGGTAAATCTGGGCCGGGGTGCTGGGCACGCAGACCTGCATGTTGTGCTCTGCGCACAGCTGCAGGAAACGTTCCAGTCGAGCGGAGGAATGCTCCGGCCCCTGCCCTTCGTAGCCATGGGGCAACAGCATGGTGAGACCACACAGGCGGCCCCACTTTGCTTCCCCGGAGGAGATGAACTGGTCGATCACCACCTGGGCACCATTGGCAAAATCGCCGAATTGCGCCTCCCAGATCACCAGGGTCTTGGGGGTGGTGGTGGAATAGCCGTACTCGTAACCAAGCACCGCTTCTTCCGACAACAAGGAATCATAAATGTCGAAGCGCGGCTGCTCGTCATAGAGATGCTGCAGCGGCACATACTGCTCACCGTCTTTTTGGTTATGCAGAACCGCATGACGGTGGGAGAAGGTCCCGCGGCCGGAATCCTGGCCGGTGATACGGACATTAAAGCCCTGATCAATCAAGGTGGCATAGGCCAGGGTTTCCCCATAGCCCCAGTTCAGCGGCAAGGCCCCGGCCGTCATCTTGCGTCGGTCTTCAAGGATCTTCTTTACCTGACGCTGAACCACAAAGCCTTCCGGCGGCGTTTCCAGACGGGTAGCCAGATCCTGCAGTTTTTTCAGCGGATAGCTGGTATCCCAGTCATCTTCCACCTGATGACCGATATAGGGTGACCAGTCCACAAACAGTGACTTGTTTGGCTCGCGCACCAGCGATTTCACCACATGGTCACCCGCGTCCAGCATGTTGCGATAATCGTCAGCTGTTTTCTGCGCAGCCTGTTCACTGACTACGCCTTCCCTGACCAGACGTTCCGCGTACAGGGTTCGGGTGGTCGGGTGAGACTTGATCTTCTTGTACATCAACGGCTGGGTGGAAGACGGCTCATCCGCCTCGTTATGACCAAGCCGGCGATAACAGATCAGGTCGATAACCACATCCTTCTTGAACTGCATGCGGTAGTCCACGGCCAGCTGGGTAACGAAGTACACGGCTTCCGGGTCGTCCGCATTGACGTGGAAGATCGGCGCCTGAACCATCTTCGCCACGTCGGTGCAGTATTCCGTGGAACGGGCATCCTCACGTCGGCTGGTGGTGAAACCGACCTGATTGTTGATGATCACATGCAGGGTCCCGCCGGTCTTGAAGCCGCGGGTCTGTGACATCTGGAAGGTTTCCATGACCACACCCTGGCCGGCGAAAGCCGCGTCACCATGCAGCAAGATCGGCACCACCTGCTCGCCTTCAAAATCCTCACGGCGGTCCTGACGGGCCCGTACCGAGCCCTCCACCACCGGAGACACGATTTCCAGGTGAGACGGGTTGAAGGCCATGGCCAGGTGCACTTCGCCACCGGAAGTCTGCACGTTGGAGGAAAACCCCTGGTGATACTTCACATCACCGGAACCGGTTTCAATAAAGCTCTTGCCGTCAAATTCCTCGAACAGATCCTTGGGGCTCTTGCCCAGGGTGTTGACCAGCACGTTCAGGCGGCCCCGGTGGGCCATACCGATGACCAGTTCCTTGGCCCCGTAGCTGCCGACCCGCTGGATGATTTCATCCATCAGCGGAATCAGCGATTCACCGCCTTCCAGCCCAAAACGTTTGGTGCCGGGGTACTTGCTGCCCAGGTATTTTTCCAGGCCTTCCGCGGCGGAGAGACGTTCGAGGATATGCTTTTTGACGTCTTCGCCGTATTCCGGATGGCTGCGCACCCCTTCCATACGCTGTTGCAACCAGCGTTTTTCCGCGGTGTTGACGATATGCATATATTCGGCACCGACACTGGAACAATAGGTGCCTTGCAAGCAGTCAACAATTTCACGGAGGGTGGCTTCCGGTTTGCCGATAAACAGGTTACCGGTCTGGAATACGGTATCCAGGTCCGCGGGACTTAACCCGTGGTGTGACAACTCCAGATCCGGTACCGCTTCACGCTCCATAATCCCCAGCGGATCCAGCTTGGCCACCTGATGGCCCCGGTTGCGGTACGCCGCAATCAGGTGCAGCACACGCACCTGGCGCCGCTCGTGCTCAGTGCTGACAGCACTGGCGCCAAACTTTTGCACACGGGAGCGATTCTTGGCTTGTAGCAGGAAATATTCGCGAACAGCCGCATGGGGCACGTCGGACTCGACGGCGGCATCAACACTGGGGAGTTTTTCGAAGTAGACGCGCCAGTCTTCCGGCACAGAATTGGGGTCAGTCAGATAGGATTCGTACAGTTCGTCGACATAGGCGGCGTTGGCTCCTCCAATGTGGGAGGACTGCCATTGGCGCTGCATGGAACTGTCTTGCATGTCAGCTCGTTCCTTCAGCGGGAGGTGTCACACTCTGTGGTAACTGGTGTCACTGCGACCACAGGGGGGCGACCCTGTTCCCGTACGCTTTGTATTGTCCGGGACAGCGCCTTTTAAGCCCTGCCCCACCCATGAGATGCAACAAAACCACCCATCTTCACCGGGTTGGTGAGAGTGAGTGTTATGCCACGTCTCGACGAGGGATTACCTCGAACCGACGTCTAGTGTAGCCCTTTTATTTCGCTTTTGTTAGACGCCGTCTTGATAAAATAAGGTAACACTTTTTATGCCTGTCACTGCATTGGCGAAACGTCGAATAGACAGCGGTATTGCTCAACACCAGAAACAAAAAAGGCGGCCACATGGCCGCCTCCTTCGTTCGGGTCAGATACCCCGTTCCAGTAGCATGGAACGGATATGGCCAATGGCCCGGGTCGGGTTGAGCCCTTTCGGACACACGCTGACACAGTTCATGATGCCATGGCAACGGAACAGGCTGAACGGGTCGTCCAGTTTGCTCAATCGCTCTTCAGTGGCCGTATCGCGGCTGTCCGCCAGGAAGCGGTAGCTCTGCAACAGGGCCGCCGGACCCAGGAACTTGTCCGGGTTCCACCAGAAGCTCGGACAGCTGGTAGAGCAGCAGGCGCACAGGATGCACTCATACAGACCATCCAGCTTGGCACGATCTTCCGGAGTCTGCAGGCGCTCAATGGCCGGTGCCGGGGTGCTGTTCTGCAGGAACGGCTGCACTTTTTCGTACTGGTTGTAGAACATGCCCATGTCTACGACCAGGTCACGGATCACCGGCAGGCCGGGCAAGGGACGCAGGATCAGCGGCTTCTTGCCTTCCAGGACACCCGGTGCCACCTGGGACAGCTGCGTAATACAGGCCAGGCCGTTCTTGCCGTTCATGTTCATACCATCGGAACCACACACGCCTTCACGGCAGGAGCGACGGTAGGACATGGATTCGTCCTGCTCTTTCACCAGAGCCAGGATATCCAGCACCATGAGGTCTTTACCCTGGGTATCGACCTCATACTCCTTCATGGTCGGCTCGCGGTCCGTTTCCGGATTGTAGCGATAGATACTGACTTTCATCGTTAGCTCCCCTTAGTAGGTCCGCGCCTTGGGCTGGAAGGTGTCAACGGTCTTCGGCTTGAAATTCACCTCGCGCTTACCCAGCTTCTTGGCAGTGGGGTCGAAGATGGAATGGCACAGCCAGTTCTCATCATCACGATCCGGGTAGTCGTAGCGGGAATGCGCGCCACGGCTTTCGGTACGGCCTTCTGCGGCGATAGCAGTGGCTTCCGCCACCTCGAGCAGATTGTCCAGCTCCAGCGCTTCGATACGCGCGGTGTTGAACGGCTTGCTCTTGTCATCCAGATGCGCCTTGGAAATCCGCTCACGCAGATCCGCCAGTTTGGCCACACCTTCCGCCATCAGGTCACCCTTACGGAACACCCCGAAGTGATTCTGCATCACGCTCTGCAGCTCTTTGCGCAGGGCAGAAACAGATTCTCCACCGCTGGACTCATCCCAGCGACGCACACGGGACAGAGCCTGTTCGATATCAGAATCGGAAGGCTCATACTGGGTCATACCCTGACGCAGCTGGTCTTCGATAAAGAGACCGGCCGCACGACCGAATACCACCAGGTCCAGCAGCGAATTGCCGCCCAGACGGTTGGCACCATGTACAGATACACAGGCTACCTCGCCCACCGCGAAGAGACCGTTAACAAACTGGTCTTCGCCCTCATGGCCACCGGACAACTTGATCGCCTGACCGTGAACATTGGTGGGAATACCGCCCATCATGTAGTGACAGGTGGGAACAACCGGAATCGGCTCTTTCACCGGGTCGGTCTGGGCAAAGGTAATAGCCAGTTCACAGATGCCCGGCAGGCGGCTGTGCAGCACTTCCTCACCCAGGTGATCCAGCTTCAGGAACACGTGATCGCCATTGGGGCCGGCACCACGCCCATCCAGGATTTCCATCATCATGGAGCGGGCCACAACGTCACGGGACGCCAGGTCTTTGGCGTTCGGCGCATAACGCTCCATGAAGCGCTCGCCGTCCTTGTTGATCAGGTAGCCACCCTCGCCCCGGCAACCCTCGGTCACCAGCACACCGGCACCGGCAATACCGGTGGGGTGGAACTGCCACATTTCAATGTCCTGAACCGGCAGACCCGCACGCAGGGCCATGCCAACGCCGTCGCCGGTGTTGATCAGGGCATTGGTGGTGGAGGCGTAGATACGACCGGAGCCCCCGGTGGCAAAGACGGTAGCCTTGGCCTTGAAGAACACGGTTTCGCCGGATTCGATGTCGATGGCGATGACACCACAGACATTGCCATCAGCGTCTTTTACCAGCTCGGCGGCGTACCACTCGTTATAGAACTGGGTGCCGTTTTTCAGGTTTTGCTGGTACAGGGTGTGCAGCAGCGCGTGGCCGGTACGGTCAGCGGCCGCACAGGTACGGGCCGCCTGGCCACCCTCACCGAAGTTCTTGGACTGACCACCGAAAGGACGCTGGTAAATACGGCCTTCTTCGGTACGGGAGAACGGCAGGCCCATGTGGTCCAGCTCGAATACCGCTTCCGGGCCCACATTACACATGTATTCGATAGCGTCCTGGTCACCGATGTAGTCGGAGCCCTTGACGGTATCGTACATGTGCCAGCGCCAATCATCGTTGGGATCGGCAGACGCGATCGCACAGGTAATGCCGCCCTGGGCGGAAACGGTGTGCGAACGGGTCGGGAAAACTTTGGAAATCAGCGCGGTCTTGAAACCGGACTGGGCCATCTGCAGTGAGGCGCGCATACCGGCACCACCACCACCTACGACGATAGCGTCAAACGTAATAGTGCGAATGGACATGGATTACGCCCCTCCCCAGATCAGAACCAGACCCCACAGCAGGTACACCACCAGAGCCAGTGCAATTGCCAGCTGGGCAATCAGGCGAACGCCAGTGGCGGCTTTACCGAAGGTCAAGCTGGTCAGGTAGTCGGTGGTTACGCCCCACAGACCTACCCAGGTGTGTGCTGCAACAGAAACTACCAGCAGGGTGTTGGCAATCTGCATGCAGACAGAGCCCATCAGGGCTTTCCAGCTGCCATAGTCCAGATCGCCGGCAACCATCAGGTAGCCGAGCATGCCGATCAGGTAGACCCCGATGATCACGGCGGATACACGTTGAATGAGCCAGTCATACAGGCCGTTACGGCCCAGGCTCGTCACACTGGTTACCATATCCAGCCTCCTACCAGCAGAATCAGTACTACAGAAATGATGAATACCAGCTTGGCACCACGTCGGCCGCCTTCCAGGCTCTCACCCACGCCAGCGTCCATAACAAGGTGGCGAATACCTGCCACCAGGTGATACAGCAGTACTGCCAGAATGGCCCATACCACCAGCTTCACCAGCGGGGAGGTCATCAGTTCTTTCAGGTCCGCAAAGCTCTCGGGAGACGCCAGGGAGCGATCCAGCATCCACAGCAGAATCGGCAACGCCAGGAAAATGGCAACGCCGGTTACACGGTGGGTGATAGATGCTATAGCCGTGACCGGGAACTTGATCGTGCTCAGATCGAGGTTAACGGGTCGCTTATCGTTCACGGTAGCCTACTTATAGCCGGGCCCCAGGTTGGGGCGGTTGTCGGGAACTTTGGCAAAGTTGTTGAGATCAAAACGTGAAGTCTGATCTTAACAACCTCGCCCGGGCCGGGGTGGGCCCGCACAAAACCCCCAGTCAGAGGTTTCTGCCGGGCGGCAGTATATCGCCGCGCCCTGAGCAAAACAAACGCCGAGCACCTTAAACAGGCGATTAAGACAAAGTATCTTTCTCCTAACGCCTTGATTTACAATGCCGCACCGGATGTGAGCGCCACGAAAAGAGCCTGCACCACCCTGATGCAAAACGGGTTTATGGCCGTAACAAGCTGTTTACCCTACAAAAGTCTGACTCACCGGTTCCCGGGTTCGCGTTGACAAAGGTGTGTCAAAACTTTACCTTCCCCCGCGCTTTGGAGGACCTTCCTTGCCTTGAGGAACGTTCCCTCGTCCGCCAATGGAGAGATTCCCATGACCGAGAAGAAAGCCACTCTCAAGGTAGATGGTAAGGACCTGGACCTGCCTATCTACTCCCCCACCCTGGGCCGCGACGTTATCGACGTGTCCAAACTGGTAGCCAATGGTGTCTTTACCTTCGACCCGGGCTTTACCTCCACCGCTTCCTGTGAATCCAAGATCACCTTTATTGATGGTGAAGTGGGTAAGCTGCTGCACCGCGGCTACTCCATCGAGGAACTGGCTGGTAAGTCCGACTACCTGGAAGTGTGCTACACCCTGCTCTACGGCGAGTTGCCGACAGCTGAGCAGAAAGAGCAATTTGTCAGCACCGTTAAGAACCACACCATGGTGCATGAGCAGATTCGCAATTTCTTCAACGGTTTCCGCCGCGATGCTCACCCCATGGCCATCATGTGTGGCGTAGTGGGCGCCCTGTCCGCCTTCTACCACGACTCTCTGGACATCAATAATCCCGAGCACCGTGAAATCACCGCATACCGCCTGATCGCCAAGATGCCCACCATCGCGGCCATGTGCTACAAGTACGCGCTAGGCCAGCCCTTCATGTACCCGCGCAACGACCTGGGTTACGCAGAGAACTTCCTGCACATGATGTTCGGCAACCCCTGCGAAGAATCCAAGATCAGCCCGACCCTGGCCAAGGCCATGGATCGCATCTTCATCCTGCACGCTGATCACGAGCAGAACGCCTCTACCTCTACCGTGCGTCTGGCTGGTTCCTCCGGTGCCAACCCGTTCGCCTGTATCGCTGCCGGCATTTCTGCCCTGTGGGGCCCGGCACACGGTGGCGCCAACGAAGCCGTGCTGAACATGCTGGATGAAATCGGCTCCCTGGATAACATCGACACCTACATCGCCAAGGCCAAGGACAAGAACGATCCGTTCAAGCTGATGGGCTTCGGTCACCGCGTCTACAAGAACTACGACCCGCGTGCCACGGTAATGCGCGAGTCCTGCCACGAAGTGCTGGCCGAACTCGGTGTCAACGACCCGCAGTTGGAACTGGCCATGAAGCTGGAAGAGATCGCTCTGAGCGACCCCTACTTCAAAGAGAAGAAATTGTTCCCGAACGTGGATTTCTACTCCGGCATCATCCTCAAGGCGATCGGTATTCCGACCTCCATGTTCACCGTGATCTTCGCCCTGTCCCGCACCGTGGGCTGGATCGCACACTGGAACGAAATGATCTCCAACCCGTACAAGATTGGCCGTCCGCGTCAGCTGTACACCGGCGAGACCGAACGCGAGTTCGTACCGGTCAACGAGCGCAAATAAGCGCCCGTTATCGCCAGACAAAAAAACCGCCTCCGGGCGGTTTTTTTGTGCCTGAAGAAAAGCAGTTACGAGTTGAATGTTGCGAGCCACGAACCCAAAACCCTCTCGTGACTCCGCCTTTCGCTCCTCGAAACTCGCTTCTCGCTCACCAGCCAACACAGACTTCACCGCGCTGATTACACGCTATTACCGCCCTGCATTTGCGTGGTTGCCCCGTGCATGCAAGCATCAGCTTTCCGTTAATTGATCTTCCGGATTCCAATGATAAAAAACATCGCACTGCTGATTCTCGCCATTCTGGTTGGCTATCTGTTGTTCTGGCCGGTATCCATTGACCCTGTTGCCTGGCAAGCCCCCGAAGCGCCAGCACTGGAAGGCCCCTACGCCAGCAACTCCGCCCTGGCAAAAAGCCGCTCTCTGGCAGTGGATGAAGGTGTCGGCCCGGAAGACGTGGCCATTGATGACGACGGCTTTCTCTACGTTGGCTATGTGGACGGGCGCATCGTCCGTTTTGACCCGGATGGCAGCAACCCGGACCTGATAGCCGACACCAAGGGGCGTCCGCTGGGGCTGGATTTCGACCCCCAGGGCAATCTGATCGTGGCCGACGGCTACAAGGGCCTGCTCAGCATCAGCCCCTCCGGCGCCATTGCCGCGCTGTCACAACGGGCCAATGGTGTGGATTACCGGTTCACCGACGATGTGGACGCGGACAGTAATGGGGTCATCTACTTTACCGATGCATCCAGCAAATTCGGTCCCGCCCTGCACGCCCGGGACGATATTCTCGAACACGGCGGTCATGGCCGCCTGCTACGTTATGACCCGGCGACAGAGAAAGCCGAAGTCCTGCTGGATGGCCTGCAATTCGCCAACGGCGTGGCACTGTCCCAGGACGAGGACTTTGTCCTGGTCAATGAAACCGGGAGTTACCGGATCGTCCGCTACTGGCTGAAGGGCGACAAAGCCGGCAGCCATGATGTGTTCTTCGACAACCTGCCCGGGATTCCCGACGGCGTCTCCGCCAACGGCAATGGCACCTTCTGGGTGGCTCTGTTCAGCCCGCGCAATGCCATGCTGGACGCCATGTCCGACAAGCCCCTGCTGCGCAAGGTGGCCTTCCGACTGCCATCCTTCCTCCAGCCCCAGCCTGCCCACCACGGCTTCGTGCTGGGCCTGAACGAACAGGGTGACGTCACGCACAACTTGCAGGACACCAGCGCCGACGCCTTCGCCCCCATCACCAGCGCGGAGCAACACGGCAATACCCTGTACCTGGGCAGCCTCACCGCCCCCCGCTTTGCCGCCTATCCACTCCCGGCCAATGACCCCGCCACCGTAACGGAGCAGGACACCCGCAATGTCACAGATTAACGCCGCTTTTATCGGGCTCGGCACCATGGGCTATCCCATGGCCGGCCACCTGGCCGAGGCCGGGCTGTCCGTGACCGTCTACAACCGAACCGCCAGCCGCGCCCGGCAGTGGGCCCGGGATTACCGTGGCCGCACCGCGGATACGCCAGCAGAAGCCGCCGCGGGCGCTGCCATGGTGTTTGTCTGCGTGGGCAATGACGATGATCTGCGCCAGGTCACCCTGGGACCTGACGGCGTGCTGAAAACGCTCAGCGAACGCGCCTTGCTGGTGGATCACACCACCGCCAGCGCCGCCGTGGCCCGGGAGCTGGACGCCGCCTGCCGGGATCGCCAGGCAGACTTTATCGATGCACCAGTGTCAGGCGGCCAGCAAGGTGCTGAAAACGGCCAGCTATCGATCATGTGTGGCGGCGACGATGCGGCCTACCAGCGCGCGGTTCCCGTGCTGAACCACTATGCCAAAGCGGTCAATCTGATGGGCCCGGCGGGCAGTGGGCAGCTCACCAAGATGGTCAACCAGATCTGCGTGGCAGGCCTGGTAGAAGCCCTCGCCGAAGGCGTCGCCTTTGCCCGGAATGCCGGACTGGATGCCGGCAAAGTCTTCGAGACCATTCAGCATGGCGCCGCCGGCTCCTGGCAAATGACCCACCGCCACCAGACCATGATCGACGACCAGTACGAACATGGTTTCGCGGTGGACTGGATGCGCAAGGATCTGGATATCTGCCTGGAAGAAGCCGCCCGCAACAGCACCCTCTTGCCGGTGACGGCCCAGGTCAATGATTTCTATCGGGAGATCCAGGCCATGGGTGGCGGGCGTTGGGATACCTCCGCCCTGCTGCGCCGTCTGCAAAAATCCGAGTAGCCCGCCACCGCCGTTGTTGCCTTTTCACCAAGGCAACAACGGAACATTTCATGCCCCTCAATCACGCCGATATTGCGCACCTTTTTCGGGCACAAGCGCCGCAGCATTGCCGCTTGCCAGTTGCTCCGCCACTTTTTGGGGCAAGGCATCCAGCAGCGGTTGGTAGTCATCCATCAGCCGTTTCATGCTGTCGAAGTGCCCTACCAGGTCCGAACCGAGGACAAAACGGTCCGGATAATCCCGGATCAGTTCAACCCATTCCGATGCGGGCTTGTCGTTCTTCAACAAATAGTGATCCTTGACGCTCCAGGAGAGATCCACATAAAAATGTGCATAACGGCTCAGTAAGGCCCGCAGGATTGGCACCAGGGTCCCCAGGGGCGCCTGTCGCTCTTCCACCCCACCACTGGTACCCGCATGGGCCAGCACAAAGCGGGTCTGCGGGTTGGCGGACAACGCCGTCTCCAGCTCTTCTAGGAAAATCGGCGTCTCTTCCCGCAGCGATGTCAGATTACTGTGCAGCAACACCGGCAGATCGTAGCGGGCCGCCAGCTTGTAAACCCGCATCAGAGCCGGGTGGTTGGCCCTGGGGGTTTCGCCTTCGGTCAACGCCGTCAGCTGATCATGACGAGTCAGGATTTCGCCAATGCCGAACCACAATCCCGGATAGCGCTGTATCAGCGCCTCAACCTGATCCGCGGCATTCATGTCCGTGGGGTTAACGCCGCTGACAAAAGGTTTGAGCCGCTTCTGCTGCGACTCTGGCAAGGCAAGAACCGCCTGCGCCACAATGTCATCGGTGGCGCTGTAGTAATACAGCGGCGCTTCATCCCCCAGGTAATAGCGGGGTTTGCGGGGCGCCTCCGCCTGCCACTTCTTCATCACCGGCAAGCCGAACAACCAGGCCGTCTCCACCCCGGCCTGATCCATGGCCGCCAGCATGGCCTCGCTGCCCTCACTGTCCTGCATGAAATCCACGTAGTGCAGGTGCGCATCTGTCAGCGTCCTGGCCTGAAGCCCGGGACTGCCCAGCATTATCAGCAGTACCCATATCGACAACCCTGTCTTTCCCATCACAATGCCCTGTCTGTCATCTCGCTGTCAGGGACCGGGAAACCCGGCTCAAGTTCTGACCATTCTCATAAACTGCGACCCGGATCTCTCTGCATATCCACATATAGACAATACACGGAAAAAGGGCCATTATTGAACCATGAGTTAGGTCAGGAGGCGTTATGGAAGCAGCCAGACAACAGACAACGCTGGCAGTGAACGACGGTGCGCGCCATGCAGCACTGCGCGCAGTTCTCAAACTGCTGGAGCACTGGCAGTGCAGCGAGAAGGAAAAGATGGCACTGCTTGGCGTGGGTCGCTCCACCCTGCACAAGTACCAGAGTCAGCCGGACAGTGCCCGGGTGGGCAACGACCTGCTGGAGCGCCTCAGCTACTTGCTGAACATCCATCAGGCGCTGCGCACCTTGTTTGGCAACCGGGAAAACGTCTATGGCTTCGTTCGCATGGCCAACCACAACCCGTTCTTCAATGGGGCCACCCCCATGGACATCATGAGCAACGGCCGCGTGGCCAGTCTCTACGAAGTGCACCGTCAACTGGACAGTCTGCGGGGCGGGCAATGGGGATGAGCGACACAGAGATCCACGCCCTGCCCCGACAAGCCTTCCCATCCCAGGCGGCTTACCGGCTGGTCAACGGCAAATACCCGCCCATTGCCATCTTTGATGATGTGGCGAACCAGGCTGACTTCGATGCGCTCTTTGCCGTGCAGGCCCTGACCAACCCGCGCCTGCAGAACGAAGTGGGCGACCTGAACCGGGTACCCGCCGCAGAGCGTCCCTGGGGCATTCCCGGCTGCAACTATGCCCTGGGCCCCTTTGTCCACGTAAACCCGGCCGGCTCCCGGTTTTCCGATGGTGCCTACGGTGTTTTCTACTGCGCAGACCGCATGGCCACCGCCATTGCCGAAACCCGGTACCATCAGCAACGCTATTTTCAGCGAGTAGAGGGCCTGAAATACGATCGTATTGTCATGCGGGGCCTCAAGGTCCACTTCTCGGCCACCCTGTGCGATATCACCCCGGCCAGCCGCTATCCACAGTGGCATGACCCGGACCACTACCAGGCCCCACAACAGCTCGGCCAGCAGCTTTACCAGCTACACGAAACCGGCCTTCACTACGAATCCGTCCGTGCCCCCGGCAGCCACTGCTACGCCCTGCTCACCCCCCAACCGATCGAAGCCATCACTCCCAGCGCCCACTATGAATACATCTGGGATGGCGAGAAAATTGCCCACACGCTGACCATTCGCCGCTTGAGCTGACCACACCGCCGAGCCTATGCTCTAACAGGCTATTCAGAGTCGCTCTCGGAGGAATCCCATGCCGCTGCGTGCCATCTGCCTGGACCTCGCTGGCGTACTTTACCAGGGCCCGCGCCTGCTCCCCGGCGCCCTGAACGCCCTTGAACGGCTGCGCGCCACCGGTTTGCCCCTGCGCTTTGTCACCAACACCTCCCAACGCAACCGCAGCCAAATCCTCAGCGACCTGGCCAGCTTGAATCTGGTTGTGAACCCGTCAGAACTGTTTACCGCCCCGCAAGCAGCCCACGACTACCTGACCCTCCATCAGCTCACGCCCTACTGCCTGTTTCATCCAAACCTGAAAGAGGAATTTTCCGATCTGGAAGGCAAGCCACCCAATGCAGTGCTACTCGGTGATGCCGGCAGAAAATTCAATTATGAGCATCTGGACCAGGCGTTTCGCTTGCTGCAGGACGGCGCACCGCTGATTGCCATCGGCGAGAACCGTTATTACCAGCTGGATGACGGCCTGCATCTGGATGCGGGCCCTTTTGTCAGGGCATTGGAGTATGCCGCCGACTGCCGGGCCATCATCACCGGCAAACCCTCCCCCGCCTTTTTCGAACAGGTGCTGGCCGACCTGGGTACAAGGCCGGAAGACACCCTGATGGTCGGAGACGATGTCCATGGCGACGTGGAAGGTGCCCTGAACAGCGGCATGCAAGCCTGCCTGGTGCAAACCGGGAAATACCGGGCCGGCGACGAGAAAACCATCACCGGGGAGTTCCGCCTGGAGGCCGACATCCGCGCCGTCGCCCGAACCGTGACCCGCCTGCTCGAATAAACCGCCCCCCCTTGTATCACTGCCAGCAGGCCCCGACACTGAGAGTAGTCACAAGCAACAGAGGGCTGGCAGCGATGGAACACTTCCCGCTCAAGGCCGGCGATGCTGTGCTGGCCGTGGATATCCAGAATGATTTTTGCCCCGGTGGCGCTCTGGCCGTCGCCGATGGTGACCAGGTGGTGCCGGCAATGAATCGCTGGCTGAAAGCCGCCGCCGACGCCAACCTGCCGGCGATCGCCTCCCGCGACTGGCACACCGTGGACCACTGCTCCTTCCAGGCCCAGGGTGGCCCCTGGCCGACGCACTGCATACAGGATACCTGGGGTGCCGCCTTTCACCCGGATTTGCACCTGCCCACAGGCACGGTAATTGTGAGCAAGGGCACGGCCTTCGACCGGGATGCCTACTCCGCTTTTGACGGGACAGGTCTGACAGATTGGCTGCGCAAAAAAGGTGTCAAACGTCTCTGGGTTGGCGGTCTGGCAGAAGATGTCTGCGTCTTCCACTCCATCAAGGATGCCTGTGCCGCCGGCTTCCAGGTGCATCTGCTCCGCAACGCCACTCGCCCGGTTTTCCCCGATCAGGAAGCCCCCACCCTCGAAGCCTTGCGTGAAGCCGGCACCCAACTGGAAGATATCGCCTGATATGGATCTTTCTGCTGACAATGATGCGCTGGGTCTGCTGACCGATCTCTACGAACTGACCATGCTGCAGGCCTACTGGCATGAAGGCATGAATGACACCGCAACCTTCAGCCTGTTTTATCGGCAAATGCCGGCGCAACGCAACGTGATCCTGGCCTGCGGGCAGGAGTACGCCGCCCGACGGGTCAGCCAACTGCACTTCCCCTCCCGGCAGGTTAACCGGCTCAAGACGCTGGACCTGTTTCATGATGACTTTCTGCAGTGGCTGCAGGACTTCCGCTTTAGTGGCCACATCCACTGCCTGCCGGAAGGCACCCCGGTATTCCCCCAGGAACCTCTGCTGGAAATCACCGCCCCGCTGATGGAAGCGCAGCTACTGGAAAGCCTGCTGATGAATTATGTGCACCTGGAGACCGTACTGGCCTCCAAGGCGGTGCGTATGGTCCTCGCCGCCGATGGCCGGCCGGTGGTGGATTTCGGCATGCGTCGCATGCATGGCAGCGACGCTGCACTGCGCGGGGTGCGTGCCTACCGCGCCGCCGGCCTGGCCGGCACCAGTAATGTGCTGGGCGGCCTGCAACACGGGCTACCACTCCGTGGCACCATGGCACATTCCTATATCCAGGCCCACGATGATGAGCTGGATGCCTTCCGCGCCTACGCCCGACTGTATCCCGGTACCACCCTGCTGGTAGACACCTACGACAGCCGGGCTGGCGTGGAAAAAGTCATTCACCTGGTGCGCAATGAAGGGTTGGATGTGGGCGGCATTCGCCTGGATTCCGGAGACCTTTCGCAGCAAGCAAAAGACGCCCGTCATCAACTGGATGACGCAGGTCTGCAACAGATCCGCATCCTGGTCAGTGGTGGTCTGGATGAATACCGGATTGCCGGTCTGTTAGCGGCTGGCGCGCCCATCGACGGCTTTGGCGTAGGCACCAGCATGGGGGCCTCCAGCGATGCCCCCACCCTGGATCTGGCCTACAAGCTCACCGACTATGCGGGTCGTCCCCGGCTGAAAAACTCTCCCGGCAAGCAGCTACACCCGGGCCGTAAGCAGGTATGGCGACAAACCGATGAGCAGGGACATTATCAGCAGGACCGGATTACCGCCCGGGACGAGCAAAGTGAGGGCGAACCGTTATTGCAGCCTGTTATCCAGGAAGGCGAACCCTGCCGCGAGGCGCCGGATTTGGCGGTTACCCGGGAGAACGTGGCCAGGCATCTGAGAAAGCTACCCGAATCTCTGCTCAGCCTGAGCCCTGTGAAATCAAGCTACCCGGTTGCTTTCAGTGAACGACTACAGACCTTGCGGGAAACGGTGCTGCGGGAGCTGGAAGGTTAATCGCAGAATCCCGGGGCGTAGGGTGCACTGAGCCTAAGGCGAACTGCACCGATCCGGCGTTTGATGGTGCAGTTCGCCTTAGGCTCAGTGCACCCTACACAATCAGCGGCGGCGGAGCAGATTCGAGCTTCTGTCATCCATATCGGGCGTCCAGCTCTGCCAGAGTACCGACTAGCTGACCGCTTCCTTATCCGCGATACACAAAAATAAAAAAGCCCCACTCTTTCGAGCAGGGCTTTTCTATATGGCGTCCCCTAGGGGAGTCGAACCCCTGTTACCGCCGTGAAAGGGCGGTGTCCTGGGCCACTAGACGAAGGGGACGTATTTGGTGGAGCCAGGCGGGATCGAACCGCCGACCTCAACACTGCCAGTGTTGCGCTCTCCCAGCTGAGCTATGGCCCCAAATACATCAATCAAGACAAGGTGCGTCCCGGTTGGTGCGGCGTATTCTACCCAGCACCCCTACTCTGTCAAGCGTAGACCTGTGGTTTTTTTCAGAATGAAGTCCATTTGACTACATCCTGAACAAGCTGCTGAAAAACTGGGCGAAAATCCACAGCCTCTGCCGTAGAAGCGTCGCTGACGGCGCGATAACCCCAGTTTCGAGTTGCGAGAAGCCAGTTTCGAAAGACAAACCCCAAAACCCGGGGAAGCCCGATGATTTTCGATTCTCGTCACTCGTTACTCGCAACTGGTCTTATCGCGCCGCCAGCGACTCAGGCCTCAGCCTACCGGCAAATCCCGGTAGGCCTTCTCCAGCTTCTTCATCTGCTTCTTGGACACCCCGCCCAGCACCTCGATGGCGTTACGCAGGCGGGCCCGGCTCAGGTCGGCGCCGATGATTTCCATGGAATCCACCACCGAGAAGCTGGCGCTGGTGCCGGCAATGGCGACAAAGGCCGGAAACAGGAAGTCCTTGATCTTCACGTCCAGGGCATCAGCAATGGCCTTGGCATCCGCAAACAGACCGTCACGGTTCCAGTCATTGCGCGCCTCGTAGGCCCACAGCAGGTACTGGAGCCACACTTTCATGTCCTCGCCACCGTACTGCTTGTGCTCGAAGCTGGCTTCGCTGATCGCCGGCATGCCGTTGAAACAGAATGCCGCCTTGTCCGCCACGTCCGACAGGGTTTCCACTCGCTGGCGCAAATGGGGAATGATCTTCATGGCGTAATCGCGGTTGTAGGCCCAATCGAGCAAGGTATCCAGAAACTGCTCATCACTCTGCTCACGCAGCCATTGGCCATTCAGCCAGCTCAGCTTTTCCACATCAAAAACGGGACCACCCAGGGAGACCCGGTTGATATCGAAAGCGTCCTGCATCTGCGTCAGGGTGAACTTCTCGCTCTCATCCGGCATGGACCAGCCCATCCGGCCCAGGTAATTCACCAGCGCCTCCGGCAGGTAGCCCATACGCTGGTAGAACAGGATGCTGGTGGGGTTCTTGCGCTTGCTGAGCTTGGACTTGTCCGGGTTGCGCAGCAGCGGCATATGGCAAAGTACCGGCATCTCCCAGCCGAAATATTCGTAGAGCAGCTTGTGCTTGGGCGCGGAGTTCAGCCATTCCTCACCACGGATCACATGGGTGATCTCCATCAGGTGATCATCCACGATATTGGCCAGGTGGTAGGTGGGCATGCCGTCGGACTTGAGCAGGATCTGGGCATCCACCAGCGCCCAATCCAGCTCCACGGTACCGCGCAGCATGTCCTGGATTTCGCAGCGGCCATCGGTGGGCACGCGCATGCGAATCACATAGGGCGCCCCTTCCGCCTCCCGCTTTGCCTGTTCTCCCGCCGGCAGTTCCAGATCCATCGGCTTCAGCGCCCGGTTCTCGCCCTGCTCTTTCAGTGCCGCACGGAGACTGTCCAGCTCTTCACTGGTGCGATAGCACTTGAAGGCATGGCCTTTCTCGATCAGCGCCTCGGCATACTCCCGATACATATGCTTGCGTTCACTCTGCCGATACGGGCCATGGGGGCCGCCCACATCGGGGCCTTCATCCCAGCTCAGCCCCAGCCATTTGAGCGAATCCAGAATCATCTGCTCGGACTGATCGGTGGAACGGGTCTGGTCCGTATCTTCAATACGCAGAATAAACTGACCACCGTGCTGGTGGGCAAAACAGCGATTGAACAGGGCAATATAGGCGGTGCCTACGTGGGGGTCACCGGTGGGTGACGGCGCTACGCGAGTACGGACGGTCATGCTGACTCCAACAATGCAAACTGGCGCGGATTATACCTGTCAAAACAGGAAGCTTATAGACACGGGCCGGCGGCTTTCTGCTAAGGTTGAACGCGACTCATGCTTTCGCCCGCCGGGCCACCGGCGGGCTTGACCCACTCGACAGGACGTAAAGGAAAAGACCATGCGTATTCCCTTTCAACACTCCCTGCTGGTAGCCATGATTGCCGGTGCCACCCTGCTCCAGGGCTGCTCTGACAATAAAGAGGAAGCAAAAACAGATACCCCGGCTGCGGAAGCACCCACCATGGACAATGCCGGTGAAAGCGCCAAAGAGAGCAGCAAAGAGAGCGCCAAAGAAAGCACAGAAGAAGCGGCAAGCAACAACGGCATAACCCGTAGCGCGGCACCGGAAGGGGCCAGCGCCACCATTCTCAGCCCTGCAGATGGTGCCACCGTGACCAGCCCGGTAACCGTGGAGTTTGGCCTGGAAGGCATGGAGGTGGTACCCGCCGGCACCCAACTGGAGCATGCCGGTCACCACCACCTGCTGATCGACCTGGATCAGGAGTCCATGCCTGCCATGGACTTCCCGCTGCCGGCCAACGACAACGTGGTGCACTTCGGCAAGGGCCAGACCCAGACCGAACTGGAACTGGAGCCGGGCACACACACCCTGCAATTGCTGCTGGGTGACCACATGCATGTGCCCCATGAACCGCCGGTAATGTCCGAAAAGATCACCATTACGGTGGAGTAAGCATTAAACGCCGGACGTCGGACGCCAGAAGGGCTTGTCTTTCAGCGTCAAACGTCCGGCATCAAGCCTCTGGCATCACCCCATCTGCCGAGGCGCAAACATGATGATCGCCATCCCCGTCAGCGCCACCAGCGATCCGACAATATCCCAGCCCGTGGGACGAATACCGTCCACGCCCCACAACCAGAGAATGGCCACAAAAATATACACGCCGCCGTAGGCCGCATAGACCCGCCCCGCCGCCGTGGGATGCAAAGACAACAGCCAGGCAAAGGCCGCCAGGCTCAGCGCAGCAGGCACCAACAACCAGGCTGACTTCCCTTCACGCAACCATAGATAAGGCAGGTAGCAGCCCACGATCTCGGCGACCGCCGTGATCAGAAACAGCCCCAGAATTTTCAATTCCGGCAAGACAACCTCCCGGTATAGGCTCGGATCAATACGCAGGCACTGGCGTGCTCAGTACAGCACACGCTGACGGGACAATCACCCATCCCGGGGACCAATCGGTCTGCCAGAAATGTCAGGCCAACGCGATGCGGTTCTGCCCGCACCATTTTCCTTTCCCTGGGCGCTTTGCGGTGCGCCGGACCGGCGACTTATCGCAGCAGCAAATGGGGCACCGTGGCATGCTTGATCATCTTGCTGGTGGTGCTACCCACAAAGAACTCGCGGATACGGGAATGCCCGTAGGCGCCCATGACCACCATATCGATATGGTTGTCTTGCTGGTACTGGTGCAAGGAAGGCTCCACGTCCCCTTCCAACTGCGCCACTTCCACCTCGTGACCGGATTGCTCCAAGGTGTCACGGGCCCAGGCCAGATCCTCCCCCAGCTGTTTGTCCTTGCCCACCGCCACCAGGTGACATGGCAGGCCCAGGAACAGCGGACTGGCGGCCAGCATTTTCACTCCTTCACGGCAGGTCGGGCTGCCATCGAAGGCCAGCATCACCTTGCGTGGCTCGGTGAAATCCGAGGGCACCACCAGAATCGGCTTGTGCATGGTGCGAATCACTTGCTCCACATGGTCGCCCACCTGCTCTGCCTCACCGGTGTGCTCTTCACCCAGTTTGCCAATCACCAGAATGCGGGTCTGCTCCTGCATGCCGGCCAGAGTTTCTACCAGGCCGCCGTGGCGCTGTCGTTGTTTGGGCTCGCTCACCCCTTTTTCGATGGCTCGGGCAGCAGCGGCTTCCAGCATCAGCTTGCCCTGCTCCAGGGCCAGCTTGTTCCGTTTGGCATCCAGCTCGGAGAGCTCGGTGAGCAGGGCTTCGCGACCGCCCAGCAACAGGTTGCCGCTAAGATCACTTTCCACCGGATAACGGGAGTGATCCAGCACATGCAGCAGGGTCAAGGGGGCATTCAACCGCTGCACCGCCCACACCGCATAGTCGCACACCCGAGCCGCGGCCGGAGAACCATCAATACAGGCAATAACATCACTCATTGTTTTCTCCTTGGCAGGGGACTAGTGGCCGCCCATGAGTTTTTCGACCGCCTCAGGCTTGTCGTGCACGGCAAATTTATCCACCAGGGTGGCGCTGGCGTCGTTCAGACCGATCAATTCCACCTCGGTCCCTTCACGACGGAATTTGATGATCACCTTGTCCAGCGCTCCGATGGCGGTGATATCCCAGAAGTGGGAACGGTGCACATCAATAGTCACTTTATCCAGTGCTTCCTTGAAATCAAAGGAAGCGATGAACTGATCCGCAGAGGTGAAAAATACCTGCCCCAGCACCTCGTAGCGGCGGTGGCTGCTGTTAGTTTCATCAAGATCCGAGCGCACATAAAAAACGCGCCCCACCTTGTTTGCATAGAACAGCGCGCTGAGTACCACGCCGATACCCACCCCGATCGCCAGGTTATGGGTTGCCACGGTGGCCGACACCGTAGCCAGCATCACCACGGTGCTGCTCGCCGGATGCTTGGCCATGTTGGTAATGGACTCCCAGCTGAAGGTACCGATGGACACCATGATCATCACCGCTACCAGCGCGGCCATGGGTATCCGGGACACCCATTCACCCAGGAACACCACCAGCACCAGCAGGAAGCAACCGGCAAACAAGGTGGACAGGCGCTTGCGGCCACCGGATTTCACGTTGATCACGGACTGGCCGATCATGGCACACCCGGCCATCCCCCCCAGGAACCCGGAGAAAATGTTGGCCACGCCCTGCCCTTTGCATTCGCGATTCTTGTCGCTATCGGTATCGGTCAGATCATCCACGATGGTTGCCGTCATCATGGATTCCAGCAGACCTACCACGGCGAGGGCCAGAGAGTACGGCAGAATGATTTTCAGGGTTTCCAGGTTGAGCGGGATATCCGGCAACAGGAATACCGGCAGACTGTCCGGCAGATCACCCTTGTCTCCGACGGTGGGCACATCCAGACCCAGATACATGGCAATCCCGGTCATCACGACAATACAGATCAGGGGTGATGGTACGGCGGTGGTCAGCAGCGGCAGCAGGTAAATGATCGCCAGGCCGGCGACCACCATGGCATACACATGCCAGGTTACCCCGACCAGCTCCGGCAACTGCGCCATGAAAATCAGGATAGCCAGGGCATTCACAAAGCCGGTGACCACGGAGCGGGAGACAAAGCGCATGAGATTGCCAAGCTGCAGAAAGCCCGCAACAATCTGCAGCATCCCGGTCAACACCGTCGCCGCCAGCAAATACTGCAGGCCATGGTCTTTGACCAGGGTCACCATCACCAGCGCCATGGCCCCGGTTGCCGCCGAAATCATCCCCGGGCGGCCGCCGACAAACGCAATGACAACGGCGATACAGAAAGATGCATACAACCCCACCTTGGGGTCCACACCGGCAATGATGGAGAAGGCAATCGCCTCCGGAATCAGGGCCAGGGCCACAACGGAACCCGCCAGTAAATCACCACGGATATTACTGAACCATTCCTGCTGAATAGATCGAAGCATGAAGAACAATCCTGTTTTGCAAATACGACAGACAAGGATGCTGCTCAAGGGCAACAGAACACGGGATGACATGGCGCAGGGCACCATACGGCAAAGCCGGAGACGGGCTGTCTACTAGGGCGGACTCAGCCGGGAGAGGATCATGAACAGTCTCGAGTGGTTCGGAAAGGCGCGGAGTCTAGCAGAGCCGGCAGGCCTTTGACAGGCAACGCCGCCGCCCGGCCTACGCCACAGCGCCGCAACATGCGACAATAGTTGACCCAATACCCGTGTTATCGTCTTGCATGAATGATTCCTTGATCCAAACAGCCCCGTCGCTTCAGCCTGATCGGCGCCTGTCCGTCGCCCCGATGATGGACTGGACCACCCGCGACTACCGGTTTCTGGCCCGGCTGATTACCCGCCACACCCTGCTCTACACCGAAATGGTGGTGGCCCAGGCGATTCTGCGCGGGGACCGTGAGCGGTTTCTGGCATTCAATGACGAAGAGCACCCGGTGGCGCTTCAACTGGGCGGCAGCGAACCGCAGGATCTGGCGGAAGCCGCACGAATTGCCGAACAATACGGTTACGACGAGATCAACCTCAATGTGGGCTGCCCGTCGGACCGGGTGCAGCAGGGCAAGATCGGCGCCATTCTGATGGCCGAGCCGGAACTGGTGGGCCAGTGCGTGGAAGCCATGCAGGCGGCGGTCCGCGTTCCAGTGACGGTGAAGACCCGCATCGGCATCGATGACCAGGATGATTACGACTTTCTCTACCGGTTTGTTACCCGCATGGAGCAGGCCGGCTGCACCAGTCTCACCATCCATGCCCGCAAGGCCATCCTGTCCGGGCTGTCGCCGAAAGAAAACCGGGAGATTCCGCCGCTGATCTATCAGCGGGCCTACGCCATCAAGCAGGCGTTCCCCCGGATGGAGATCATTCTCAACGGTGGCGTGAAGACTCTGGAGGAAGTGCATGCCCACATGGGTGACGTGGATGGCGTGATGATTGGTCGCGAGGCTTACCAGAATCCCTATTTCCTGGCCGATGCAGATCGCATCGTGTTTGCCGACGATCACCCCGTCCCCAGCCGCCGGGACATCGCCGAGCAATTTCTCCCCTATGTAGAACGTCGCTACGCGCTGGGTCATGCCCCCAAACATTCCCTGCGTCATATCCTCAACCTGTTCCAGGGCGAACCCGGCGCCCGCCGTTTTCGCCGTCACCTGAGCGAAAACATGCACAAGCCCGGCACCACCCCGCAAGTGCTCATGGACGCTTTGGCGCAACTGCCTTAGGCTGTAATGAGCCCGCAATTCTTAGCAAGAATCGTGGTTGAGTTACAAGTTGAAAGTTCAAAGTTGAAAAGCGCGTGAAAGCCCATCAGTAAGGGAAATGTCCTGCCCGCGCTCACTCCCCAGGTAAAGCGCGGCCAACATCGTAGTCGGTTGGTACGATCCGTCGCCGCGTTTCAACTTTGAACTTTCAACTTGCAACTCTCTTCACCCACATCGGGACATGATTACTGCACGCTAACACCATACTGTCATGGCAACGCCTTAACGTGCCCCACCATGACACTGAAAGGAACGGATACCGTGAACAAACGCGAACAGCTAGCCCAATGGACCTCTCTGGTGGCCGATACCGGTGATCTGGACATGATCGCCGAACTGGCACCGGAAGATGCCACCACCAACCCCTCCCTGCTGCTGGCAGCAGCACGAGACGAACGTTACCGGCCATTGCTGCAACAGGCAGCCGATCTGTGTCGCACCCTGGGCCATGGCGGGGAGATGGACTGGCTGACCGACTGCTATGCCTGCCTGGCCGGCCAGGCCATCCTGGAGCGGATTCCCGGCCGTGTTTCCAGTGAGGTGGATGCGCGCTTGTCCTTTGATACCCGCGCCACGGTGGAAAAGGCCCGTCGTCTGATGGCCATCTACCGGGAACTGGACGTGGACCCGTCCCGCATCCTGATCAAGACCGCCGCCACCTGGGAAGGCATCCGCGCCGTGGAAGTCCTCGAGGAGGAAGGCACCCGCTGTAATGTGACGCTGGTCTTCAACCAGGCTCAGGGTCTGGCTGCGGCAGAAGCCGGCGCTACCCTGATCTCCCCCTTCGTGGGCCGCATCTTCGACTGGCACCGTAAACAGGGCATGGAGATTGCCAGCCCGGATGACGACCCGGGAGTCCAGTCCGTGCGCCAGATCTATCGCACCTTCAAGGCCCGGGGTCTGGAAACCATCGTCATGGGCGCCAGCTTCCGCAATGCCGGCCAGATCGAAGCCCTGGCCGGTTGCGACAAGCTCACCATCAGCCCGGCCCTGCTCAGGGAACTGGCTGCCGATACCGGGAGTCTGACCCGGGTACTGGATGCGGAACTGGTGGCCCCGGAGGACGACTGGCAGGCCGTTAGCGAGGCCGCGTTCCGCTGGCAACTCAATGACGATGCCATGGCCAGCGACCTGCTTGCCGATGGCATCCGCCGCTTCGCCAACGACCAGTTGGCGCTGGAAGCGCTATTGCAGGAGGAAGGTGTAATTTGAATTGGCTTAACCGACTCTTTCGCCCCGACCAGCCCCAGCAGCAGACAAACGAGCACGACCTGCACCGGGCGGCTGCCGCCCTGCTTCTGGAAGTGGCCCGTACTGACGGCACCGTGGCACCGGAAGAATCACAACGTCTGATTCAGGCAGTAAAGACGCACTGGCATCTGGACCCCCAGGAAATGGATGACATCCTCAGCGAACTGGAAACCCGTGTGGACCAGGCCACTGACCTGTTCGAATTCACCCGTCCCCTGCGAGACCACTGGGGACCGGAGCCCAGGGTCACACTGATTGAGGAAATGTGGGCCATGGCCGCCGCTGACGGCCATGTGGATGTCCACGAAGAACACCTGATCCGACGGGTCAGTGACCTGCTGTATGTGTCCCATGGGGACTATATTCGGGCGAAGCTGAAAGCAGTGAACAGTTAACAGTGAATAGTTAACAGCGGCGCGAGCAGGGTTTGTCTTTATCTTCATGCAATGAGGCCGCGCCCAACTGATGGGCGCGGCCTCATACGTTTAAAACCTGAAACACCCCTGACGCGGGCTGTTCACTGTTAACTATTCACTGTTAACTGCTTTCACCACCCTTCATCTTCATACTCGTCCTCCAGCTCCGAATCCCGCTGCTCTATGTCCGGGAAACGCAGGGACGGTGCATCACCGGATTCGAAGCGGCGACGTTGCAGGTAAGCATTGCGCAGGAAGGTGTAGCGGTCGCCGACGATATTGCGCTCCAGATCCAGCAGGTCGGCGCGCAAGTCCACCACGTACAACGCCGTGACGCTGTAGCGGGTCAGGTCATGCTGGATGTAGTGCCGGGGGCGCATGTAGTCCTCCGGGAAAATCGCTGCCGCATCGCGAACAGTGGATGGCCCCCAGAACGGGAGCACCAGATAGTTGCCCTCCGGGATCCCCCAGCGGGCAAAGGTCAGTCCCAGATCGGTATTGTGCTTTTCCAGGTCCACCTTGCTGGCCACATCAAACAGGCCGGCGATACCCAGAGTGCTGTTGACCACGAAACGACCAAAGTTGTGACCGGCATGCCCCCAGCGCCACTGCAGTACACTGTTAAGACTGCTGCGAAAATCCCGCAGGTTCTCAAAAAAGCGGGTTACCGTGTCATCGAACCAGCCCGGCGTCGCCTTGCGATAGCCCTTGGCCGCAGGCTTGAGGGCATACTTGTCGAGTGCTTCGTTGAAGGCAAAGATCTTGCGGTTGATGTCTTCCCAGGGGTCGTCATCCTTGGGCTGACTGCTCTGGGGCGCATCAAACGCGGTGGACGCGTCTCCCCAGTCTTCCTCTTCCGCCATCACGGTACAGGAAATGCTCAGCAATATGGTCAGCAGTAAATAACGCACGGTCACCCCGGTATGTCGTCGACGCTGCATTATAGCCAGCCCGTCGCATGCCCGAACAGGGCCACGAACCGAACGGTCCCGCTTCCTGGCGGATTTTACAGCGAGAGCGGGTGAACAGATCGGACCCGCAGCCTGAAGCGGCATTAGCAGCTCTTCAGGCTGGCACCGACCAGGATGTCCCGCTGGTGCATTTGCAGCAGGATATCCCGGGCAAACTCGGCCAGTTTCTCCACATCCGCAAATTGCAGTTCTTCCGCCAATTGGCCAACCACCTGAAAACCGGTGCTGTTCGGGTTCTCCTCGATCAATTGCAACAACCGGGCGGTAGGTGCATTGATTTCCATAAAGCGAACCTGATCATCACGATCCCGGTAGACCAGCAGCCAGAGCGGCTGTGGCAATGGGGTCTGCGGCTGAAAGTCCACGCAAATTTCGTGGACCGGGTACTGATAGCTGAGCACCACATGCAAGGGGCTTAGCTGGGGGATGGCACGAAGCAGGTCCCCCTCGGGATGAAATCCGGTTTTGGGAAAGACCTCGGTGGACGCATCCAGCACCAACTCCATCCATTCGTAATGTGCCAGCTCCAGCAGGAAAGGCGGATCTCCCTCTTCCCTGCCCTGACCGGATGCCAGAAAGCTGACAAATTCCTGGGGAATTTCGAGAAAATACGGCGTCTGACAGGCGTGCTGGTCAAAGAAGGCCCGCACTAACCGATGCCAGCGTTCCGCATCCAGCAGGGAATGCAGCACCGGGAAGCCCTGGCTGATAAACCCGTTAACGTTGTTGAAAAACAGGTTGCGGTAAATCGCCAGGCGGCGCTCTTCAATTCCGTCTGGCGCAGAGTGCGTCTGCGGGTTACGCAAGTGCGCCGCAAAGCGACGTTGCAGGGCCTGGAAATCTGTCTGACTCATCCCAGCTTCCGAGTCGCTGAATACGGTTGATGCTGATATTGGCGGATCTGCCCGAGCTCCCCAAACAGCACATCGTTACCGGGAAAGTTGAAGTCCCGCTCCAGCAAGGTGGGTAGTACACCAAATTCCTGATAGGCATGCTCAAGCAGTTGCCAGACCGGATCAATGACCGCGCTGCCGTGGGTATCCACTTTCAGATCTTCCGCTTCATCAAAGTGACCGGCGATATGCAGGTAGCAAATACGCTCGCCGGGCAAGGCGCTGATAAATTCACGGGGATCATAGCCATGATTGATGCTGTTCACGTAGGCGTTGTTCACATCCAGCAACAGCTGGCAATCTGCCTCTTCCAGCACCGCATTAACGAAGTCGATTTCCGACATTTCGGAACCGGGCGCAGCATAGTAGCTGACGTGTTCGATACCGATGGGTTGTTCGAGAAAATCCTGCACCTGCCGGACCCGGTCTGCCACGTAGTGAACGGCCTCTTCGGTAAAGGGAATCGGCATCAAATCGTAAAGGTGACCGTGGTCACTGCAATAACTCAAGTGCTCGGTATAACGACGAATGTTGTGTTCCTTGAGGAACCCTTTCACCGCTTTCAGCAATTCAAAATCCAGCGGCTCAGGCCCACCCAATGACAGGCTCAAACCGTGGGTAACAAAGGGAAAACGTTCGGTGAAGGCACGGAACTCCTTCGCCAGACGCCCACCCATGGGGATCCAGTTCTCCGGTGCGACTTCCATAAAATCGAAAGGGGCACTTTCCGGGGAATCCAGGGTCGGGGAAAGCGGGCCCATGAGGGCCCGCCGAAGACCCAGGCCCACTCCGGACACTGGTGTCTCAGGTTTCATACGTTGGCTCCTGCCTGTTAGGCATCACCACCGCACTTGCCTTCACCACATTTACCTTCACCTTTTTTGTCATCGGCGCCGCATGTGCCTTCACCGCTTTTCTCACCACAGCTGCCTTCGCCTTTCTTGTCACCGCACTTGCCTTCGCCACACTTGCCTTCAGCGTGGTGGCCAGCCAGTTGGTAACCGGCTTGCAGGTCGGAAGCGGCAAAGGGGTTTTCAGCAGCAGTAGCAACCGGCACGGAAAGCGCGGAAGCAACAACAGCGGCACCAACAGTGGCGGCCAGGGGGTTCAGTTTGCTCAACTTAGCCATGTTCAGTCTCCATCCATCATTATTGAGGTGTATCCGAAACCGCACTCTGCGGCTCAGGCAAACCACGTTTGTTTGCGTAGCGCCTGTCTCAGACAATATAGAGATGAAGCCGTGAGGTAAACGTTACAGGCAGCATGAAAAAAGGCCGCAAAATGCGGCCTTCGTGAAGCGAACGTGAAACCCGGACGCAGTTACTTGATTCGGTTCACAATCACGCTACCGATGGAATAACCGGCCCCAAAGGAACAGATCACGCCTTTGGTATCCACCGGCAGATCCGCGTTGTACTTATGGAAGGCAATGATGGAACCGGCGGAACTGGTGTTGGCATAGTCATCCAGAATCACCGGGGCTTCCTCACGGGAAGCCGGGCGTCCCAGTACCCGTTTGGAAATCAGTTCATTCATGCTCAGGTTGGCCTGGTGCAGCCACATCCGGCTGAGGGCCTCCACCGGCACCCCGGTATCAGACAGATGCGAGGCAATCTGCTCGGCCACCATGGGGCAGACTTCCTTGAAAACGCGGCGCCCTTCCTGGCGGAACAGCTTGTCGCGAGCGCCAATGCCGCTTTCATCCGCACGGTTCAGAAAACCGAAATTGTTGCGGATATTATTGGAAAACTTGGTCTGCAACCGGGTACCCAGCACTTCCCACTGGTTGTCGGAGGTGGCGTCTTCCTTGCGTTCCAGAATCACCGCGGTGGCCACATCACCAAAAATGAAATGGCAGTCGCGATCTTCCCAGGCCAGGTGACCAGAACAGATTTCCGGATTGACCATCAGCACCCGACGGGCGCTGCCATTACGGATAGCATCCACACCGGCCTGAATCCCGAAGGTGGCGCTGGAACAGGCCACATTCATGTCATAGCCCCAGCCGTGCTCCATGCCCAGGGCCGCCTGGACTTCCACGGCCATGGCCGGATACGGGCGCTGCATGTTGGAACAGGCCACCAGGACAGCATCCAGATCGTCCGCGGTCAGGTTGGCATGTTCCAGGGCCTGCCTGGCCGCTTTGACAGCAATTTCCGCCTGAATGGATACCTCATCGTCAGATCGCTCGGCGATGCGGGGAGCCATCCGGTCCGGATCAAGAATCCCGCTCTTGTCGATGACAAAGCGCTGCTTGATACCAGAGGCCTTTTCGATAAAGGCGCTGTCTGAAGGACCCAGGGCATCCACTTCGCCGGCCTCGATGGCCTCGGCGTTACGCGCATTGAACCGCTTCACATACTCGTTGAAGGATTCCACCAATTCATCGTTGGTGATGGTCTGCTCCGGGGTCCACAGGCCGGTGCCACTGATTACTACAGAATAGCTCACAAGCGAGTCCTCGCACTCGAACGGGGTAAAGGGCCCTGTTCCACAAATGGGATAATGGGTCGATTATCCGGATTCGGAGTGGCCAGCGCAAAGGGCGTGGGTGGATAGTTGTTATGCTTGTTACGGAGTCAATGCAGGAGCGCCGCTTGAGGCACGAATCGGGCGTAACGTTCTGTTATGCCTGATTGTCTTCCCTTCCCCTCCTCGCACACGGAGAATCGCGCCGCAAGCTGCGCTCCTACAGCGGCTTCGTAGAGGGGGTGACTGATTAGCAGAGCTCCCACTGTTTATTCAGGCGCTTGGCAGAGACCGGGACCCGGGTGCCAAGCTGTTGTGCAAAAAGGCTCACCCGGTATTCCTGCAACATCCAGAAATACTCTTGCAGAGGCGCCGGCTGCTGCCACAGGGGCAGACCCGCAGCACGAGTGGCGTATTGCTTGTCAAAGGCCTCCAGCTCTGCGGTCAGGGTGCGGTCCTTGCCAATCTGACCACCCAGTTTGTCCAGACGGTGGCTGATAGCCTCCAGATAGCGCGGGTATTCCATCAACCAGGACCAGGGCACCTGCAGCAGGAAGTCGTCGCGGAACAGGTTGCCCAGTTGTTGCTTAAGGTCCCGGTGGGCATGGGCCCAGGCCAGCGGGAAGTTTTTTTCCAGCTTGCCCATCAGCTGCCGGTAATCAGCGAACAGCTTGCCGAAAGCGCTCAATTGCTGGCCTGCCCAGGGCACGAAATCCCCCCGATGGGCATCCAGACGGGCCCGGAAGGCAGCCTCATCGCGTAGCGGCTCGTCCAGCCGGAAATGCTCTGCCAGCAGACGCAGTACCGCATGATCCAGTGCCTGGCGGGCCATGGCGCCCTTCTCGCCCTTGAGCTTCTGAAAACCGGGCATCTGTGAGGCCTGTTTGCGCAGGTCACGCAGCTGGACACTGAGTTTGAAGCCCAACAGGCGTGCCGTCCCCCACTGATGGCTCCAGCGGGCCTCATCCACATCATCACGGTAGCGAAGCTCCACCGCGTCGCCATCATCTTCCAGGGCGGGATAGCGGCGCACCACCATGCCACCCAGATCCTGTTCGTGGGTGTCCGGCAGGCGACCGAACAGCCAATCCTGCCCCCGCGGTACTGGTTCCTGCGCCGCCGGTTCCGGCAGGTTAGCGGTGACACCAGCCAGTTTGTCACGGACTTCGTCCAGGTGGCGTCCCTGGGCCAGCACTTTCCGGTTACCGTCCACCCGGTCCACCACCTGGATAAACATGCGAAGATGGTCGGGCAGCGTGGCATCCTGCCACTCTTCCCGTTCGATCCGCACACCGGTCATCCGTTGCAATTCACGGGTCATGGCCGACAGTAACGGCTCCTGCGGATCCAGGGTATCCAGAAGCGCGCCGACAAAGTCCGGCACGGGTACAAAATGACGACGGCGGGCCTTGGGTAACGCACGGATCAGGGCTTCCAGTTTTTCCCGCAGCAACCCGGGGACCAGCCAGTCCAGCCGTGTGTCCGGCACTTGATTGAGGACCGCGAGCGGGACAATCAACGTGACGCCGTCGCGCTCCCCGGTGGGATCGAAGCTGTATTCCAGCGGCAGGCTGATGCCATCCAGGCGCAGCTGATCCGGGAACTGGTCGCTGCCCAGATCCGGGCTCCGTGACAACAGGAAATCCCGCGGCATCAGCAGTGCTTCTTTCTGGGCCGGCGAGGCCTTTTTGTTATACCAGCTCATCAGCCCGGCCAGGCTGGTCACGTCCTGCGGCAACCGCTCATCGTAAAAGGCCACCCGGGCCTCCTCGTCCACCAGAATATCGCGCCGGCGCAACTTGTGTTCCATCTCCTCCAGGGTTTCGAATTGCTCCCGGTTGGCCTTCACGAAGGGCGGCTCCCGGTGCAACTCTCCCATCACCAGCCCTTCGCGAATCATCAATTCGCGGGCTTCCTGGGGATGAATGGGCGCATAGTTGACCCGCCGACCGCTGGCCAGAATCAGGCCGAACAGGTTCACCTGCTCCTTGGCCATGGAACACCCCCGCTTCTTCGACCAGTGGGGCTCGAAATACTGGCGTTTGACCAGGTGAGCGGCGGCAGCTTCCACCCATTCCGGCTCAATTCGCGCCACAGTACGGGCAAACAACCGACTGGTTTCCACTTGCTCCGCCGCCATCAGCCAGCGGGCCTTGGTTTTCGACAGGGACGAGCCCGGCCAGATCAGCGGCTTGCGATTACGGGTGGACAGCCACTCCCCCTCGTCCGTGCGCTGCATGACGTTGGCCAGCAACCCGGGCAACAAGGCCTGATGCAGGGGCCCGTAGGCACCGTCGGCCAGCCCCTGCTCGTTCATGGCCGGCGGGTTCAGCTCCCAGCCCTGCTCCTTGCACAGCAACAGCAGCTGGCGGTGGGTATCTCGCCACTCGCGCATGCGAGTGGGCGACAGGAAGGTTTTCTTCAGCAGCTTCTCATACTGGTTGCGGCTGAGGGACTCCCGTTGGTTCTCCGCCCATTGCCACAACTTGACGAAAAACAGGAAATCCGAGTCCTTGTCGGTGAACGGCTGATGGGCCTGATCCGCCTGCTGCTGCTTGTCATGGGGCCGATCGCGGGGGTCCTGGGCGGCCAGAGCGGACACGATGATCAGCGCTTCGCGCAGCACCTTCTGCCGGGACGCCGCCACCAGTATTCGCCCCAGGGTCGGGTCCAGCGGAAAGCGGGCCAACTGCCGGCCCAGGGGGGTAAGGGTCTGTTTCGGCGTCAGCGCGCCCAGCTCATCCAGCAGCCGGTAACCGTCACGGATCAGGCGCCCGTCCGGCGGCTCAATGAAGGGAAAATCCTCCACCCGGCCCAGTTTCAGGTCGGCCATCTGCAGAATCACCGCTGCCAGGTTGGTGCGCTGAATCTCCGGGTCGGTGAAAGCGGGACGATTGAGGAAGTCGTCTTCCTCGTACAGCCGAAAACAGATACCCGGCATGATCCGCCCGCTGCGCCCGGCCCGCTGATTGGCGCTGGCCTGACTGACCGGCTCCACCGGCAGCCGCTGCACCTTGGAGTGCACGCTGTAACGGCTGATGCGGGCGGTGCCGGCATCGATGACATAACGAATACCCGGCACGGTCAGGGACGTTTCCGCCACATTGGTACTGAGCACCACTCGCCGACCCCGGTGAGACGCAAAAATGCGGTGTTGCTCCGCCTGGCTCAATCGCGCATAGAGCGGCAGGATTTCCGTGTCTCTCAGTTCGCAGCGCTTCAAGTGATGATGCACATCGCGAGTATCCCGCTCGCCGGCCAGAAAAACCAGAACATCGCGGGCTACGGGAAGGCCCTCGCGACGTTCTTCGCGCTGGATTTCCTGCAGCACGTCTTCAATCTGGCGGGACAGTTCCTGGCCTTCCGCAGGAGGCCGGTAGCGCATTTCCACCGGGTAGGTCCGCCCGGAAACCTCCAACACCGGGGCCTCACCGAAATGCCGGGCGAAACGTTCGTGGTCGATGGTGGCCGAGGTAATGATGAGTTTCAGGTCCGGACGCCTGGGTAACAGCTGCTTGAGATAGCCGAGCAGAAAGTCGATGTTCAGGCTGCGCTCGTGGGCCTCATCGATGATCAGGGTGTCGTACTGGTTGAGAAAGCGGTCCTGCTGGATTTCATTGAGCAGCATGCCGTCGGTGAGCACCTTGATAAGGCTGGTCTCGCTGACCTGCTCGGCGAAACGCACCTTGAAGCCAACGGCACTGCCAAGCGGGCTGTTGAGCTCTTCCGCTACCCGGCTGGCCACGGCACGGGCCGCCAGCCGCCTTGGCTGGGTGTGACCGATGGTGCCCTCAATGCCCCGCCCCAGTTCCAGGCAGATCTTCGGCAACTGGGTGGTCTTGCCGGAGCCGGTTTCCCCGGCAATCACCACCACCTGATGGTCGCGGATGGCCGCCTTGATCTCCTCACGGCTGGCCACCACCGGCAGGTCCGGCCAGTTCAGTACGGGCTGCGACGCCTGACGTTTTTCCCGATTGGCAATGGAAGCGGCAATGGCCTTGGATACCTTCTCCACGGCCTGGTCATTGCGCTTGTCAGCAGGCAAGCGAGACAGACCATCGATCCGCTTTTTCAAGCGAAAATGGTCCGCTCTGCGAACGTTACCCAGCTGGCTGTAGAGTGGCTTCAAAGACATGAAAAATTCAATCAACCATAAAACGTCGTAGGAGCGGCGCTCCTACGGCCTGTTTTCTTTCGTTATTCATTATTAATTGTTAACTATTCATTGCCCTTCCAATGCAGCCAGGCCTTGCCCTTTTCGGTTAACCCGCCCTTGGCAATGGTCAGATACGCGGTACTCGGCTCGGTGGGCGCCACTTTCACGTTGAACTTCATCAGCTCGTCGCGACGGAAAGCATGCACTTCCACCATTTCGCCGGGCAGGAAGTTGGCCAGCAAATTGTCGATATTGCCCTGTGTGGCCTGCAGGCCATCCACAGCGATGATCACATCCCCGGCGGATAATCCGGCTGCCATGGCCGGGCCCTGCTCGAAGGCGACAGCAATCTTCGCGCCCATGGGGTCGGCAACCAGCCGCACGCCCAGATTGGCAATACCCTCCTTGCCCGGCTTGCCACCGTTGTCACCATGGCTGACCGCACTGCGCCAGTTCAGCTCTACGCCCCGCTCAGCCAAAAGTTCCGCCAGTGGCAAATCTTCGGTGCTGTAGAGCGCCTGCTCGAAAAAGTCTGTCATCTCGCAACCGGCCACTTCCTCGGCCAGGGGCTGGATGCCCTGCTCCGGTACGCCTTCGCCGGTCTGGCCGTAACGGGCCCAGAGCAATCGCATAAGGTCATCCAGGGACTTCGTCTCGGCGGTCAGATTTCGCAGGGTCAGATCCAGCGCCAGCGCTACCAATGAGCCCTTGGTGTAATAGCTGACGATGCCATTGGGAGCGTTTTCGTCCTGCTTGTAGAAGCGGGTCCAGGCGTCAAAGCTGGATTCGGTAACGGTCTGCTTGTGACGGCCCTGTCCACGATAGACCCGACTGAGCGTTTGCCCGAGCAGCTCCAGATAGCTCTGCGGCGGAATCAGGCCGGTACGGGTCAGCGACAGGTCATCGTAATAACTGGTGATACCCTCGAAAGCCCACAGCAGTTCCGTGTGCACTTCCCGAGACAGATCAAAGGGCGTGAACGCCGCCGGCTTGATCCGTTTTATATTCCAGGTGTGGAAATATTCGTGGCTGCACAGGCCCAGATAATTGCGATAGCCGTCGCGTACCTTGCCGGGCTCGTCGGTGCGCTTGGGCAGGTCGTCGCGGGCACACATGAGACTGGTGGAATTACGATGTTCCAGACCGCCATAACCGTTGCCGGTGACCAACGTCATGAACACATAGCGATCCATGGGCGCCGGTTCGCCAAACATGCGGATATGGTGTTCGCAGATCGGCTTCAAGTCCCGGCACAGCCGCGCCATATCGGTCTTGTGACGACCGGCCAACACCACCCAGTGCGGCACACCACAGGCTTCGAACTGGGCATACTCGAAGGGGCCCATTTCCACCGGATGGTCGATCAGGGCATCGTAGTTGTCTGCCCGGAAACGGCCAAAACCCAGCTCCGAACCGGTCAGCCGGGGCAGCCCGGTGGCCAGGTGCCAGCCCAGGTAGGCCGCACCTTCCGGTGCGTCGATATCCACTTCGCAGGGCTGATCCTCGTGCCCCATGGGTGCCAGGAAGACACAGGTGCCATTGAAATAACCGTGGGTGGTATCCAGGTGGGCGCCACGCACGGACAGGTCCCAGGCGTAAACGTGGTAATGCAGCTGCACTGGACCATCGCAAGGTGGCACCTGCCAGGTTTGCTTGTCGATTTTCGCCACGGGCAGCGTCTCACCCTGGCAACTGGCCTCCAGATAGACCAGATGGCGGGCGAAATCCCGGATCATGTAGCTGCCGGGAATCCAGGCCGGCAGCGTAAACGCCTGCCCTTCCGGGGTCGGCTTCGCCACGGTCAGCGTCACTTCAAAAAGATGGGCTTCAGGGCGCAGTGGGCGAATCCGGTATTCGATCATGGTTTCTCCTGGAAATCGTGCAGCGTGCAACAGCGTCCGGCATGGTAGTTGCTGCATCACCCTGTTGCCATAGCTGTTATTATGCCATGGTCCGTGACGGGCTCAGGCAACCTGTCCGACAGGCTGCCGCGGGAACGTTTTCCCTCGCCAGCAACGCCTGCCCGCCACAGGCATCCAACCTGTCCACTGACCGCGCCGCCGGAGAATGTTATGAGCAAGCAGATGCGCTACCTGAATACGGGCGACGGCCATTCCACCGCCATTCATCACTGGCCCACCGATGCCGCCACGTCAAAAGGCATTATGGTGTGGTTGCACGGCATGGCGGAGCATGGTGCCCGTTATGAGGCCCTGGCGAAAGCGCTGAACGACCAGGGCTGGCATCTGTATTGCCCGGACCACCGTGGCCACGGCCTGAGCATCAGCGAGGCTTGCCCGAAAGGCCATTTCGGTGATGAAAACGGCTGGGATTGCCTGGTACAGGATGCGATTGCCGTGATCACCATGGCCCGTGAAACCCACCCGGGGCTTCCTTGCGTGCTTGGCGGCCACAGCATGGGCTCGTTCATTGCCCTGGCAGCGGCACAACAGACCGGCGAGAACCTGGCCGGACTGGTGCTCTGTGCCAGCGACTATCACCCGGCAACGTTTTACACCCTGATGGGGCTGCCCGTGAAACTGGCACGGCGCCGTAATGGCAAGCGCGGTGTCAGCCCCTTGATTCGCAGAATGACGTTTGGCGCCTGGGCCAAACGCGTGCCCGACCCCAGCAGTGAGTTCGACTGGCTGAGCAACGACCGGGACCAGGTACAACGTTATCTGGATGATGATCTGTGTGGTTTCGATTGCACCACCGAGTCCTGGTGCCAGTTGATCGACGGACTACGTCAGATCCACAGCATCCAGCATCTTGCCGAACTCCCCGATGCATTACCGGTGTTACTGCTAGGCGGTGAGCAAGATCCCATGAGCGATATGGGCAAGGGCATGATGGCCCTTGAGCAAGTCCTGCATACCATGGAGCAACCCTTGACCGCGCACTTCTGGCCTGACGGACGCCATGAACTTCTCAATGATCACTGCCGGGAGCAGGTACTGGATGCATTGCGCCAATGGCTTGATCCCCTGGCGGGGTAGCGATGATGGCAGGCGTCAGGTCAGCGCCATTTCACCGCTAATGAATCATAAAAAAAGCGGGCTTTAAAAAAGCCCGCTTTTTTGTGTATAGCTCGTTGCTACACCTTACTTGAACAAATTGTTTTTGATGTCCTTGAGGCCATCCAGGGTGCTATCCCAGGTTTTTTCCACGCTGGCCTTCACATCTTCCCAGCGGGCGTTGCTATCGTTACGCAACTCATCAAGCCGGGCCGCCAGTTCCTGGCGTTTTTCCTTCAGCTCCAGCTTGCGACTTTCCCACTTGTGACGAACGTCTTCACTGGCTTTGTCCGCCTTGACTTGCAACTGGTCGAATTCATTATCCAGTTCGTTAAGCTTACCTTTAATCTTTTCGATGAAAGCATTGCGATCCATCACAATCTCCTTTCAATGAATGGGTATCTCTATCATGGGGCTGACAGAGGGCTTTTCCATGGCAACTTTGTAAAACATCCCTTTACTTTGTCGCCGTCCCGGCTAAATCTAGCCCTCTTCTTCCTCCAGCGCAGACACATAGCCCAGATAACGGTTCTTGATCTGTCTGACATACTTCACCGGCTCGGCGCCCCGCACATAGCCATATCGGGCCTGACGCGCGTATTCCGGCCGGGAAAGCAGCAACATGGCCTCTTCCACATGGCCGAACCATTTATCCGGATCCTTGCCCAGTCGCTCGGCAAGACGTCGGGCGTCCTCCACATGGCCGTGGCCGGCATTGTAGGCCGCCAGGGTAAAATACAGTTTCTCTGCCAGGTCGAGACGCGCCGGGAACCGTTGCTCCAGCCAATCCATGTAGGCCACCCCTGCGGCAACCCCATTTTCCGGGCGCGTCAGGTTGCTGTAACCAAACTGACGACCGGTTCTCGGCATTACCTGCAGTAACCCCTGGGCACCGGCAAAAGAGCGCGCCTTGGGGTTGAAGCGACTTTCCTGGTACATCTGCGAGGTAATCAAGCGCCAGTCCAGTCCATACTTCAGCGCCTCGCTTTTGACCAGGTCATCGTAAGGAGAAATGGCTTTTCCGGACCCCACACGATACGCCTCGTGGGTGTTAATGGTTTTTTTCTCGCGGAAATAGCGGTTATAGGTAATATTGTAATTCAGCCCACGATAATGACGGGCAATATAGCTGTTGAGCTGCTCTTTCAACGCGGTCTGTTCCGGACGCAAGCCCCACCCAATTTCCTTGGCAGGTTCAAATTCAAACAACACCGCAATATCGTCCCGGTAGGTGGATTCCATGGCAGCCAGGTGGCTGTCAGCCATGGTCAGGTCGTATTCTCCATTGGCGACGGCATTGATCAGCATCTCTGTGCTGGCGCCCGGCACCTCCTGAACGATGAAGGGGAAATCACTCTCACGAAGTCGCTGCAGAGTATCGTAATAGGCCGTTTCCGGATTGACCGCCACAGTGCGACCGGCAAGCTGCCCGATGTTTTCCAGCGGCGACTCATCAGCACGACCAATCAGTTGCTCATTCACCTCCAGATAGCGGTCACTGAACATCCAGCCCTGGCGCTGACGGTCTTCGGTGATGGTCATGGAAGCCGCAATCACATCTCCCTCCCCGGCTTCCAGCGCGGCAAACATGGCAGACGGACTGTCACGAACAACCACACTGACCCTGAGCCGGTGTTTCTTGGCGAAATCATTGATCAGGTCGTAGTCAAACCCCATCAACTCTCCTCGCCACATGAAGTAGCTGGCCGGGTTGTTGGATGTAATGACACGCAGAACTCCCTGCTCCTGGATTGCCGCCCAATCGCGTTTTTCCTGCTGTTTGACGGACGACATGACCCGCTGGCTGGTGATGAACTGGTTGATACGATCCAGCAGCTCCGTACTGTCCTGCCGCACGGCCCAGGCAATGCGCCGTTTGCGGTTCACCACCGGACCAATTCCCGCAGCAGAGTCAGGGGTAATCAGGATATCCAGCATATTGCTGTCAATGATGGTGGCACCCAGATCACCGGACTCCACTCCCTCAACGAGCTCTTCATCGGAAAGGTCAGCGTCCAGAACATCCACCGAAATATTGTCATGGCGACGGGCGAGTTTTTCGGCCGTCTCCTGGTAAGCCGTCCCTTCCGGGACTGAAATGGTGAGATTTTTCAACTTGGTCAGGGCAATGCCTGCCTGATCGGCAGGCACGATGAGTTTCTCCTGAACCGCATTGACGGGGGTCGAAAATGCCAGGTCCTTCTGTCGTGCCTTGGTCACCGAATAGTTGGTGACGATGATATCGGCAGCGCCGGCGTTGATCAGCTGACCCAGCTCCGCGAAGCTGTCTGCATAAACCCAACGGGGCTCCAGCCCCAGGTGGCTGACAAATTCCTCAGCCTGCGCCTGGTACTCTCTGGCGGGAACTCCCTCCCGGGGCAAGCCGGAGGGCTCATCGAAACGCGGGGCAAGCAGGCGAATAAAGCCGTGTTCCTGCAAGGCAGGTAAGTCGCCGGTTTCTTCATAGTTGTTGAAGGTGCTAACGACTTCACCGACCCCCGGTTCCTTTTCACAACCGGTCAACAGGGAAATCATCAGGCACATTGGCAGGAGAATACTGCGTCGCATGGAGCCCCCTTTACTGCTCTGATTGTCATTATTAACGGCCAGTAAGGCGCTTACTGACAGGGTAACCATTCAGGGCGAGGTAGGCGATTATTTTGTCAATGCTTGCGGCGCGGTCACGTGAACGTCCGTTTGGAGAAATGCGCAGACAAAAAAAGGGGCCCGAAGGCCCCTTTTTTTCACTCCGTGAATAATCAGGGAGTCCCAACACAGATATCGTGTACGCGGAAAGATTTGTTGACATTCACCAGACCAGCGTAATCCAGCCGAATGGAATCAAATGCCTGACCAGGCGCCGGGGCCGCGATGAATCGCTGATCGGTCTTCACACCAAGACCGAGCAGATCCAAATCAAGAAGACCACCGTCCACGGTTGCACTGTCCACCTCTACTCCATCGTTGAAGAAGCGGATGGTGATGAAGTTACCGAGCACCTCCAGATTCAAAAGCTGGGACGTTGGATCACTGACCACAAAGCCCACCTCGCTGTCAGCAATATCCACGGACGTATCGTTGGCTACTGCAGCCACAAAGCCACCGCCGTACACCAGTGCCGCGCCTATGTTGATCTGGGCAAAGGTATCGTTGTTGCTGTCGATGCTGAGTTCCGGACTATCAACACTGCACCCTATGCAAACACCCAGCACGCCACCGTTTGCAGTGAAATCAGCATTGGTCAGGGGTTGGTAAGTGGTAGCCGCGGAGCAAGTGAAACCGTCGTCATCACACACATCACCTTTGCCATCGCCATCAGCATCTTCTTGACCTTCATTGGGAATCAACGGGCAGTTGTCAGTAGCATCCGGAATGCCATCACCATCGGTGTCAGTGGGATCACCGCCGCCACCGTCGCAGACATCACCAATACCATTGCCGTCGGAATCGGCCTGGTCTGCATTGGCCGTAAACGGACAGTTATCAGTGTCATTCGGTACACCATCTCCGTCTCTGTCATCGTCGCAGACGTCACCGATAGTATCTAAATCCTGATCCGCCTGATCTGTATTCGGGGTGTTAAGGCAGTTATCATTTGGATCCAGGATAGAGTCACCGTCGCGATCGTCTTCGCAGGCATCTCCGATGCCGTCAGTATCTGTATCTACTTGATCATTATTCGGGGTGTATACACAGTTGTCGTTGTTGTTATCGACGCCATCCCCATCGGCGTCATCGTCACAGACATCACCGATGCCATCGTTGTCAACGTCACCCTGCTCAGGATTGAAGATCGTCGGGCAATTATCAACGCCGTCATCGATACCGTCGTTGTCCTGATCGTTGTTCATGTCACAGGCATCACCAATACCGTCACCGTCGGAGTCTTCCTGGTTCGGGTTGGCAACCAGTGGACAGTTATCGGTGGGGTTGTCTTCACCGTCACCATCACGGTCGTCATCACACACATCACCGATGCCGTCGCCGTCCTGGTCTTCCTGCATGGCGTTTGCGTTAGCGGGACAGTTGTCCACGTCATCCGGCACACCATCATTGTCCTGGTCGTTATCACGGGTCACAGGGTTGTTGTTACCACCACTGCTTCCATCACCTTCCGCTTCACAACCTGCCAGTCCCATGCCCAGCAGAGCGGTCAGGAGCATGGCAAACAAGAATTTCATTTGCGAGTTCATATCTTTGTCCCTTATTTCTCACTAACGCGGAATTCAACGCGACGGTTCATGGCACGACCTGACTGATTTTCGTTGCTGGCAATGGGCTCCAGTTCACCGTAACCGCGAGCGGTAAGGCGATCGGCATCAATGCCCTGCTCAATCAGGTATTGGCGTACGGATTTGGCTCGCTGATCAGACAGGTTCTCGTTGTAAGACGCAGAACCGGTGCTGTCAGTATGGCCGGCAATCTCAACGTTGAAGTTTTGCTGGGCCTGTAGCGCCTTGGCCACACGATTCAGGGAAGGACCTGAGCTTGCGGTAATCTCCGCGGAATTCAGTTCGAAATTGATGTTGTTGAAGGTGATGGTCTGGTTAGTAATCATGCAGCCATCAGAATCGACCTTGGCACCCTGGATGGTATCCGGGCACTTGTCACGGTCATCCGGTACACCGTCACCATCGCTGTCCACGAAGGGTTTCTCGACGATTTTTTCCACTTCCCGGGTTTGATAGACAGTTTTCTCGACTTCAACGATCTTGGTCACGCCGAGGGGGATTTCCAGGCCCAGAGAGAAGCGCCAGTCGTTGAAACCGCCCTCATCTTCGGACAGGGTACCAGTGACGCCGTCAAAGTCGTCATACATGTAACGCGCTTCCGCGCGCAGTTTCAGGCCGTTATCGAAGATGGGGCCTGTTACTGCACCGATACCAACGTTGGCATGCAGGTCTACGCCATCGTCATCGTCCGGTACCACATCATTGTAGATGGCCCCGATATTGGCCAATACGAAGGGGGTGAAACCTTCACGGTCACCAAATGCATAGGCCAGACCTGTGCTGGCGGTGTATTGGTAGAAATCGGTTGCACCATCAATGCCGCTATCCAGGCCGTATGCGGCGCCTTCGGTCTCCCACCACCAGTGCTCAGACAGCTCTCGGCCATAAACCAAGCTGGCACCCAATCCCTTGCGAGAGATTTCACGGTCCTCGTCCAGAACCAGATAGCTGGCCATGGGTGCCAGATACTGGCGAGTAGTGTCTTCTGACTTATTTTCTGCGAGCGCCTGATTTGCCATGGCCACAGAAAGTGCAAGTGCAGAGAGTCGAATGCATCCTTTCATGGTTACCCCCCTCGGGTGTGATTGATCTGTGCAATTATTGAAATAGGTTTGCGTTCGCTTTGAAACTACCAATATGTGCGGTTACGTTGCTTTAATGTTGCCGTACAGTTTCCGCTAACTGCATTTGTTTCTGAGCGTATCTTTTCGTATCAAAACAAGCGCATCAGGACACTTTTAACGGGTTTATGTCTCATCGCTAGCATATACTGCACCATCGTGCAAATTAATGGGAGCCAAATAATATTTATGCGCAAATCCCTCACCTGCAATATACTGCTCATCGTCATGGGGACCACTATCCTTGGCGCTGTGTTGCACGCCGCCTGGCCTTTCCTGTTTTACCCCCGCCAGACCCTGTCTTTCTCCTTCCCTGCACAACCGATAACAGCTGAGGGGGCCGTCGCGAAAGCCGGTATCGCCGAACGGGACATTACGCCGCCCATCGGCATGCCCAAATTCGGCTATTCCGCCTGGGCCAGGGATGCTGATGGCTTCCGCACCCGTCTCAAGGCCAGAGCGTTCTATCTGAGTGGTCCGGGGCAGACTCCGCTTGCCATTGTTCAATTGGACCTCGGCTCCGGCTCGCTGGTGCTGCGCCACCGGGTGGCAGAACTGGTCATGGAACGCACCGATGTGCCCGCCCATGCGCTGACCCTTCTGGTCACCCATACCCACTCTGGCCCCGGCCAGTATCTGGGCAGCGACTTCTATAACGTGTTTGGCAGCAATAAACCCGGCTTCGACCCGGCCCTGTTCGAATTTCTCAGCCAGCGAATTGCCGATGCAGTGATCGATGCCTATGAATCCCGGCGCGAAGCCCGCTTTGCGGTGGGCCAGAGCGACCTGTTCGGCGTTACCCGCAACCGCTCCATGGCGGCCTGGGCCAATAACTTTCCTGATCAGGATCAATCAACGGCCGACCCCATGCAGGCAGTCAATCCGACCATGACCCTCTTGCGGATTGATCAACGCCAGGGTGATCGTTTCGAGCCCGCCGGAGCACTCAGCCTCTATTCCATCCATGGCACTGCCATCCCTCCCTTCACCCGCCCCTATCATGCGGATGTCTGGCACTGGATCAGTGGAGAACTGGAAAGAGAATTCGCCGGTGAACACTCACGGTTCATCCACGGGGTTGCCCAGGCCACCCATGCGGACAACAACCCGGCCTGGCAGAAGGATTTACGTGGCGACCTGGAGGCAGAACGTATCGGCAAGGCATTGGGAAACCATGCCATCCGGCTGTTTCATTCTCTCGAAACCCGGCTCTCCCCCACCCTGACCACCGCCATCGCCAGTCGCCAGCTGGACCTGCTTGACGACATAGACGGGGGGCGCTTCGAGCTTTGCGAGCGGGCGATTGCTGGGGCCTCCGTGGCAGGCGCAGCCAACGGCGATGAGGTTTTCCCGGTGTCTTACCTGCCGTTTCTCGCGGAGGACTGGCCGCGCCGGTTTTTTACCGATAACTGCCAGGGCGTGAAGCAATGGATGTTGTCCAAACTGCAATTGTTATTACCTGCCGAGCGCTTCCCCCACCAGGCCCTTTTCCAGATCGTGCGCATCAATCAGCTGGTATTGGTCCCCCTGCCCTGGGAAATCACCCTGGAAAGCGGCAACCGGATTCGACAGGCGGTAGCCGCTACCCTGCCTGAGGGCCCCGACTGGCAGGTGGAAATTTCCAGCCTGGCCAATGGCTATTTCGGCTATGCCGTGACCCCGGAGGAATACGCGCTTCAGTACTACGAGGGCGGGCACACCCTGTATGGCCCCCACACCCTGGATTTCCTGATACAGCAAAGCGTCAGGCTGAGCCGGGATTTACAGCAACAGGGCAACATCGACCAGATTCCGCGCCAACAGACCTTTTCCCTGCTGAGCCGACAGTATTTTCCTGAAATGCTGACAGCGCCGGGCCCACGTCGCTGGGTAAATGCGCCCACGCATCATCAGGGTAACGCCACCACTGGCCCTTACTGGAGCCTGGAATTGTCTGCAGAAGCTGCCAGCCGGATGGCACTGGATCGTCCGCTGCTGGCGATTCATTGCCATGATCACGTGATTACCGATGACAGTGCCGAGCTGCAGCTTCTTCACCTGCGCGATACCGAAAAGGAAACCGGTCGCTATGAAGTGCGCTGGTACCCCGGCACACAGCCGCCGTCCCGGCCCTGTCGCTTTGCCGTCGATACCGGCGAGAGGCAACCGCTGTTTTCCGCGCCCGTGCCCTGATCCGTGCCGGAACCGCACGGATTTGCCGGGTTCTGCGAGGCGGCCCTTACTGGCTGACAACACCGTCACAACCCCGAACAGGGTAACGCGGTAACGGGTGAGCCAAACCCGCGGCACTGCTACACTGATGCCGTGCCAGATGGCACCGTTTTTCTCCCGGAGATCCGCCATGCGCCCGCTGTTTCGCTTTCTGTTACCCGCCCTTCTCGTTGCCGGCTGTGCCAGCACCACCCAGGTCACCACCCGCTTTACCGCCGACGAAAGCCATCCACCTCAGGGCACATTGCTGCTGGTGGCCCACACCCCGGAAGGCAACACCCGCGAAACCTGGGAACTGACCTGCAAGGAAATATTTTCAAGTGGTTCGTTGACCATTTTGCTCAGCCACCAGGAATTACCGCTATGGTACGAAGGCGGAAAAAACCGCATTCTCGACTGGGCGCAAAGCAATGATGTGCAACGGATTCTGGTGGTGGAACTGACCCACTTGTTGATTGATGCCGCGGCGCCGCCCACGGCGGGCAATCGCCTCAACCCCATGGACCAGTCCGCCGGCGAGATGACGCCGACCTGGCAAGTCGGCATCGGTGGCGAGCTGGCCCCGGAGGACGTGCCCGAGGCCCTGCGTCAACATGGTGCCGAGCTGATCAACGCCGACGGCAAGCCGCTGTGGACCGGCATCGCGACCACCCACGAAGCCAGCAATACCGTTGCCATTGCCAAGAGCCAATGTACGGCCCTGCGCAAAACACTCAAAGAGAACGCGTTAATTCCCTGACAACGGAAAACCAAGACTATGACTGGCCCACTGAACGGACTGACCTTTATCGAACTGGCCGGCATCGGCCCCGGCCCCTTCTGCGGCATGATGCTCGCGGACATGGGTGCCACCGTGATTCGCATTGACCGCCCCGGCGGCAACCCCCATGCGGCTATCGGCCATAGCGTGCTGTTCCGCAATCGGCAGAACCTGGCCCTGGACCTGAAAAGCCCGGAAGGCATCGAGACCGTCCTCAAGCTCTGTGAAACCGCCGACGGCCTGTTCGAAGGCTTCCGTCCGGGCGTGACCGAACGCCTGGGCATTGGCCCGGAACAGTGCCTGGCCCGTAACCCCAAACTGGTTTATGGCCGCATGACCGGTTGGGGCCAGACAGGTCCGCTGGCCAAGGCCGCCGGCCACGACATGAACTACATCTCCCTGTCCGGGGCGCTTCATGCCATGGGCCGCCAGGGAGAAAAACCCGCCATTCCCCTGAACCTGGTGGGTGATTTCGGCGGTGGCGGCATGATGCTGGCCTTCGGCATGGTCTGTGCCGCTCTGGAAGCCCAGCGCTCTGGCGAGGGCCAGGTGGTCGACAGCTCCATGGTGGAAGGCTCCGCTGCCCTCATGGCCATGTTCTATGGCCTCAAGGCCCAGGGTATGTTCACCGAGAATCGCGGCACCCATATGCTCGATTCCGGCGCCCACTTTTATGAGGTCTACGAAACGGCGGACGGCAAGTTTGTGTCCATCGGCAGTATCGAACCACAGTTCTATGCCGAACTGTGCCGCATCGCAGAGTTACCCGCCGAGGACTTTGCTCAGCAAATGAACCCGGCCAAATGGCCGGAACTGAAACAAAAACTGGCGGCGGTCATCAAACTCAAGAGCCGTGATGAATGGACCGCGTTGATGGAAGGTACCGACGTGTGCTTTGCACCGGTATTGAGCCTTGAAGAAGCGCCTTCACACCCGCATAACGTGGCAAGAGGTTCCTTTGTCACTGTTGGCAACACCGTACAGCCGGCCCCGACACCGCGCTTTTCGCGCAGCGCCGCCAGCGATATCAAACCCGCGGCCAGCGCCGGAGCCGACAGCCAGGCGGTACTGCGCCAGGCCGGTTTCAGTGACGAACAGATCGACAGATTGATCAGTAGCGGCGCAGTGAAGCAGGACTGACCTGAGCGACTGTTGCAGCCTGGCTTGCAAGGGGAAGGGGTTGATCAAGTGCGGTGCAACCTGAAACCTTCGCTTTGCAAGCAAAGCTCCAACAGCCAGTTTCAGGCCAGTAGCCCCCGGCCACGTGCCGGGACATTCTTACCCGCGGAGGGCCCCATGAGTGCAGTAATACCCGGAACATCCCTGGCCATTCATCCGGAACGCTTCCCGGACCCGGTGGACGACCTGCCAACGGATGGCATCCGCAAAGCCATTTTGGCGGGGGGGTGCTTCTGGTGTGTGGAAGCGGTTTACCTCAATCTGGACGGCGTATTGGCGGTCACTTCTGGTTATACCGGTGGCCATGCCTCCCGTGCCAATTATGAGGCGGTCTGCACCGGCACCACCGGTCACGCGGAAGCGGTGGAAATCGCCTACGACAGCAAGGTGATCAGCTACGGCCAATTGCTCAAGGTGTTCTTCTCCGTCGCCCACGACCCGACCCAGAAAGATCGCCAGGGCAACGACCGGGGCACCCAGTACCGCTCCGCCATTTTCTATCAGAGTGCGGAAGAAAAAGCGGTGGCCGGGGCCTATATCCAGCAGCTGGAAAACGCCGGGGCCTTTACCGCTCCCATCGTGACCACACTGGAGCCCCTGGAAACTTTCTACCGGGGCGAGGATTACCACCAGAACTTCGCCAGTCACAACCCGAATCAGGGCTATATCGTTCACGTGGCCAAGCCCAAGGTGGAAAAGCTCATCCACGCCTTTCCCGATCTGCTCAAGGGGGACACCCAATGAGCGCAACACATTCCGCCAGCGGTCATGATCTGACCCCTCTCAGTGACACGGAAAAACAGCAACGCGCGGAAAGCCTCACCGCCGAGGAAAGACGCATTCTCCTTAATCAGGGCACGGAACCTCCCTTCTGCGGCGGCCTGCTCGACAACAAGGAAAATGGCGTCTACCACTGCAAATTGTGCGAGCTGCCACTTTTCGCCGCCAGCGCCAAATTCGAATCCGGTACGGGCTGGCCCAGCTTTTACCAGCCCTTTGACCCGGAGCATATCCGCGAACTGCGCGACACCAGCCACGGCATGGTCCGGGTGGAAATCCGCTGCGCCCGCTGCGACGGCCACCTGGGGCATGTCTTCCCGGACGGACCGCCCCCTACCGGCCTGCGCTATTGCCTGAATTCGGCGTCGATGGTGTTCAAGGCACAAAACGAAAATCGCTAAAGCCAGCCCCTTCCGTAGAGCGGCGCTGGCGGCGCGATAAGCCCCGTTGCGAGTAAGGTGTTACGGGAAGCGAAAACCACCTGACTTGACCGTGTTTTAGGGGTTTGCCTTTCGAAACTCGCTCCTCGCAACCCGAAACGCTGGTTTGTCGCGCCACCAGCAACGCTCCTGCCCCCTGCCCATCCCCGGCCTCACAACACTCCTGACTTGACCGCAGCGTACAGCGGCCGTTTCTGTCATTGCCTCCCGCAACACCCTGTATACCATCGGATGTGACCCCCAAGTCACAATACCCTGCAATGGAAATCACAGGAGGCAACATGAACGCCGCGACCCCTGCCCCACGCCGCGAGGAAAGCGCTGAACAGCGCTGGAATCGCTTTTCTGTCCTGAAAACCGGTGAGGATTACCTGGCTAGCCTGCGCAACCGCGGCACCCGCCTATTCCTGTTCGGCGAGCTGATCGACGAACCCGCTGACCACCCGATCATCAAACCCAGCATCAACGCCCTGCGTGCCAGTTACGATCTGGCCATTGAGGATCCGGAATTGGCCACGGCCTGGTCACCGCTGATTGATGCTCCGGTGAACCGCTTTCTGCACATCGTGGAATCGCCGGCAGACCTGGTGAAAAAGAACAAGATGCAACGCCGCATGGGGCAGATTACCGGGACCTGTTTTCAACGTTGCACCGGCCTGGACACCATCAGCGTGCTGCATTCGATTACCTACGAGATCGACGAAAAGCATGGCACACAGTATCACCAGCGTTTCCTGGATTTTCTCGCAGAAGCGCAGCGCAAGAATATCCTCATCGCCGCCGGCATGACCGACCCCAAGGGCGATCGCAGCAAGCGCCCGGCCCAGCAGAGTGATCCGGACATGTTCATGCGCGTGACCCGTCGCACGGACAAGGGCATTTACGTGAAAGGCGTGAAAGCCCATATGACCGGTGGCTGGAATCAGCACTGGATCTGCGTCATGCCCACCATGAACCTGACTGAAGACGACCGGGATTATGCGGTGGTCGGCATGATCCCCGGCGACGCGGAGGGCATCACCTATATCTACGGCCGCCAGAGCTGCGATACCCGGGCCATGGAAGGCGGCGACATCGATCAGGGCAATGCCGAATATGGCGGCCAGGAAGTCCTGGTCTATTTCGATGACGTCTTTATTCCCCATGAGCATGTGTTCATGGACGGCGAGTACGAATTTGCCCAAGACATGGTGGCCCGTTTCACCGCCTATCACCGGGCCAGCTATGTGTGCAAAACCGGCCTGGGCGATGTGCTGGTGGGTGCCGCCGCGTCCATTGCCGAATACAACGGCCTGGAGAAAATCAGCCATATTCGCGACAAGCTGGTGGAAATGGTGCACCTGAACGAAACCATCTACTCCTCAGGCATCGCCAGCTCCCACGAGGCCAAGCAGATGCCCAGCGGCATCTTCATGAACGACGCCATGCTGTCCAACGTGTGCAAGCACAACGTGACCCGCTTTCCCTATGAAATCTCCCGACTGGCACAGGATCTGGCCGGCGGCATCATGGTCACCATGCCCAGCGAGAAAGACCTGGAAAACCAGGAAGCCGGCGACATTATCCGCCGTTTCCTGAAAGGCCGGGACGACATTCCCACCGAAGACCGCATGCGCATCCTGCGCCTGATCGAAAACATGACGCTGGGCCGCAACGCCGTCGGCTACCTCACCGAATCCATGCACGGCGCCGGGAGCCCCCAGGCACAGCGCATACAGATCCTGCGCGGCATGGATGTGGACGCCAAGAAATGGCACGCCCGCAAACTGGCCGGCATCAAGCAGGTTTCTTGACGCCGCTACTTGCCAGCCCGGGGCGTCCTGCTAAACTAGCGCCGCTCTGAATAACGGGCATGCCGGGATAGCTCAGTCGGTAGAGCAACTGATTCGTAATCAGTAGGTCCGCGGTTCGATTCCGCGTTCCGGCACCATCGAATCATAAAAAAGCCGCCTTAAAAGGCGGCTTTTTTGTTTTGGTCCATCCTGCGACAGCCTCTTATTTCCCGCCGAAGGCCTTCTGCCAACCCACCGTGAAGGTGTAGTCGTTTTCCATCTGGACACCATGCAGGGATTGGTGAACCGGGGCCTTGTATTCCAGCGCCAAACGATGGCCCTTCAGTGTGCCGTTCTTGCCCAACAGGTTCAGCCCCAGGCCGATATCCAGTCGCTGCCCACCCTTGGCGTCCGGATCGGCGGCAGGATTCATGTTGGGTGAAATGGTCAGATCTTCCGCCTGGCCATGAATGTCCGACCACCAGCTTTTGTAGGCCGCCAGAGAGACAGAGGCCCAGGGACTGACTGGCTTCGCTGCCCAGGCCGTCAGGTAACGTCGGGAACCCAGTTTGTAACCCTGATCATTCTCATCCAGTGCGATTCTGGCACTCACCTGCGCACCCCAGCTCCAGCTTTGGTATTGCTTGTTCAGGGTAATGCCCGGGCGTGCCTCGTAGCTGCCAGACCCCAACTGCATGGGATATGGCAACTGGATCTCCTTGCCCTGCATGGGCACATAGTCTTCTTCATCAATGGAGCCGGTGGGCAACCCCAACACCAGGTTCAAATGAAGACGATAGCCGTCCTGGTCGAAGAACTTGTAGAGGCCACCGATGCTGGCATCACCAATACCGGAGGTTTCGGTGTCGAACTCGTCATCCATGGTGTTCATCATCATGGTCATGCGAGTTTTGGTGGTCATCTTGTTGGTGGTATACGGCAGCATGGCCATCAGGGTGAGATTGTCCGTCGGCGCGTACATGCCCCCGAGCATGTGCATGTGCATGGTCATCTCGTCGGGCAATGCTTTCATGTTCATCATGCCCATGCCGGGAATCTCGCCGAAGGCCTCGTTGGTACTCAGGGATTCACTGCCGGACCTGGCGCCACTCATCCCCATGCCCATATAACGATAGGACAGCATCCATTCGCCTTTGCCATGGGTGTGGTCACCCATCACGGAAATCGGCGCATGGCTGTCGGCCCGACCGCCATCATAATGAGCCTGGACCTGGCCCACGCTGGCCATGGCCGTTGCCACCACGAGAAATTTTGCTGTCTTGGGCATGTGTCGCCTCCCCACTGAATAACAGAAGTGGGCAGCCTAACGATGCTGCGGGCAAAACCAATGTGGCAAAACGTCGCAGCGGTGAGGGGCGCCTGTATCAGGAGAATTGCTTGCGATATTGCCCGGGGGCACAACCCTGCCAGCGCTTGAAGGCATGGTAGAAATTGGCGGTATCGGAAAAGCCCAGCTCCATGGCCAGTGCCTGCATGTCACAACCCGGGCCGCGCAGTGCCTGACAGGCATGCTGATGACGGACCTGGTCGCGGAGCTGGGCGAAGCGGGTGCCCTCCTCCTGAAGCCGTCGCTGAAGGGTGCGAGGGGTCATGGCGAGCGCATCGGCTACCGCTTCCATGGTCACCGTCTGGCCTCCCAGCATGATTTCCAGCTGCTTGATCACCTGACCGGATACGCCCGCAGCCCGCGACAGCCCCGACAACACCTGATCCGCGGATTTGCGCAGACGTTCATTATACTTGGGATAGGCCCGGGGCAACGGCTCGGCTAACAGACTGCCCGGAATCGTGATGGCATTGTGCTGTTGGGCGAAGTACAGCGGACACTGGAAAAACCGCTGGTAAACCGCAAGGTGTTCGGCCACCGGCTCGTCATGGAGAAACCAGGCACTCCTTACTGGCATGTCACCCGCCAGCAAGGAGCGTCCGATGGCCACCATGGTGGCCACCACCACTTCGTTATGGGTACGGGTGGCGGTAAAGCGCAGGCTCGGATCCTTGCTGGCCACTGCCAGCATCACTTCGTCGTCGCTAGTCGTCAGAGAGAAATCCAGGTACGGAACCACCAGATCCTTGTAGCGAAACAGCATGGCCAACCCCTGTTCCAGGGTGTCGGCCGTTGCCATCAGGTTACCCAGCAGATCCAGGTTGCCGTAATGATTGTCGGCCCCCACCTGCAAACCGAACAAGGGATCATCGCTTTCACTGAACGCGGAATAAAGCAGTTCATCCAGCTGCAGCAGGCTGATGAACCGGTCATTGCGTCCGACAATGTCCGCATCAATACCGGCCCGTTCGAACAGGGACTGCACATCCAGACGCCCGCGCAGGGAGACTTCAAGAAGGCCGGGAAGAATGGAAGCCGGAAGCAACGTTGTGTTCATGGTGTTTCCTCGCAATCCCCAGAAACTAGGCAAAGGTATCGGGCAGGTCAACCAGCGGCCGGGGATTGGCCCGTTTGACCTACTGGAGGTTCCCTCGGACAGTGAGTACTCTAGAGAGCCCTGAATAACCCCCTTGCGAAGCGGGTCAGGGCATAGGTGTAACACCTCATCCAGCTTCCTGCTGTTACCCCAATCAACAACCGGATCGATTATGCTCAAACGCTATCTGGTCGACGAGGTCACCGACACCCGGGCCTCGCGCAAACAGGCCTTCAAATTGTTCACCGACGCAACCAACTGGCAGAACTGGTGCTCGGTGGTACGTCATGCCCGACTGCTGAATGGCAACTGGCGCCCCGGCGCCCTGCTACTGTTCGTGGCAGACTTGCCTGGGCTGCCGCCGGCGCCGGTGGTGGTCCGGGTGATGGAATACAAGGAAAACGAGCGTATCACCTGGGGCTTGCATCTTCCCTTCGCGCGTATCACCCATCGATTCACCTTTATCGATGACGGCCAGGGTGGCTGTCGCGTCCACCAGGAAGAATGGACTGAAGGGCTGCTCACCCTGCTGGCCTGGCCCGCCGGCAAACTGATTCACCGATTCGATACCCGCTTTGCGGCAGAATACGCTGCCATGTTCTGATTGTTGACCCTGAACGGATTCCTTCATGACGCATCGACTGTTTAATGCCTACTGCCGGGTTGTGCTGGCTCACCCGGTTTTCTGGCTGGCTCTGCTGGCGCTTATCTGTTCGGTCGCCGCCTGGCAGGCCCGGGACTTCAAGATTGATGCATCGGCGGATTCGCTGGTGCTCGAGAACGATGAGGCATTGCAGTACTACCGGAAGATTTCCAAGCGCTACGGGGGCAGTGATTTCCTGATCATCACTTACACCCCGTCCCAGGCGCCGCTGTTCCAGCGCGATACCCTGGCGCACTTGCAGGCATTGCAGAACGATCTGAAACAGGTCGACCGGGTCAGTTCGGTGTACAGCATGCTGGATGTCCCCCTGCTGTTCAGCCCCCAGGTGGAGTTCAGTGACCTGGCCAACGACTACCGCACCCTCACCGACCAGGATGTGGACCTGTCACTGGCAGAAAAGGAATTCACCGAAGAAAACCCGCTGTATGAAGATCTGCTGGTCAGCGACGACGGCAACACCACCGCCCTGCTGGTGAGCTTCGAGCGCGACGAAAAATATTACGACCTGCTTTACCGCCGCAATGAGCTGCGTGCCCAGCAACACGAGGGCGAGCTGGACGAAGACGGCGAACAGGCGCTGGAAGAGGCCTCCCAGGCCTTCAGTGACTACAGCAGCCAGATTCAGGAACGCACCGCCGGCGAGATTGATCAGGTGCGTCATATCATGGACAGCTACCGGGACGAGGCAAAACTGTTCCTCGGCGGGGTGCCCATGATCGCCACGGATCTGGTGCGCTTTATTCGTGCGGACCTGAAAATCTTCGGCATCGGCGTGCTGGCGTTCCTGATCGTTACCCTGTTCATGATTTTCCGCCGCCCCCGCTGGGTAGTCGTCCCCCTGGCCTGCTGTGGTGTCACCGTGCTGACCGTGACCGGCTGGCTGGGCTGGATGGACTGGAAAGTCTCGGTGATCAGCAGTAACTACATCTCGTTACTGCTGATCATCACCATGTCGATCACCATTCACCTGACCGTACGTTTCCGGGAGCTCCATGAGGAGAACCCGGAGGCCAGCCAGAAATGGCTGATCCGGGAAACCGCCGCCCATATGATGCGGCCCATGATCTACATGATCCTCACCACCATGGTGGGCTTCTCGTCCCTGGTGATCAGTGGCATTCGCCCGGTGATCGACTTCGGCTGGATGATGACCTTTGGCCTGGGCGTGGCGCTGGTGGTCTGTTTTCTGGTTTTCCCGGCCCTGTTGGGTCCGTTGAAGGCCGGCCAACCGCAACAGGGGCGCGACTTCAGCCGCAAGTTCACCCTGGCCTTTGCCGACTTTACCGAACGGCACCGCCCTACCCTGATGGTGCTGGCCATTGTCACCGTGGTCGCCTCCCTGTGGGGGATCAGCAGATTGACGGTGGAAAACCGCTTTATCGACTACTTTCAGAAAGACACGGAAATCTACCAGGGCATGCTGCAGATTGATCGCAAGCTCGGGGGCACAACGCCGCTGGATATCGTCATCGATGCGCCCAGTACTGACGCCCGCAGTGCGACAGCGTCATCCGGGCCTGCCACCGGCTGGGACGGTGAATCCATGGACGACAGCGCCGCAACAGATCCGTTCGCGGCGGGTGGCGATAGCGACCCGTTTGCCACTGCAGAGCCGGACCCGTTTGCCGATAGCGACCCCTTCTCCGCTGGCTCAGGCGGCGACGATCCCTTTGCAAGCGCGCCCTCTGCCGATCCGTTTGCCGAATCTCAGCAGGCCAAGCCCAATCCATTGAAAGGGGCCTACTGGTTTACCCCGGCACGTCTGGCCCAGCTGGTGGAAATCCAGAATTACCTGCAATCCCTGCCGGAAACCGGCAAGGTGCTGTCCATCGCTACCACCTACAAGGTGGCGGAAAAACTCAACGAGGGACCGCTCAGCTATGTCCAGTTGATGCTGCTGGCCAGCTTTATTCCCGAGGACCTGCGTGATCAGCTGGTGCGTCCCTACCTGTCCGACGACGGCAACCAGGTGCGTTTCAGCGTAAGGGTGATCGATTCGGATCAGAACCTGAACCGCAACGAGCTGCTGGCCAAGATCCGCACCGACCTGGAAAGCGACTTTGGCCTGCAACCCGAGCAGGTAAACCTCACCGGCGCCATGGTGCTCTACAACAACATGCTGCAAAGCCTGTTCGATTCCCAGATCAAGACCCTGGGCTATGTGTTTGCCGCCATTCTGGTAATGCTGCTGATCCTCTTCCGCAGCCTGCCGGTGGCGCTTATCAGCATGGTGCCAAGCCTGATCTCCGCATCTCTGGTGCTGGGCCTGATGGGCTGGATTGGCCTGCCGCTGGACCTGATGACCATTACCATCACCGCCATCACCATCGGCATCGCCGTGGATGACACCATTCACTACATCCACCGCTTCCATGAGGAGCTGCCGAAAGATAATGACTACGTAGCCACCATGAAGCGCTGCCATGGTTCCATCGGCAAGGCCATGTACTACACCTCGCTGACGATCATTGCCGGCTTCTCGATCCTGGCGTTCTCCAATTTCAACCCCACGGTGTACTTCGGCCTGCTCACCGGCCTGGCCATGCTGGTCGCCCTGCTCAGCAACCTGACGCTGCTGCCGGCACTGCTGATCTCGGTGAAACCGAAGCTGCGGGCGGGATAGGAACGAGTTGCGAGAAGCGAGTCTCGAAAAGCAAACCACCCCGCCTTTCGAAACTCGCTCCTCGCGACTCGTCACTGCCTTTGATTGACCACTGACCAAATGATCAGTATATTGATTGTCCGGGTGGCCCCAGGCCTTCGTACTGTGACCCCAGGAAGACCTGATTGATCTCCGTAGCCCCAGGGATGGGGCCGGGCTCCCGGACTTATTCGATAGATCGGAAAGGCGAGATTGGGAAAGGTAAAGGGAAAGAAGGAGTGGGCCGATTCATTGGCACCATGAAACAGCCAGACTCATTGATCGTCTTGCCGGTCCGGCTGGCACTGGGAACCCAGCAGATTCCGGGCAAGCACGTAGCGGTCCTGGGCGCTCTCAGCCCGGATCTCGCCCACCGACAAGTACTGCAGGGTCCAGTTATCCCAGATCCGGGTATAGCGACTTTCCAGCAGCACATCACCACGCATCATGGTGGCCCGCTCGGCCTTCACCGTCAGCTTGTCGCCATTGCGGCGTATCTGATAGCCCTCATTGGGATATAGCACTTCCAGACAGGCCAGAAAGCGCTTCAGGGTCATGTCCGAGGGGGACCCTACCGTGAACGCCAGTGGCAGGTTGGGCACCTCCAGCATGAGGTTATGAATATTGGCCCCGTCCAGCCTCTCCAACCGCTGATTCTGTGCCTTCTCCTGTTCCTCTTCGGCATTTCGCAGGGTTTCCGCCATTTGCTGGGCCTGACGCATGTCCTCACGGATCTGGCGGCGCCGTTGGGCCTGTTGCCGCTGCGCTTCCTTGTGGTCCAGTACCGCCTGCCAGGCGATCTCCACTTCCTGATCCACCTGTCGGGCATATTCTCGGGCCTTGCGGGCCTGGGCAATGCGTTCTTTACACTCCTCATGCCATACCGCCCCCTGCTGCTGTCTCAGGTAACGGCCGTCGATGTAGTGCTGATAGAGAGAAAGGCACGCTCCTGTCCGGGCACCCAGTGCGTCGATCTCATCGTAGTCGAGACCATCCACCAGGGTCGGGGCACGGGTCCAGCCCAGCCAGTCGGCCGTGGCCGGCACCAGGGAACTGCAACCGCTGACCGCGGCTGCCAGACACCCAATGAGAATAGCCGGAACAATACGCAAAACAGAACGTCGCCTGTGGCATCGGGACAGGAAGAAAGGGGGTAGCCAGACTACCCCCTCCGAGACATGCAGAACCTTAACGTGCAGCGATCTTTTCTTTCCAGATCACCGGTCCAGTCTTGTGAACGGATTCGCCCTTGGAGTCCACTGCCACGGTCACCGGCATGTCTTCCACCTCGAACTCGTAGATGGCTTCCATACCCAGATCTTCAAAGGCCGCTACGCGTGACTTGCGAATAGCCTTGGACACCAGATAGGCGGCGCCGCCCACGGCCATCAGATACACCGCTTTGTTGTCCTTGATGGCCTCGATAGCGGTATCGCCACGCTCGGCCTTGCCGACCATGCCGATCAGCCCCGTTTCTTCCAGCATGGTGCGGGTGAACTTGTCCATCCGGGTGGCTGTGGTCGGGCCAGCGGGGCCAACCACCTCATCGCCCACCGGATCCACCGGACCCACGTAGTAGATAAAGCGGTTGGTGAAGTCCACCGGCAGTTTTTCGCCCTTGGAAATCATGTCTACCATGCGCTTGTGGGCCGCATCACGGCCGGTGAGCAGCTTGCCGGACAGTAGCAGGGTGTCACCGGGCTGCCAGGTCTGCACTTCTTCCGGGGTCACGGTATCCAGATTGACGCGCTTGGCGCCCTCATCATTGCCCCAGGCAATCTCCGGCCATTCTTCCAGATCCGGCGCTTTCAGGTCCGCTGGCCCCGTGCCGTCCAGGGTAAAATGGGCATGGCGGGTGGCAGCACAATTGGGAATGATGGCCACCGGCTTGTTGGCCGCGTGGGTTGGATAATCGGCCACTTTCACGTCCAGGACGGTGGTCAGGCCGCCCAGACCCTGGGCACCGATGCCCAATGCATTGACCTTTTCGAACAGTTCCAGACGCAGCTCTTCAGAGCGGTTCTGCGGGCCACGGGCCTGCAACTCGTGAATATCGATGGGGTCCATCAGCGATTCCTTGGCCAGCAGCATGGCCTTCTCGGCGGTACCGCCAATGCCGATGCCCAGCATGCCCGGCGGGCACCACCCGGCCCCCATCTTGGGAACCTGCTCCAGCACCCAGTCAACCACGGAATCAGAAGGGTTGAGCATGGCAAACTTGGACTTGGCTTCGGAACCGCCGCCCTTGGCCGCCACGTCAATCTCCAGCTTGTCACCGGGCACGATGGAATAGTTGATCACCGCCGGGGTGTTGTCCTTGGTGTTGGCCCGCTTGCCGTCCGGGTCCGCCAGCACCGAAGCGCGCAGGACGTTTTCAGGATGGTTGTAGGCCCGGCGTACACCTTCGTTGATCATGTCATCCAGGCTCATGTCGCCTTCAAAAGTGACATTCATGCCCACCTTGGCGAATACGGTCACGATACCGGTGTCCTGGCAAATAGGCCGACGGCCCATGGCAGACATGCGGGAATTGACCAGGATCTGCGCCATGGCGTCCTTGGCAGCCTTGCTCTCTTCCTTCTCGTAGGCTTCGGTGACGGCACGAATGAAATCCACCGGATGGTAGTAAGAGATGTACTGCAAGGCATCAGCCACGCTCTGGATCAGGTCATCCTGGCGAATCACCGTCATGGGATTACTCCTGCTGGGACAATTTGGGGGCGCGTAGTATAGCGCAGAGTGAGAAGCCTGAGAATTTTACCTAGACGCCCCTACCAAAGGCACCCGTAGGAGCACCTCTTGAGGTGCGAACCGCGCTTGCGCGGAAATCGCCCGCAGGGCGATCAGGAATCGCAGAACTCGACAGGCTCCAGAAAGAATGACGGACAATCGTCCTTATTGCCTCGTGCCGCTCGGTTCGCGCCTCGAGAGGCGCTCCTACAGCGGCTTCGTAGAAATGCCAAGGTCTTGGGGACTTTCCACCCTGTCCCCATCCAACGAGCGTAGCTCGTAGCTCATTCAGTCGCAGCGGGTATTGTTGAGCAAACGCAGCAGATGATCGTTGATCACTTCCGGCTGCTCCAGATGCAGGAAATGCCCGGCATTGGCAATCTGCTGCAACTCCACGCCGCCGCTGAAGTCAGTGTCCACCAGAGTATGTTCGAGCAGTTTGGGACTCATGCAGCCGTCATTTTCGCCGATCAGAATCTGGGTGGGCGTGGCGATATCCTGCCCCAGCCAGGTCAGGGCCTTACGCTGCTCCTTCTTCCACAGCTTGAACATGGCCCGATACCAGGCCAGCGCTGCACTGATCACCCCCGGCTCCGCCAACGTGTGCTTGGCATTGTCCAGGTAGAGCCCCGGGTCCCAGTCCGGCGACCAACGCCGCCAGAGGGTTTCCACACCACCCAGATCGCCGCGCTTGAGCCAGGCCTCCGGGGCCACCGGCAACTGGAAAAACTGCATGTAGCCACTGAGCAGCACCTGTTCCGGAACCTTGAGCAGTGCCTGGGGAATCCGGCGCAGGGGCGGTATGGCCAGAGCGCTGAAAGAGCAGAAGGTTTCCGGGGACTGGGCGCAGGCCAGGTAGCCCACCGCCGCCCCCCAGTCATGACCGATCAGGTGCACGCGGCCACCCAGCTGAGCGGCAAACACCATCAGGTCGTCCACTGCGGCATACAGAGAATAATCGCCGCTTCCGGACTGGCAGCCCGGGGCATAGCCGCGCAACGCTGGCGCAATGGCGGTATAACCTGCCTCCGCCAGCGCATTGATTTGCACCGCCCAGTTTTCATGGGTATCCGGAAAACCATGCAACAAAATCACGGGCTCGCCACTGCCGGCCATCAGCGCCGGAAAACGCAAGTCACCGTTTACCAGTTCAACTTGTTTCATCGAATTACCTCAAAGTGCCGGGTCAGCGGCGCCTCTGAATCCCGGGTGATTACCTCTTCCACCCGGGCCATGGCCGGCCCCTGGCGCATAGCGTCCAGCATCGCCGATACCGCATCCGGCAGGCCGTGCAGGATGGCTTCCACACGGCCGTCGTCACAATTACGTACCCAACCGGCAAGATCTCGCAGGCTGGCTTGGTGTTGGGTCCAGGCCCGGTAGCCTACCCCTTGAACCCTGCCGCTCACCAGTACATGTTTAGTGATCGCCATCATTGCTCTCCCCAATCTCCTCGTCGGTAATACTGTCACGACGGTGAAAGAGTGTATCCAGCGGCATATCCAGCGGCGCCATCATACCGTCACGGGCCTGATCCATCTTTTCCTTCAATACCTGCTCCCAGGCGGATTCATCATTGCCCAGGCGCACCCGAAGCTGGGTATGGGCCGGCCACGGCAGCATAGCTACCAACTGTCCCAGTGTCAGGTTGCGCAGATCCCGGGATAGCATATAACCGCCCTCGTCCGTGCGCCGTATCAGCTTGGCGTCCATCAATAAGTTGCGAAACTCATCCCACTGACTGACTCCGCAATCGCGCATCACCTGACGCACTTCCTTGCTGCGCAGCACCTTGCCCTGTTGCTGACGTAGCCAGAAAGCATGCAGTAAACGCATCAGCGCATGCATTCTCGGCACCCGACGTCGATGCTCCTGGAATACCACCAGGGCCCGAACCAGCTCCGCGCCACCGAGCACAATGATCCAGGAAATGTACACCCACAGAAGAAACAGCGGCACCGCCGCAAACGCCCCATACACCACTTCATAGCTGGGGGCCTGGCGGATAAAAAAGGCAAAACCGCTTTTTGCCAGTTCAAACAGCAATGCTGCAGAGGCCGCACCCAGCATGCCCTGACGCAAAGGGACATTGGTGTTGGGAACCACCGTGTATAGCAACGTCAGCATGGCCGTGGTGAAGAGGAAAGGCAGCAACGACAGCCACAGCCTGACCCCACCCAGATAGTGCACGGTGTCACTGAAAATAGCCTGGGAGGTGAGATAGGACGAGATCGCCAGCCCCGCACCCAGACAGATCGGCCCCAGTGACAACACCGCCCAGTACATCATCAGACTGGTAAGCCCCTTACGGGCAGTGCGCACCTTCCAGATTCGATTCACGGTCTGTTCGATAGTCCGCAGCATCAATACCGAGGTGATGATCAGAATAATCACCCCCGGGCCGGTCAGATTGGTGGCCTGGCGGGCAAACGACTGCAGGTGCTCCAACAGCATATTGCCCGCCGACGGCACAAAGTATTCAAACGCCCATTGCTGGAGCTGAATCCCCTTGCCCTTCAGTGCAGGCACCGAGGCCAGTACCGAAAAGCTCACGGTCATCACCGGCACGATGGCAAAGAGCGTCGTGTAAGTCAGTGCGGCAGCGCTTTCCCGACAGCCATCTTCCTTGAACTGACGCACCAGCAAGGCAAAAAAGGCACGAATGGAATCCAGCCTGGCGCGGACCGGAATGACCTCTTCATCAGTTTCCATGCTATCGGCATCCTCTCCTTGCCAGCGGATTCAAGCGCCTTACAATGACACCCTCATCCACAGAATATGCAAAACTCATGACGGACTACACCCTCTTCCATAATCCACGCTGCTCGAAATCCCGCCAGACGCTGGCATTGCTGGAAGACAACGGCATCCAGCCCACTATCGTAAAGTATCTGGACGACACCCCGGACGCCGCCACGCTGAAAACTCTGGTCAAGAAACTCGGCTTACCCAGCGCCCATGATCTGGTGCGTAACAAGGAAGCCGACTATAAAACGGCCGGCTTGTCCGCGGAAAGCAGCGACGATGAGGTCATTGCTGCCATGGTGCAGTACCCGAAACTGATTGAGCGTCCCATCCTGGTACGGGGCAACAAGGCGGTACTGGGGCGTCCCCCGGAAAACGCCCTTAACCTGCTGGACTGACTCGCTGATGACGGATTATGTATTGGTGCTTTACTACAGCCGCAATGGCAGCGTAGCCAACCTGGCGCAACAGGTTGCCCGTGGTATCGAAAGCACCGGCATGGAGGCGCGACTGCGCACGGTACCGGCAGTCTCCGCCAACTGTGAAGCCAGTGAGCCCGCCGTACCCGAACAGGGGGCTCCCTACGCCAGCCTGGATGACCTGGCCGGATGCAGTGGTCTGGCGCTGGGATCCCCCACCCGCTTCGGCAATATGGCGGCACCCTTGAAATACTTTGTCGACCAGACCAGCGATCTGTGGATGAAAGGCACCCTGATCGGCAAACCCGCCGGCGTATTCAGTTCCACCAGTAGTCTGCATGGTGGCCAGGAAAGTACCCTGCTATCCATGATGACCCCGCTGCTGCATCACGGCATGGTCATAACCGGGGTGCCCTATTCCGAACAGGCGCTGCTGGATACCCGCAGTGGCGGCACTCCCTACGGTCCTACCCACGTTGCCGGTATCGATGCGGACCCATCGCTGACCGATCATGAAATCTCCCTGGCACGGGCGCTGGGCAAACGCCTGGCGACCCTGACCCGCCAACTCAAGGCCTGACAATGAATCTTCTGCTTCTGCGTATCAGCTACGCACTCTTGCTGTTTGTGGGCATCACCGGGCTGTTCAGCCTGGCGCCGCCGGATGTCCATCCTCTTTCCAGCATCATCTTTGCGGCGATTCTCTACGCACCGCTGGTGCTGATGCTGCCGGCCGTGATCAGTGGTAACAAGCGCCAAGCCACCTGGTTGTGCTTTATTCTGCTGTTCTATTTCTGCGGCTATGCTGTCCAGCTACTGGATCCGCCGCCGGTGCGCACCCTGGCCATCGCCAAGACCTCGCTGACGGTGATGCTGTTCGTATTCTCTGCCCTGCAGATTCGCCAGGGGCAAAATGCTGATTGACGAACGGTATGAGGTGGAGACACCGGAAGGGGCCATGCTCAGCCTGTCCCTGGCGGGCCCGGTAACCCGGGCCATGGCCTACGGTATCGACCTCCTCCTGCGTTTGCTGATTTTCGCGGTCCTGGCGTTTGTGCTGGGCATGCTTGGCAAAATGGGTATTGGCCTGCTGCTGATTATCGGCTTTGCCCTGGAATGGTTTTACCCCACCCTGTTCGAAGCGCTGCGCCATGGCCAGACCCCGGGCAAGAAAGCCATGGGCATTGCCGTGGTCCACGCCAACGGCAGCCCGCTCAGTTTTAACGGCAGTCTGATCCGGAATCTGCTGCGCACTGCAGATGCTTTCCCGCTGTTTTATCTGCTCGGTTTTATCACCACCCTGATCAGTCCGCGCTATCAGCGCCTGGGGGACATGGCGGCCAACACCCTGGTCGTCCATATCGAGCAAACCGGGAGCACCCGCAAGCAACACAGCGGCCCGGCCAATCCGCCGGACTGGCCACTCAGCGCCCAGGACCAGCTGGCTCTGCTGGCCTTCCACGAACGCCAGGATCAATTCTCCGAAGCCCGCCAGCAGGAGTTGGCGCAACTGGCGTTCCCGGAACTGAACCCGTCCCAGGCATTGCAACGCCTGCGAGCCGTAACCCGTTACTTGCTTGAGGGGGCACGGTGAAACAGGCTCGCTTCGAACAACAGTACCGACCTCTGTGGGAGTCGCTGGAACAGCAACTGGAGCAACTGGAAGCGCTGCGGGTGTCGCGCAAGAAACGCCTGCCGCTGGACCGCTTCGTGGCAGATTACCGCCAGCTATGCCATCAACTGGCGCTGGCCCGGGAGCGCACCTACAGTCTGGAACTTCAGCAATACCTGAACAATCTGGTGCTGCGCGCCCACCGCCAGCTGTACCGCTACAACCCGCCCCTGGCGGATCGTATTGGTGCATTCTTTGCCCATGGCTTTCCCGCCGCCGTGCGACGGCAATGGAAGTGGCACCTGGTCAGCGCCCTCAGTTTCGTTCTGTCCATCGCCCTCGCCTGGATTCTGGTGCAGCAGCAACCGGAGATGATTTACACCGTAGTAGACGAAGCCATGCTCTCGGATCTGGAGCTCATGTATCAGCCGGAGGATTCGGGCAGCAGCGACATCCATGCCGGGCGAGAGGGCGAGGATGATGTGCTGATGTTCGGTTACTACATCAAGAACAACATCGGCATTGCCTTTCGTACCTTTGCCGGCGGTCTGCTGCTGGGCGTGGGTGCCATCTTTGTCATGCTGTTCAACGGCAGTTTCTTTGGCGCCATCGCCGGCCACCTGATCAACACCGGCGGCCATGAGGCCTTCTTTACCTTCGTCATCGCCCATGGGGCCCCGGAACTCACCGCCATCGTGCTGGCCGGCGGCGCCGGGTTGCGACTGGGCTGGTCGATTATTGCACCGGGACAATGGTCACGGCTGGATGCCCTGCGCCTGGCAGCACGGGATGCCTTGCCGACCATGTACGGGGTCTTCGCTCTGTTGCTGCTGGCCGCTTTCATCGAAGCGTTCTGGTCGCCCAGAGACTTCGACGCCACCATAAAATACAGCGTCGGTGCGGCCTGCTGGGCTCTGCTTTATCTCTATCTTTTCTTCGGGGGACGTAATGGAACTCGAGAAAGCTAGCGCCCGCCTGGCACCGCGTAGCCCCTGGCAGGCGGTGGACCTGGGCACAAAACTGTATCGGCAATGGGCCGCCCCCGTGCTATGGGTATGGTTGGCATTCACGCTGGTACCTTTCGGACTAATGCTTGGCTGGTCGCTGCTGGCAGAAACCCTGTGGCCGCTGTTCCTGTTCTGGTGGCTCAAACCCCTCTGGGAGCGACCGGTGCTGGCCTGGTACAGCCATGCCCTGTTTGCGGAAACCCTCACGCTCAAGCAACTGTTCCAGCGTTGGCGCCAGTACGCCCTGCCCGGCCTGGCCAGCCAGCTCACCTGGCGCCGTTTCAGCCCTGCACGCAGTTTCAACACCTGCGTCTGGCAACTGGAGGGCGCCAAGGGGGAACAACTCAGCCAGCGTTTGCGGGCACTGAACAACTACCCTTCCAACCGGGCCGGCATCATGACCATCGTGGTGCTGCATCTGGAGCAGTTCATGGCCATGGGGCTGATGGTACTGCTTTACACCCTGGTGCCCTGGCAATTCAGCCTGGAATGGAGTGACTGGTTCTACGATCAGGGTGCCCTGCAGATGGCCATTGCCAGCGCTACTCTGTACCTGGTCATGTGTGTCACCGAACCACTCTATGTGGCCTGTGGCTTTGCCCTCTATCTGAACAAGCGCACCTGGCTGGAAGGCTGGGACCTGCAACTGGGCCTGACCCGGTTGGGCCGCCACCGGGCAAGCCGCACCGGTGCCACCCTGCTAATGCTGCTGGCCCTGTTGCTGCCCTTGCCAGAACCGGTAACGGCACAACCTTCCCCCCGCAATAATGAAGAGCAACAGCAGGTCATCGAACTACTGGCCGGCCCGGACTACATGCCCTTCGAAGAACGCACCGAACGGCAATGGAAAGATCAAGACGACGACAGCGATAGCTGGCTGGAAAAATTCTGGAAACACTTCTTCGATAACCTGGACGATGATGAGCAACAGGAACCCTCCGACAGCCCCTTTGATATCCCAGATGCGGTGCTATGGATACTGTTCTGGGGTGTCTTCGCCGGGCTGGCGATCTGGCTGCTGATCAAGGTCATGGATCAGCTGGGGCTGGGGAGCCGCAATCGGGATAGCACCCCGGTGATTCCTACCCATGTGGCCGGCATGGATATTCGCCGCCAGAGCCTGCCGAAGAACCTGCGCGACGCCACGGAACAAGCGCTCGGTGCCAACGACATTCGCCTGGCCCTGTCGCTGATGTTGCGCAGTGCCCTGGCCGAGCTGCTGCGCCGCTATCCGGTGTCACTGGCCGCCGGCAGCACCGAACAGCAATGCCTGCGCAACCTTCAGGCCGCCCATGGTGAACCCTTGCCGATTCTCTATCTGCAACGCCTGATCCAGGCCTGGATCAGCACGGCCTGGGCCCATCGTCCGGTGGACGCCGAGACGGTGCGCACCCTGCTGGCTGACTGGGAGCAAATCAGCGCAGAGGTGGCCGCCAATGCGTAAAAAGCTTCCCTGGCTTGGCGCCCTGCTCGTAGTGGCGCTTACGATCGCTTATTACGCACTGACCGAGCCGGTCACCGTGATCCAGAGAGCGGCGCCGGACAGCGCCATTCAACGCAATCCCTACAGCGCTGCCCAGGACTGGCTGACACAGCGAGGCCAGCCAAGCACACGCATACTGAGTGCCGCAGCCCTGTTCCCGTTGCCGGAAGAAGACACCACCCTGATCATCGACAAACAGCGCGGCTTGCTCAATACCGGTCAGGTCCGCTCACTGTTGCAATGGGTGGAAGCTGGCGGTGAACTGATCGTCGAAGCACGCCCATTGCCAAAATCCCGGGATGAAGATACCGCCACCGAGAGGGAGTGGCAGGACAACGACCCCCTCCTTTTCAGCCTGGGAATCACGGTCTGGAAAAGTGAACAGGAAACCGTCGACGAAGCGCTGGACCCGTTTTTCGAATTGCTGGATGCGCTACCGGCCTTTGCCGGTAATCCCCTGCAATACTGCCTGCTGACCGATAACGACGAACTGCGGGAAACCTGCGAAGCACTGGCCTGCGAGGCGCCCCCACAACCGGAGCCGCTGCTGCTGCATGCCGGTGATGATCAACCCTCCCGACGCATCCAGCTGCATAGCCAGCATGTACTCTGGCACGACAGCTGGAACGAGGAAGACACCCCGCCAGAGTTTCTTCCCGAGTGGCCGGCGGAAGTCACCGCCTATGCGGACAATGATTTCGGCAGCCAACTGGTCCAGTTATCCCTGGGCGATGGCCAGATCACCGTGCTCACCGACCTGGGACTGTGGAATAACCAGAATCTGCATTATTTCGACCATGCCTGGCTGCTGGCCTGGCTCACCGGCGATCAGCCGGTGTGGTTCGTGCGCTCCGTGGCCATGCCCCCCCTACTGCAATGGTTATGGCTTCGCGCCCCGGAACTGGGAACCGCCTTGCTGTTGCTGCTAGGCCTGTGGTTGTGGTCACGGATTCCCCGCCGCGGCCCGATTCAGCCCGTTGCCGAAGACAACCATCGGGATTACCTGCAGCATCTACACGCCAGTGGTTATTTCCAGTGGCGCACCGAACAGCAGGACACCCTGCTCACCGCCTTGCGCCAGCAGGCACAAGCCCGACTCAACCGTTACCATCACCAGCGCCAGCAGGCCCTGGAACGCGCCGCCGCGCATCTGAAGGTCACCGTGGCACAACTGGACCATGCACTGACACAGCCACCGGCAAACCGCGACCAGCTCACCCAGCAAGTAAGCCTGCTGCAGGCTCTAAGGAGTGAAACATGACACAGCCCACCACCCTGGCCGACGCCACCCGCCTGGCCCAGGATATTGAACACCATCTCAATCAGGTGCTGATCGGTCAGCGTCAGGTGGTTCGTGAAGTGCTGATTGCCCTGGTATCCGGTGGCCATGTGCTGATCGAAGGGGTACCCGGGCTCGGCAAGACCCTGCTGGTGCGCAGCCTGGGCAAGGTACTGGAACTGGATTTCAACCGTATCCAGTTCACCCCGGACCTGATGCCCACGGACGTCACCGGCCACGCCATGTACGACCAGAAAAGCGAGCAGTTCCGCATTCGCCGCGGCCCCGCCTTCACGCAACTGCTGCTGGCCGATGAAATCAACCGGGCACCGGCCAAGACGCAGGCGGCGCTTCTGGAAGTCATGCAGGAGCGGCAGATCACCATCGAGGGCAAGGCGTTCACCCTGAATGAGCCCTACATGGTGCTGGCCACCCAAAACCCGCTGGACCAGGAAGGCACCTACCCGCTGCCGGAAGCGGAACTGGATCGCTTCCTGTTCAAGGTGCTGATCGACTACCCGGATCATGCGGACGAAACCCGCCTGGTGAACATGGTGCTGGACGGCACCATCCGCTCCAGCCTGGATGTGGAAAGCCTGACTCCCGTCACCGATGCCGCCGGTCTGAAAGCCATGAAGACCCTGAGCGACAGCGTGCTGATTGATGACGAGGTGCTCGACTATGCCCTGCGCATCGTTCGCGCCACCCGGGACTTCAGCGGTTTGAGTCACGGCGCCAGCCCACGCGCCAGCATCGCCCTGGCCCGGGCCAGCCGGGTGCAGGCCCTGTTCGAGGGCCGCGACTTCGTCACCCCGGACGATGTACAGCAGGTGGCCCGCCCGGTACTGCGGCACCGTATCCAGCTCAGCGCCGATGCGGAAATCGAAGGCCAGACTCCGGAAACCGCCCTGGGTCGACTGCTGGAACAGGTGGAAGCGCCGAAGCAATGAAGCCTGCGCCGCGTCTTCTCCTGCTCGCCGGCCTGTGGGCGCTACTGGCCCTGCCATTGCTGGTCATACCCGGCATGCTGGCCGTGGCACTGTGGTGGGCCCTGGGCGGCCTGGCCCTGGTGATTGCGCTGCTGGATCTATGGCACGCCCGCCGCCTGCCCGCCCCGCAGGCGCACCGGGAGCTGCCTACCGCTTTGTCGGTGCAACAGCCGCACCTGGTACGAGTCAGGGTTACCTCGGCAAGCCTGCCAGACAGCGTGGAGCTGGCCGACCAGCACCCCGGCGATGATCCCCACACCGGCCTTCCGGCCACCCTGACGCGCGCAAAAGAAGAACTGACCGAGCTGACCTATCATTACCGGCCCAGCCGCCGCGGCCCGGTACAGTTCGGCGATCTGGTGTTCTGGTTCCCCAGCCGCCTGAAGCTGTGGCAGGTACGCAAGGTGTGCGACGCCACCTGCACCGTGCCGGTATACCCGGACTTTTCCCGGCTCAGTCACAGCGGACTGGATGCCAGCCATGCCCACCTGCTCACCGGCACCCGCCTGCAACCGCGCCGCGGCGAAGGCATGGAGTTTCACCAGCTACGCGAATACCACCCGGGTGACAGCCTGCGGCAAATCGACTGGAAGGCCACCGCCCGACGGCGCAGCCTGATCAGCCGGGAATACCAAGATGAACAGAATCAACAGGTGCTGATAATGCTGGATGGCGGCCGCCGTCTGGGCATGCCGGTGGGCTCACTGACCGGTTTCGATCACGCCCTTAACGCCGCCCTGCTGCTCGCCTGGAGCGCCCTCAAGCAAAAGGACAAGGCCGGCGCCATGCTCTTTTCCGGCGACCAGCCACGCTGGCTACCGCCGGTGCAGGGCCAGCAGGGTATCAACCACCTGCTCAACGGACTCTACGATCTGCACCCCAGCCAGCATGCCAGCGACTTCAGCCTGGCCGCCCGGCAACTGGTCCGCCGCAGCCGCCGGCGAGCCCTGGTGGTTCTGGTTACCCGCCTGCAGCAGGAAGATCTGGATGACTTGATAAGCGCCGTGTCGCTGCTGCGTCGCCACCATCTGGTGCTGATTGCCGACATGCTGCTGCCGGAGCAGGAACAACTGTCACGGCAACCGGTGGGCCATGATTTTGATCAGGCCCTGCAAGTCTGTGCCGACGCTCAGGAACAACAGGCCCGCCACGACCTGCATACCCGCCTGCGTCACGCCGGCGCCCTGGTCACGGCAACCACCCCGCAGCACATGCCGGCGCAGCTCAACAACCTTTACCTGATGCTGAAACGCAGCGGACGGTTATAGATCCAATCCCGCCCCGCCGTACGAGCGTCGCTGGCGGCGCGATCAAAACAGTTGCGAGTAGCGAGTTTCGAAAGGCACAACACAATAAGGTTGGCGGCTTTTCGGAACTCGCTTCTCGCTACTCGAAACCGGTTTACATCATGAGCGCGGCCTCTTCCGTTGCAGCACCAGAAAAGCCCGGTCGCGTCGCTGTTAACTGTTCACTATTCACTGTTAACTAAAACGCTCCAGTCCACTGATCAAGGGCAATCAAAAACCTCGCCAAGCCCCTTCTCCAGGGAAATAGACGTCCGACCGTAGAAATCTGCCAGGGTCTGACACCAGTGCCGGGGACGTTCAGAAAGGCCGTTTTCCAGTAAGGAAAGCGCCTTATCATGCACCTTCATTGCAAAGTCCCTTTCATCCCCCGCCTCCCCATCCAGGTTATCCAGTGACACCCGAAACGGATGCCCGCAGGCCGCACAGAAAAGCGCCTCATAGGCCTGGGGCAACACTTCTACCCGGGTGAACTCTGCCTGCTGCTCCGCATTGCGGCCATCCGGTGCATACCAGTAGCCATAATCTTCCTGCTGACGGCGCGCCGGACCTGCCACGCACCAGTGGGCGATTTCGTGCAGGGCGCTGCGGAAATAGTCACGGGTATAGCAGATACGATGGGGATTGCCCGGACGATACACGGGTTCGTCCGCGCCGCCTTCCAGCACGGTGGTGTGGGAATGAAAAAAAGTGGCCCTAAACAGTCTGTCCAGGTCCTCGCTACGGTGCCCCCGAACAGCGCTTTGCGGTATGGTAGCCGCCTTTGTTTGGCCCTGTGGTTTACCGCCAAGATCACCCATAAGATTCGTCGCGCCTATGTCATCCCGTCGTCAGGAGCTCGTCGCCCAGCTCACCCTTGCCCTGCCCATTCTCGGCGGCCAGTTGGCCCAGACCGCCAATGGCTTCGTGGATACCATGATGGCCGGTCGGGTCAGTGCCAATGATCTGGCGGCAGTGGCGGTGGGTGCCAGCATCTGGGTGCCCCTGTTTCTGTTCATGACCGGCGTGCTGATGAGTGCCACGCCGATTCTGTCCCGCCATCTCGGCGGCGAAGCTTACCATCGCATCAACCCGCTCGCCCAGCAGGGCATCTGGCTGGGCCTGGGGCTGGGGGTGCTCTGTGCCATGATCCTGCGCAGCATCGCACCGGTGTTGGTGTGGATGGACGTGGACCCGGCCATTCGCCCGCTGGTCAGTGGCTATCTGGATGCGCTCAGCTGGGGCATGCCCGGTGCCGCCCTGATGCTGGCCATGCGAAGCTACACGGAATCCATGAATCACACTCGCCCGGTGTTGCTGTTCAGTGTGATCGGCCTGCTGATCAATATCCCCAGCAACTATGTGCTGATCTACGGCAAGCTGGGCTTTCCCGCCATGGGCGGCGTGGGCTGTGGCTGGGCGACCTCCCTGGTGATGTGGTCCATGGCACTGATGATGCTGTTTTATACCCACCGCCACCCGGTGTACCAGCATGCTCCGCTGAATCTGCGCCGGCGCCACGTTGAGATGGCCAGTCTGGGGTACATGTTGCGTCTGGGACTGCCGGTGGGCTTATCGATCTTTTTCGAGGTCAGCATCTTTGCCGTGATTGCCCTGCTGATTGGCAGCCTGGGCGCCCAGATCGTGGCCAGCCACCAGATCGCCCTGAATTTCACCTCGCTGATTTTCATGGTACCGCTCAGCTTTTCCCTGGCGGCCTCCGTGCGAGTGGGCCATGCCAGGGGACGCCACGACGAGCAGGGGCTGCGACATGCGGTGCAGGTGGCACTCTGTATCACCACCGTGGTGGGCGTGACAGCGGCAGCGGCGCTGGTCCTGGCAAGAGGCTGGATCCCCCATATCTATACCAACAACCGGGACGTCATTGAGCTGGCCACCTATCTGTTGCTGTTCGCGGCGTTGTATCAGGTATCCGATGCCCTGCAGGTATGTGCCAACGGCTGCCTGCGCGGCTTTGAAGACACCGCCTGGCCAATGATCATGACCCTGTTCGCTTACTGGGGTGTGGGCCTGCCACTGGGGTACGGCCTGGGCCTGACCCACTGGTTCGGCGAACCCATGGGGCCGGCAGGGTTCTGGATCGGACTGGTGGCGGGCCTGACCGTGGCGGCGATTCTGCTGGGATGGCGGCTGCGCTGGCGGATGCGGCAAACCCTGTCACCGACGGCTGACGTTTCACCTACGGCATCTCGGTAGGGTGCACTGAGCCTAGGGCGAACTGCACCTATCCGGCGTCTGAATGGTGCAGTTCACCCTAGGCTCAGTGCACCCTACGAGACGCGAACACAGTTTCGGGGCAGGAAACCTGAGCATTCAAGTTTTGCACGTTAATCCTTGGTTGTCAGGGTTCAAAGACCGGGACCTGCAATAAACGTCGATAATAGCTGTCGCTCAACCAGGGCCGCCCGCTCAGCAAATGGTTGAGGTACCAGCGCTCCGGTTTCAGGTTTTCCGCCTGCCAGTCGGCGTTGGCAATATAAACCCAGGTGAGCACTTCACCGGCGCCGGTCTGCACCGGCAGGCATTCACGCCGGTAACGCACCGGGTGGCCCTCATAGGGATCCATTCGCTCGATTTCCTGGTGATCGCGCAAGCGGTACAACACCCCTTCCACGACCCCATCCGTCGGCACGATGTTGGCGTAGGCAATACCCTGCAGACCGTGGGCTCGCTTGTTGAAGGCCAGCGCCCACCCTTCCAGCCGCGCCGCCATGGAATCCCGATACTGCATCCCCCGCACCGCCATGCGGGACGGATTCATGTTCGAGCCATAGGCAAAATAATACTCACACTGCACACTCGCCTCCTGAAGAAGAATGCCACGATAAGCCGGTTATCTGCAGCGGCTTGCATGGCCGGCCCGTACAGGCTAACGTGAATTAACGGGCCGTGCAGAACGAACACTGTGTGTCGGGCTGGCGGCGCCAAGGACTTGTACCGGGAGGTGCCCATGACTCAGGCTCACCGGCAACACCCTGGCGGGAACAATGTGGTTCCTTTCTCTCCACGCCGCAAAGCGGCACAGCCCCCCATTTTGCGTCTCTCCCCGGAATACGATGGCATTGAGCTGTTGTACGCCAATGATCATCACCCGGATAAACTCTTCTCACTGAAAATTCTGGCCTGGGCCCGTCTCGCCAATGGCGACACTGTGGCCATGGTACCCTGGCTGAAAGAACCGGTGACCGCCATGGCCCTGGCGGATCCATTGAACGGCCGCTGGGAAGGTTACCGTCTTCCGGAAAGCGATTACCTTTTTATTGATGCCCCGGCACACAAGGTGCAGGAACTGGATGCGGCCATCAGCTTCTTCGGCACGCCCCAGCCTGGGCATCAGACGATTCAGGAAATTCCCGACACGATCGGCACCCACGCGGTATTTTCCGAGGATGACTTCCACACCATCAGCCTGATGGAAGTGGTGAGCTGGCAACTGTCCGCCGACGGGAGTCTGGCTGCCATGGTGGCGGAGGAAAATGGCTTGGTGGAAACCCCGGTCCTGCCAGGCGCCGGGTGTCTGATCCAGGCCCAGCAACTGCCGGACTTCCGCTACTTCTTCCAGCACGGCATCGCCAACAAACTCAAAGAACGAGATCCGGAGGCGCTGGCGGCGGTGGCAATGCTGGCAAGGAGTTGAAAGGCAGTTAATAGTTAACAGTGAATAGTGAACAGCTACGCGGATTGATCCGTGAGAGAATCCACAACACAAGAGGCCGCGCCCATGGCTTGAGCGCGGCCTCTTTGCGCTCAACTTTCAATGCGCTTGGGCGCGCAACTATTCACTGTTAACTATTAACTGTTCACTGCTTCTTCTTTATCCAATACACAAACAGCTCCCCCTCCTGCTCCTGCCCCAGCAGGGTGTGGCCAAGAAACTGACAGAACTTGGGAATGTCCCGTTCGGTGGACGGGTCGGTGGCACGCACTTCCAGAACCTCGCCGGGGTCCATGTCACGCACCTTGTTGTGCAGCATCATTACCGGTTCCGGACACAGCAGGCCGGTGGCGTCGAGGTGGTGTTGGGCATCGTGGCTCATGGAGTTACCTTTTTTGCGTTGCCAACAAGAGGCGCTTGCCAGAAAAAGGCGGCCATTATAACGGCTGTGCAGAGAATCGCAGCCAGCAGGAAATGGCCAGCATATCCCAGCCAGGCCGCACTGAAGCCGCTGGCCAGGGTAAAGGCCCCCACCGCAAACAACTGCACGGACGCCTGCATGGTGTAGTCACTTCCCTCATGGCCACTGCGGCAGTAGTCCATCATCAACACAAACAGGGCCACGGTGGAAAGGCCATCGGCGAACTGCTCGAAGAGCGCCACCGGCCAGATCCAATGATCCGCCGGGCTGCTGGCCACCGCCCACCAACCCAAAAAAGACAGGGCCTGCAACCCGGCAAACCCGAACAGGGCCAGTTTGCGCGACAGGCGCATCATCAACACCCCGGCCAGCGCCGCCCCGGCCAGCCCCACCAGGGATGACACCAGATCCAGACGACCGATGGCTTCCAGCGTCCATTGCCGGTCCACCAGAAAGGGTTTGATCATACGTGTACCAAAACCATCACCGACCTTGTAGCCCAGCAGAATGATCAACCAAACGGCCATACCCGGGCGCCACCAGAACAGGGTCAATTGCCGGCGCCACCAGCGTAACGTCACCGGTCGGCGGGGCCGGATCTGCTCCGGTGGTTCATGAAACCGCCAGACAACCAGCGCCACCAGCAACAGGGCAAGCATCAGGCTGGCCAGAGTACCCTGCCAGCCCCAGTGACCGACCATGATCAACAGGGCACCACTGCCGAGAATCATGCCAATCTTGTAGCCATTCACCTGAATACTGTTACCTAACCCACGCAGGTCCGGTGTCAGCAAGCGCGTGGCCAGGCCGTCAGTGGCGATATCCTGGGTGGCGCTGAACAGGTTGAGCAGGAAAAGTAGCACCACCAGCAACGCAAAGCCGGGCCCGAACAACCATTCGCGGGGAAACAGGGCAGTGACTGCCAACACCAGCATTACCGCAAACACGCAGGCAAGAATCCAGCGCTTGCGGTGATTGGGCTTGCCGCTGCCCCAGCGGTCCACCCAGGGCGCCCAGAGAAACTTCAGTGCCCAGGGCAGCGCCGGCAACGCCAGCAGGCCAATCCATTCCGGCGACAGGCCTGCGTCCCTGGCCAGGGCCGGCATGGACTTGCCCAACAACCCGGCGGGCAGGCCCTGGGCAAAGTAGAGCATGCCCAGAGTGACAAAGAGTGCCGGGGTGGCACGGGGGGCTGACATGATCAGTAATCCCGGTGGAAGGCGGCCCAGACGGTGATTTCCTCACGATCATAATAGAGCTGGGCAGCCTTGATCTCGGGTACACCCAGATGCTCATGACGTTCCATGGCAGCGGTCAGCTTTTCCAGCAATTGCCAGGCTTCCTGGAACCGGCGCTTCATGGGCAGCTTGAGATTGAACAGGGCAGCCCGCGACCAGCCCTGGGTAAGCCACTTTTCCATCTGCTGCAGGGTACGTGCCGGCTTGTCCACCACATCGCAGACCACCAGGTCCACACTGCTGCGGGGCCGCCAGGTAAAGGCATCACCATGAATATGCTCTACCGGGTATTCATCCAGCAGACGCCCATCGAGTTTGCCGTGATCCACTGCCTGAACCTTGATACCGCGCCTGGCCAGTTGCCAGCTCCAGCCTCCCGGCGCGGCACCCAGATCCACAGCCGTTTTCGCAGTGAGGCTGTCGGTGCTACCGAAAAAGCGCAGTAACGCCTCTTCCACCTTGAGGGCAGATCGGCTGGGCGCTTCGGCCGGCAGTTTCAGCCGCCGCACCCCGCCTTCGGCAAGCGGCACCGACGTCGGGCTGCTGGTCACCCAGCCATTGTGGGAATCACTAAAGAACAGATGTACCCGTTGCTGGGCATTGGCTTTCAACAGGCCGGCTTTTTTCAGGCGAGGTTCCAGCGCCTTGCGAAAGCCACGCAGAAACCGCTGCATTTCCCGGCCGTCGTTGGTGTCAGGGTGCTCCAGAAACACTTCACGGAAAGGCGCGGCCTGTTTCAGTAATGGCCACAGCTCGGCGATCCTGTCATCGCCGATATTCACAAACTGCCCCTCGGCCAGGCTCAGACTGCGGGCAAAAATCAGCCCACTCTGCAGCAGTGGAGCCATGGAGCCCTGCTGGCTGTGCCAGAGCACATAGCCGCTGTCCGGGGTGGTACGGGGATAACCGCCGACCATCTGCTCAGCCGCATGGTAATTCAGCTCCGCAGCCAGGTCGTTCTCGAAGCCGGGTCGGCACAACCCCAGCAGGGTTTCATCATGGGCGTGCTGCAAGTCACTGTGCATGTCGGTCTCGCGGTGGTTACAATGTGGCACATTGTCCTTATCACAACGGCTGGATCAATAATGAAAACAATATTGCCGCTGACCCTGGGCCTTGGCGCTGCCCTGCTCTCCCCCTTTGTACACGCTGAAGAGGAACTGGCGCCACCGGATGTGGATTTCTACGCCGAGGCACAGATGCTTCGCGCCGACCTGGCGCCCTACGGCTTTGATACCACCGACGGCCTGGATATTCGTCTGGGCATGTGGCTCAACAGCGTTGATATCGGTGGAGACTCTCGGCTGGGACTGGAGGCGGGCTTCCTGCGTCACAGCGAAGACTCGAACGGCCGTCAGTTTGAACGAGCCCCAGAATCCAACGAAACCCCGATTAATGGCACTCCTATCGACACTGTCCGAATCAACGAAGAGAACTCCCTTCGCCTTAACGGCATTACAGTGGGAGTTGTTTGGCAAACCAAACGCTGGGTCTATCTGAAAGGCGGTGCTTATATCTACGATTTCAAGCTCGAAAACCGTCAGCAACGGGCATTTCTTGACGATAATTCAGACACGGTTGCCAGCGTGAACGAAGCCCCAACGAACGACAGCCAAAGTGGTATCGCCCCTTATCTCGGCGTAGGCCTGGCCATCCCGGTTCTGGACAAGCTGTCCGTCACCGCGGATTACCGCCAAACGCAATTGGAATCCGAAAACTATGGCACCTTTGGTGTCGGGCTGCGTTTTTCCAACTGATTGGAAAACGCGGTTGGGGCCTTTGTTTGCAAGGCTCCAACCGCGCCACGCCTTTTCATCCCACAGCAGACCACCCTCTGCTGCTACTTCACAAACACCACGGTCTTGTTGCCATCCACGATCACCCGGTCTTCCAGGTGCCAACGGACCGCTCGCAGCATCACCTGACGCTCCACATCCTGCCCCAGCGATTTGAGCTCCTCGGCGGAATGGCGATGGCTTACCCGCTGCACGTTCTGCTCGATGATCGGCCCCTGATCCAGATCTTCGGTCACATAATGGCTGGTGGCACCAATCAGTTTGACGCCACGATCGTGGGCCTGCTGATAGGGATTCGCCCCCACAAAGGCCGGCAGGAAAGAATGGTGGATATTGATAATGCGGTGCGGGTGATGGGAAACGAAATCGCTGCTCAATATCTGCATGTAGCGTGCCAGCACGATCACATCCACCTGGCCCTCGAGCAGCGCCAATGCCTTGGCTTCCGCCTCGGCCTTGTTGTCGCCACTGACAGGAATATGGTGATACTCAATACCAAAGCGCTCCACTTCGCCGCGCAGGTCTTCATGGTTGCTGATCACCATGGGAATGGTGGCCGGCAAATCGCCCCGGGAGGTACGCCACAACAGGTCCATGATCACGTGGTCATGGCGTGACACCATCACCGCCATGCGCTTTTTCTCGCTGGCATAGCTGATTTGCCACTGCATGCCATAGGGTTCGGCAACCCGGCTGGCGAAGTTGTTACGCAGGGCCTCCCGGGAGCAGTCCAGCTCCGGCGTCTGGAATTCCAGGCGCAGAAAGAAGGTGCCGCCACGGGCATCGCTGGAATGCTGGTCGAAATCGGTGATGTTGGCACCGTGATTGAACAGAAAGGTACTGACGGCGCTGATGATGCCCGGCTTGTCCGGACAGGTCACCAGCAGGCGCGCCGTGTTGGCGTCTTGCACTGTCATTGCAGGTCCTGAATTAACGGGTCGGCACAAATTACTGACTGACGCCGAAGTGCTCCTTGCGGAAGCTGGATGGGGTCTTGCCCGTCCACTTCTTGAAAGCACGGTGGAAAGAGCTGGCCTCGCTGAAGCCCATCAACAGGGCAATTTCATCAATGCTCAGATCCGGCTTGGACAGGTAGTAGACCGAGGCATCCTTGCGAATGGAATCCTTGATCTCCTGGTAGCTGGTATTGGCCTCTTTCAGCCGCCGGCGCAGGGTTTGCGGCGTCATGTTGAGTTTACCGCAGATTTCCGTGAAATCGGGGAAACTGTTGCCGTATTCGTTGGAGATAATGGCCCGTATTTGCGCTGGCAGGCCCACATTGTGAATATTGCCGTTAAACAGCTGTGTCAGGGAATCCTTCAGGAACTTGGACAGGGACAACTCATTCTGCACCAGCGGCAGATCAAGAAAGTCGGCCCGGAAGGTCACCGAACTCTCGTCGGCACTGTACTCAATCGGGCAATCAAACAGGAAACGATGTTCTTCGTCGTTTCTCACATCGGTGTAATCCAGTTTCACCAGTTTCGGCTCAATGGCCTTGCCGACCAGCCAGCTCATGAAGCGCAGCCACACAAACAGGGAGGTCTCGATGATCACTTCCCGAAAATCCAGACGGGGGTCCGCGTGAACCACCAACCTGGCGATGTCGCCTTCTCGCGTAATGCGGGAATACATGCTCAGCTCGAACAAATCGTAAAAACGGATACCCCGCTCAACGGCTGCCCCCAGGGTCGGGCAATTGATGACCGCATGGGCCATCATGGAAAAGGTGCCGGGCTTGGATTTGCGCCCCTGGCCGAAACCGAGGAACTCGTCCTGGGTCTGCTGCATGATCAGCAGCATCATCTTGATAAAGGTGTCGCGCTCAATGCTCCCGTTCGGGTCATCGAGCAACTGTCGGGGAATGTCGCACTGATCCAACAGATCGGGAATGCTGGCACCAGACCGGGCCGCCCCCTGGAGCAATTTTACGACGCGATTGATATTGATTGTTCTGCGCTGGTACATCGACCGCCACCCTCACACCGCTGGCAATGCCAAAAAACGGCTTAACCGCTTATTCAGTATCCTGAAATGGTTACCCGTTCATCATTGTTGTCCAACGGGCTTGTCTCTCGAATCCTCAGCACGGAATCCGGGCCGTCAATAATAAAGAAACTCGCTATAATTGACATAGTGTTTACCCGGTCCGACCGTGCCATTGTACGTGGAAATAACAAAAATCGCCTTGACGCATCTTTCACCCTTGTTATCCACCCGTCATTACGTTACAAAATCATTCATGAATGTTCTCGTTGTCGAAGACAATAAAGCTGTCAGTCTGATCATTTGCCGCATCATTGAAGAGCTGGGCCATGAATATGTGCTGGCCGCCGACGGTGAGGTGGCGCTTCGCCTTTTTCGACAACGAAAGGTGGATCTGCTGATTCTGGATGTGGAACTACCGTCTCTGGACGGCTTCAGCGTCGCCCGGGAAATCCGCAACCAGAATGGCCATACTCCCATCCTTTTTATATCCGGCAACAACAGCGAATCCTATCGGCAACAATGCCTGGACGCTGGCGGCGAGACCTTGATGCCCAAACCCCTGCGACCCAGTGAATTGCGGCGCTGGCTGGAAATGGCTTTCAGCCAGTTAGCTGCCGGCAACCTTGCCCCCTCTGACGCCTCCGCCTGACCTCAGCCCTCATTGCCTAACGTCATTTGTCACCGCCAGACTGCGTAACCAGTGCCGCCCGCTCTCATCCACTTCCCGAGCCAGATTCAACACGCTGATACCCCGTAAACGAGCGCCTGAGACCAGCGAATAGGCCTCACGCTGGAGTTTCTCCATGGCCAGACGATGCTCAGCCGCCAGCTCGGTGGCGGGCGATGCCTGGTAAAGCCTGTCGAGCGCCAGCAAAATCTGCTCACTGAATCCCTTCAGACCGGGGTCCCGGCTTTCTGCAAGAAGCGCCAGATCATCGGCCACATCCTTCAACGCTTTCAAGGCATAAACGGCCTCACGAACCCGAGCCCGGAGCCGCTGGAGGCGCTGTTCCTGCCCCTCGGTCAGGGTCTGTTGAGCCAGCCGGTTGGCATAATCCGCCAACTGCATTTCCTGATCTGTTACCTGCTCATACTCCTCCAGGAAACGCGACAAGGAACGCCCCTGCAGGGGGTAACGGCAATAGTTGCGGACCCGCTCAATGAGACTGTCCGTCTCACGACTCAGCACCAGTAACGCCGGCTCCACCGATTGCGGGCTGATATCGGCAAACAGGTCATGATGTGCTCGCTTACCAATGTGTTTCTCAATCCCCTTTTCCATGGCGGCCAGAAACGGCGCGAACACGACGATCCCGATCAGGTTGAAACCGGTATGAAAGGCCACCAGGCCATATAACGGATCATTGACACCAAGCCAGGCCGCCACTTGTGGCCATACAGGCATCATCAGAGAAAACGCCATCAGGGCCGTTCCCACGTTATATAACACATGAAAGGCCGCCACCTGTTTCTTCTGCACGGAGCCCTTGATCGCGCCAAGCAACAAGGTACTCGTGGTACCCAGGTCCGCACCAATCACCAACGCGAGGGCTTCCGGCAAGGCGATCAAACCGCCATTGAGCGCCGATAGCGTAATCAACATGGCCGCCGACGACGACTGGATGATGGCGGTCAGCAGCACGCCGGCCAGCAGATATACCAGTGGTGGGTAACCCTGCAGCCAGCTCACATCAAAACGCTGGCCGACGCCTTCAACCGCCACCTTCATGGTATCCAGACCGAAAATCAGCAATCCGAATGCCAGCAAAAACAGGCCGCCAGAGCGCCACAGCCCTTTCGGCAAAAGCACGTAGCAAAGAGCACCTGCCCCCGCCAGTGGCAAGCTCACCGCAGAGAGCGAGAGTTTGAAACCCAGCAGTGTCACCAGCCAGCCGGTAACCGTAGTGCCCAGATTGGCACCCAGCATCACTGCCATGGCATGGCGCAGGGGAAGGACGCCCACCGACACGAATGCCAGGACCAGCAATCCGACCAGGGAGCTGCTCTGCATCACGGCAGTTATCAACGCACCTGCCACAACGCCTTTCAGCGTGGTGTTGGTGGACCGTTGCAGCCAGTGTGAGGCCTTTTCGCTGAAAAGGGTCTGCACCGCCTGCTCCACCAATTGCATGGCAAACAGGAACAACCCCAGCCCGGCAATCATGGTCAGCACACTGTTCATACCTGCAACTCAATCATGCGTTTTCATCAGTTCCCGGCGATAGTGCTCGATACACTGCAGGTCTTCACGGGGATATTCTGGTGCCAGCTCCTGAAGCGTAGACAACAACAACTGTGCCACAGCCGCTCTGGCACGGTGCTTGTCATCATTGGGAATAAGATGCCAGGGAGCATGAAGGGTATGGGTTGCCGTCAGGGTCTCATTGACCAGCGTTAGATAGGATTCCCTCGCCATCCAGCTTTCCACATCGGCGGGATCGAACTTCCAGCGCTTGCGAGGCTTGTCCAGTCGCTTCAACAGCCGGCGGCGCTGTTCTTCGCGAGAGGTGTTCAGCCAGATTTTGATGATCCGGGTGCCTTCCCGATGCAGATGTTGTTCGAACGCGTTGATGGCCTCATATTTCAGTGGCCAGTCATCACTACTGTGCTCGGTGACCGGCCATAACCGTTCGGCCAGTACCGATTCGTAATGACTGCGATTGAATGCCACCACTTCCCCCCTGGCCGGCAAATGCCGCCATACTCGCCAGAGAAAATCATGGTCCACCTCCTCACCCAGGGGGCGACTGAATCCATGCACCCGGAACGCGGCCGGATCCATTGCTCCGGCCAGGGTGCGAATCAAACTATCCTTGCCGGAAGCATCAAGACCCTGCACAACCAGCAGCACCCCATTACGCCGATTGGCAAACAGTCGCCGTTGGTATTCTTGCAGGCCGGCCAGTGCCGTATCCAGGCACGGCTCCGGAGAGTCCGGAAAACGTGTTGGCAAACTCTGCACGTTGAGGGTCGGTCCTGAGGGCCAACCAAAGCGGTCCAGTTCCATGCTGACTCCCTTGGGTATACCGTATTGAGCATAATGGGCAGCGTGATCTCGGGAGCCTCTGAATAACTCCTTGCATGCTCAGTCTTTCAGGCTGGGTCGCAATCCCCACTCGCAGAGCACAGAATGCGCGGTTTTGAAAGTGTATGTCCATCCACCGAAAAACCGCAACAACGAGTGCCAGTCAGCCTGGAAGCGCCGGCAGAAGATGCCTGAAAAGCATATCGGCCGCGCGAGTACGCATGGCGTGATCCAGAAGCCCCGCACGCAAACAGGAGATTTTCATGGAACCACGCATCAGCATGATCACCCTTGGCGTCAGGGATCTGACCACGGCGATCCGCTTTTATGAACAGGGACTTGGTCTGCCTCGCCGCCCCGGTCCCGACAATGCGCCGGTGGCGTTCTTTGAATTGAACGGCACCTGGCTGGGGTTGTTCGGTCATGACGACCTGGCGGCTGATGCCGGCGTTGGAGCAGCCGGTGAGGGTTTTCGGGGAGTGGCGATGGCACACAATGTGGAAAGCCCACAGCAGGTTGACCAGCTGCTCGCCCAGGCCCGTGAAGCTGGCGCACAACGGATCAAACCCGGCCAGCCCACCGACTGGGGCGGTTACGCCGGCTACTTTGCCGACCCGGATGGCCATCTCTGGGAAGTCGCCTGCAACCCGCACTTCTGGGTTGGACCTCGCTAGTATCAGCAACGGATAGACATAAAAAAGCCCGGCACAGGGCCGGGCTTTTTAACAGACGACATCCACGTTATTTGTAGATTTCGCCCTTTTCCGCTTTCTCCACCAGGGAAGCCGGCGGATTGAAGCGATCACCGTACAGCTTGGCCAGCTCCTGGGCACGAGCCACAAAACCGCGCAGGCCACCCTCATACTGGTTAATGTACTGGATCACGCCACCGGTCCAGGCCGGGAAGCCGATACCGAAGATGGAGCCGATGTTGGCGTCCGCCACGGATTCCATCACTCCCTCGTCAAAGCATTTCACCGCTTCAATGGCTTCCACGAACATCATCCGTTCCTTGATATCTTCGAACGGGATTTCCTTGTCACCACCAAAGGCGTCTTTCAGGCCAGCCCAAAGGTGCTTCTTGCCGTTTTCCGGGTATTCGTAGAAGCCCTTGCCCTGGGCTTTGCCCGGACGATTGAGCTCTTCGACCATTTTCTTCATGACCACTTCTGCAGGATGCTCCGGCGGCAGCTCTGTGCCTTCACGCTTGGCATCATCACGGGCTGCCTTGCCGATCTTCAGGGCAGTTTCCATGTTGATCTCATCGATCAGGTTCAGGGTGCCTACCGGATAACCCGCCTGCATGGCCGCCTGCTCAATGGACTGGGCGTTAATGCCCTCACCCAGCATGGCAATACCTTCGTTGGCAAAGGTGCCAATCACGCGGGTGGTGAAGAAGCCACGGGCATCGTTGACTACGATAGGGGTCTTCTTGATCTGCTGGCAGTAATCGTAGGTTTTCGCCAGCGCTTCCGGGCTGGTGTCCTTGCCGGAAATGATTTCCACCAGCGGCATCTTGTCCACCGGGCTGAAGAAGTGGATACCGATAAAGTTGTCCTGCTTCTTCACACCCTTGGCCAGGCCGGTAATCGGCAGCGATGAGGTGTTGGAGCCAAGCACGGCATCCGGCTTCACCACATCCTCGATTTCCTGGAAGACCTTGTGCTTCAGTTCGGTGCTCTCGAATACCGCCTCAATCACGAAGTCCACCCCTTCCAGATCCTTGGCATCCGCCGTGGCGTGGATCAGGGACAGGATTTGCTCTTTCTTCTCCTCGGTCATCTTGCCCCGGGAGATTTCCTTGTCGAGCAGTTTGCGGGAGTAGTCCTTGCCTTTCTCCGCGTTTTCCTGGGAGATATCTTTCAGCACCACCTGGGCACCACTGCGAGCGGTCACATAGGCGATACCTGCACCCATCATGCCCGCACCGAGAATACCGACTTTTTCGGCGCGGAATTTCGGCACATCCTTGGGACGGCTGGCACCGGCGTTGATCGCCTGCAGGTTGAAGAAGAAAGCGGTGATCATGTTCTTGGCCACCTGGCTGGTGACCAAGGACACGAAGTAGCGGCCTTCAATGGTGGAGGCATTATCGAAATCCACCTGGGCCCCTTCCACGGCCGCCGACATGATCGCCAGCGGGGCCGGGTAGTTGGCACCCTTGATCTGCTTTTTCAGGTTGGCCGGGAAGGCCGGCAGGTTCATGGCGAACTTGGGATTCTTGGGGTCGCCGCCGGGAATCTTGTAACCCTTCTGGTCCCAGGGCTGCTGGGCTTTCGGGTTGGCCTTGATCCATTCGCGGGCCTTGGCCAGCATCTCATCACGGTCGGCGGCCAATTCGTCGATCAGCCCCACTTTCTGGGCCTTGTCGGCTTTCATGCGCTGGCCCTGCATCAACACCTTCATCAGGCCGTCCTGGATGCCCAGCATGCGCACTACGCGGGTGACACCGCCGCCGCCGGGCAGCAAACCCAGGGTCACTTCAGGGAGACCGAACTGGGCCGATTTGTCGTTGATGGCAACACGGTGATGACAGGCCAAAGCGATTTCCAGACCACCGCCCAGAGCCGTACCGTTCAGGGCTGCCACAACCGGCTTGCCCAGGGTTTCCAGCACACGCAGCTGGCGCTTGATCTCGGTTACGTTATCCAGGAATACCTGGCCGTCTTCTTTTTTCGCCTTGAGCAGGTCACGCAGATCGCCGCCGGCAAAGAAGGTCTTCTTGGCAGAGGTGATGATGACGCCGGCAATGTTGTCTTTCTCTTTTTCCAGACGCTCTACGGTGGCGGCCATGGACTTGCCGTACAGCTCGTTCATGGTGTTCGCGGACTGATTGGGATCATCCAGAATCAGGGTAACGATGTTGTCCGCGTCCTGTTCCCAACGGATAGCAGTTTGTTCACTCATTTCATTTCTCCGAATTCGTTCGACGCGGTTTACAGACGCTCAATGATGGTGGCGATACCCATGCCACCGCCCACACACAGGGTGCACAGCGCGTACTTCTTGTCGCGACGTTCGAGTTCATCCAGCGCGGTGCCCAGAATCATGGCGCCGGTGGCACCCAGGGGGTGGCCCATGGCAATTGCACCACCATTCACGTTGGTCACATCCGGGGTGATATCCATGTCCTTCATGAAACGCATGGCCACAGCGGCGAACGCTTCGTTGATTTCCCACAGATCGATGTCGCTGGCCTTGAGGCCGGCTTTTGCCAGCGCCTTCCTGGCAGCCGGACCCGGACCGGTCAGCATGATGGTGGGATCCGCCCCGCTAATGGCGGTGCAGACAATGCGGCCACGGGCCTTCATACCGTAATCCTTGCCGACCTGCTCGTTACCCAGTACGACCATTGCCGCGCCATCCACAATGCCGGAAGAGTTACCGGCGTGGTGAACGTGATCAATCTTTTCCAGCCAGTGGTATTTCTGCAGCGCTACCGCATCGAAACCGCCCATTTCGCCCATCATGGCAAAAGAGGGATTCAGGCCCGCCAGGCCATCGGCGGTGGTGCCGGCACGGACATGCTCGTCACGATCCAGAACGGTCAGGCCGTTGAGGTCTTTCACCGGTACCACGGAATTGCCGAAGTAGCCTTTTTCCCAGGCAGTGGCAGCGCGCGCCTGGGATTCGGCAGCAAACTCATCCACATCACGGCGGGAAAAACCTTCGATGGTAGCGATCAGATCTGCACCGATGCCCTGGGGCACGAAACCGGTCTTGTAGTTGGTCACCGGATCCATGGCCCAGGCGCCACCGTCGGAGCCCATGGGAATACGGCTCATGGCTTCGACACCACCCGCCAGAATCAGGTCATCCCACCCGGAGGCCACTTTCTGGGCACCGGTATTCACCGCTTCCAGGCCGGAAGCACAAAAGCGGTTCAGTTGGTAACCCGCCACGGTATCCGGCAGGCCCGCAGCCAGCGCCGCAGTCTTGGCGATACAGGCGCCCTGATCGCCCACCGGGGTAACCACGCCCAACAACAGGTCATCAATACGGTTGGTGTCCATATTGGGAAAACGGGCTTTCACTTCATCGATCAGGCCGACCACCAGGTCCAGCGGCTTCACCGTATGCAGTGAGCCATCTTTTTTGCCCCGACCACGGGGAGTACGGATGGCATCGTAAATATAGGCTTCGGTCATGGAACCTTCCTCTTGCCTCAGGCAGATGTCAGCTCAGCTGACGGGTTGTGAAGGGCAGCACCTGTCTGTGCATGTGTTGGATCATGCGTGACAAAGTGACAGGTGCCGGCCAAATGTAGACCCGAGAGATTGCCCTACCCGCGCCCGTCACTCAATGACAGGAGTTAACAGCCGGGGTGAGCGGAACGGGCAGTGGTTAACCGCTTGATATGCAAGGTGTCTTAAGGGCCAATGCGGGGCGCCCCAGAGATGCTAAGGTCCGGACATTCGTTTCAGGAGAATTCGCTATGTCCCATAACACCGAGGTGCTGCGCTCCCTGGCCGCTTCCGCCCTGCAACAGGGCCGCGGCATTGCCAGCAAAGGCCACCGCAAGAACCCCCAGGAGCCCCTTGAACTGTATGACATGGAAGGGTGCCCGTTCTGCCGCCTGGTCCGTGAAGCATTGACGGATCTGGACTTGGATGTGCTGATTTTCCCCTGTCCCAAAGGGGGGGAGCGTTATCGTCCCCTGGTAGAACGCCTGGGTGGGCGCCAGCAGTTCCCCTACCTGATGGATCCGAATACCGGCGCTGCCCTTTACGAATCCGCGGATATCATCGACTACCTTTACCGGGAATACGGTGGTCGCCCGGCACCTCGCCGCTGGCTGGTACGCAGTTTGCGCACGGCAGCGGCGGTGTCCGCTTCCCTCCCCCGCGCGTCACGGGGCCTGCACGCCCTGGATAGCAAAACGCCGGAGCAGGCGCTGGAACTCTACTCTTTTGAGGCCAGCCCCTTCGCCCGCCTGGTTCGCGAACGCCTCACCGAGCTTCAGCTTCCCTACCTGCTACGCCAGTGCGGACGGGATCAGTGGCAGGACTGGGTATTGCCGCCGATGCGCCGGCGTCTTCTCAGTGACTATTCACCCCGTCAGCGAAACCGCATCGCTCTGATGGAGCGGGCCGGCCGTATCGCCGTTCCTTACCTGGTCGATCCCAATACGGGCACTGAACTGTTCGAGTCTGCGGATATTCTCGATTATCTGGACCAGACTTACGGCCGATAATGGCAATCCGGCGCATCAACAAATGGTGCGCCCAGGGAGCCTCTGAGTGACACCTTGCATGTCCCGTCTTTGAGGCTGGTCGCCCCTCGGCCAGGTAACCAGGGGCGTAATTTTGACGCTACCCCCCTCAAGGGGAATCGAGAGATGTCTGTCCATCAGCGTTTCATCTTCAACAGGCAACAGCGGGTGCGGGTCAGCCTTGAAGACCCGGAAAAGGTGAGCTGAAGGGCAGATCTGCGGCGCTTTGACACCGGGAAAGGGCGCCACCCTGTCCATCACCAGAAAATATAGCCCCTGCCCCCCCTTCACACCACGCGGAGCACACAAGGTGTTATTCAGGGGTTTCCCCCTTCTCCCCTCTCTGGATTAATGCTATATAAAGCACTGAGTACCCCTTTAATTCTGGAAAGAGAGCAGACCATGGGTCGTCGACATTTTGATGACTATGAACCGGACGATTGGAAAGAAGAGCACAAGCGCGCCGAACGTGAACGTCGCAAACGCGATGCCAAGCGACATCGGCACGATTCAGAGGAAAAAAGTGAATCACGCGACGGTCGCGATTCACGCCCTTACTGAAACGCGTTTCTTCCCCTGAGGCATTCGCCTCATGGTCTGAAAACCGGGCTTCACGGATGAGGCCCTGGTTCCCCCTTTTTGACTAATTATCACCGTAACGGCTGGCAAGGGTGGTCAATGCGGCGGCGGTTTTTGCATCCGACTGCAGTTTGAAACCGCCACGCCAATGCCCATTGGGTAAATAATCATGCCAGCGGGGCTCCGCCATCACCGTCAATTCACGGCAACCCGATAAAGTCAGGGGTAATTGCAGCAGCAGCGGCTGGCAGCCTTGTGGCGGCGTGCCCCGACCGGTCAGGCAAAGCCCTTCATCGGTCAGATTGAGAACATGCCCCACGGGCTGTCGGTGGATGGAAGCCTGCACATTGAGTCTCAGTCGAGGCCTGCGGAAACGTCGTCGCTCCATAACTACCTCTCGGGAAGGGGCTCACTGCCAGTTTCTGCCCGCTTTGTGTACCATGCAAGCATGAACTAACGGGTTTTGTGGAGCAGTCCCATGGCCACCAATGACGATGATCTGTTCCGCCAGGAAATGGCGGATGTGACACCGATCAAGCCGGATAATCGGGCAACTCTGCCCCGCGCCAAGCGACCGGACAGCCTGCGCGAACAGCTTCGCCGCGCCGCAGCCATGGATGATCGCAAGGACAACAATCCCCTCACTGTACCTGAACAGGTTCCTCCCGTTGGCCCCACCGACATAGTCGGTGTGAAGAAAAACGGTGTTCAGGAAGGGGTTTACCGTAAATTACGACTGGGAAAGTACGACGCCCAGGACGTGCTGGACCTGCACCGGGTACGTTTGATGGACGCCCGAGACCGGGTGCAGACTTTTCTTGTGAAAGCCCACGAGCAAGGCCTGCGTTCCGTCCTGATCAGTCATGGCAAAGGCGTGCACAGTGAACGCCCGGGCTTTCTCAAAAGCTATGTCATGCATTGGCTTGAGGAAAGCCATCTGGTCCTTGCCTATCACTCCGCCCCCCAGAATCAGGGCGGCAGTGGCGCCACCTATGTGCTGATACGGAAAAGCAGTCAGTCACGACAGCGTAATAGGGAATTCTTTATGGAGGCGGGAAAGCAACAGAGATAGTGAATAGTTAACAGTGAACAGTTAATAGCGCGCGTGCCTGCGCATCCCTGTCTGAAATGCAAGAGGCCGCGTCCATACTCAGGGCGCGGCCTCTTGCGCTCACGAAACAGATAACCTGCTTCGCGAAACTATTCACTATTCACTGTTAACTGTTAACTACCCTACCGCCTTATCCGGTTGATCCCGTTGATCGCTGCCACCCGATACGCTTCTGCCATGGTCGGATAGTTGAAGGTCGTATCGATGAAATACTCCAGGGTGTTCAGCTCACCGGGCTGGCGCATGATTGCCTGACCCACGTGCACGATCTCCATGGCTTGATAACCAAAGCAATGAATGCCCAGCACGGCCAGGGTTTCCCGGTGAAAGAGGATTTTGAGCATGCCCACTCGCTCACCGGTAATCTGTGCCCTGGCCAGATTGCGGAAGAAGGCCTGCCCGACTTCATAGGGGACTTTGGCTTCGGTGAGTTCCTGCTCTGTGCGCCCCACGCTACTGATCCCCGGGATGGTATAAATCCCGGTGGGCACATCGGTCACTTGCCGCACTTCATCTCCGGCGATGGCCGCCGCGCAGAAACGCCCCTGATCGTAGGAGGCACTTGCCAGTGAAGGCCACCCCACCACATCACCGACGGCATAGATCCCGTCGACTTCTGTCTGATAACGCTCATTAACCTGCAGCTGACCACGGCTGTTGGCTTTCAGGCCAACGGTTTCCAATCCCATGTCCTGGGTGTTACCGGACCGGCCGTTACACCACAGCACGGCATCCGCCCGCAGTTTCTTGCCGGACTGCAGCTCCAGAGTGACACCATGATCATCGGCGACAACCCGCTTGTATTCTTCATCCTGACGAATCGTGCAGCCCTGCTCACGCAAGTGATAACTCAGCGCGTCAGAAATTTCTGTATCCAGAAAGTCCAACAGATGCTGGCGTGAATTCACCAGATCGACCCGAATCCCCAGCCCGGTAAAAATGCAGGCATACTCCGACCCGATCACTCCGGCCCCGTAGATAATGATATGCCTTGGGGTATGGTCCATGGTCAGAATCGTATCGGAGTCGTAAATCCGTGGATGGTCGAAATTCACGTCATCCGGGTGATAGGGCCTTGAGCCGGTGGCGATGACCACATTACGGGTTTTCAGCAGATGCAGTCGCCCTTCCCGATCCTGCACTTTCACTTCGTTGTTGCTGAGCAGCTCTCCCCGCCCTCCGAATACGGTCACCCGGTTACGAATATAGAAATCCGTACGCACCTGGACCTGGGAATCAATCACTTCTCGGGTTCGGGTGATCAGATCCTGCCAACGGACCTCCCGGGGATTGAGGATGCCGCGCAGCAACGGATTGCGCTGGGTACGAATCACCTGGCGTACCAGGTGACGAAGCGCCTTGGAAGGGATCGTCCCCCAGTGTGTACAGTTTCCACCCAGAGATTTCTGATCCTCGACAATGGCCACACGCAGGCCTTTCTTTGTCGCCTGCATGGCCGCCGCTTCACCCGCCGGCCCACTGCCAATCACCACCAGATCCCAACCTGCACTGATATCCATTCACTTCTCCTTTCCACCACGCAACTATTATAGGCATGCCGCACAATGGGTACGAGTCAGACCAAAGCCGAGGTCTGGTCATAGCCATCGAGGCTGGCATGATGGGGATGAAGAAAGAGAGTGATTCAATCAAAAAAGGAGTCTGACATGGATGAGCGCAGAGAACACAAGCCCTCTCGGTTGGCCCGTGGTGGCAAGACAACAGGGCGTTGGCTGGTGACCCACCCCGTAGGGGCCTTGCAGATTCTGGCAGTACTGCTGTTGGCCATTATCGTGCTTCAGAATCTGGAGCCCACCAGCATCGATATCCTTTTCTGGACACTGGTGGACATCCCCAAACTGTTGCTTTTGCTGGCCAGCATGTTGGCCGGCGGACTGATCTGGGAACTATTGCGGCGAGGCCTGCTACGCCGTCGCAAAGCGTCGACGACGCCAGAACAGTAATAGCAGGCCGGAGAGCAGGCCAAGACTCCAGCTACCCGCGCTGTTGTCTTCCTGCTCACCCGGGTAGGTGATGGTGAATGTGGCCGCCGACGACGTGCTACCGCACTTGTCTTCCACTTCAAGAGTAAAGCGGTCCTTGAACGGGCTGAAGTTACTATCAGGGATATAGGTCACGGTACGCGCAACAGAATCGATGATAATCCCCGTACCCTGAGCACTGCCCGTCTCGCTATTCCGCTTAGTGAAACTGGGCTCATCCCTGATTCTAAGGGTTGCCCAATTGATGGAATTTTCGTCGCCATCAGGATCCTCAGCGGTAATCTTGAAGGTCACCGACTCTCCAGGACGGCTGCCTCGGGTCTGGCCAGTGATACTGGGTGCCTTGTTGGTGATGCTCATACTCACAGAAGCATCGGAGGATTGCTGAGCCGGGGTTGCACTGTCTTCAAAGTTGTAAAGGAAAAACAGACGGGGCGTGTCTGTCTCATCATCTTCGAGAGCTTCACAAACCGCATCCTTAGTGGGGTCTACCGAGTCAGGAATGAAGCCCTGGTTTGAAGGAGTGAACAGAACGATACAATTCTTTGCCACATCCCCATCTTCATACTCGTCCGGGTTGCGATTGATAAAACGCTGGGGCAGCGGCTCGCCACATTTCACATCGTAGCCATCCACGGATTCGCTATAAAACTCCCAGACAAATTCGATGGTCGTGCCATCAGCCTGGGTGCCACTCCCGCCCAGAACATAACGATCTGTGGCCGGGTCATACGTGTAGGAGCCGGCGGCCGGGTTCACTTCTTCGTCCTCGCCAACCACATCAAGCTGTGCCGGAGTGAAAACGAAACGGTCATTCAGGAACACATCGTTTTCATCAAGGAGCTGGATCTCAGCGCCATCGCTGGGCAAATCATTCTCAAAAATGTCGACCAGAACGCGGCGATCTGGCGCGCGCTGGTTATTAGCCTCATCATCTGAAGCAGTAATTTGTTGATACTCGAATGCCCCCCGGTCACAACGCCCCCCGGACGTTCTGGCAATACCGCGCAAGTCCGTCGCGCGACAGCGCAGCGGGGTCGATGTACCGGATTGCAGATCGTCTTCATCGTTGCCGGCATCAATGATCAATGGATCGCTCAGGTCCTCAGCAGCAAGGTACGGGGGCGTATAATCCGTTGAAGTGCCTGCCTCACCATCAAGGTCAGTGGACATGCCCGCGTTTCCACCTGCCCCATCATCATTGTTTTCAGCTGTACCACTTGCAACACAGGCAGCGTCGGAAAACAGGTTATACAGGCTATCGCGCAATTCCCCGGTACCTGTCGAACAACTGGTGCCGCTGGCAGCCACAATGCTGTTAGCCAGACTGACCGAGGCTTCAGAATCACCTAACTCAATGCCATTCCCCGGAGCATTATTCACAAAAGTCAGATTCATCAGGCGAACATTGATATCAACGCCCCCCAGATCCAGAGCCGACCCCTGCGGTGCACTGTTATTCACAAACGTAGAGTTGGAAAAAGCTATGAAATTCCCGGTGGGAACATTCAAATCAAAGGCTCCGCCCTCAGTACCGGCACTATTGTTTTCAAACGTGGTGTCCACAGCGGCAAACCGGAAGCTCTCCCCATTCTGCGCCGTGGTTGCCATAACGCCACCGGACAGCACCGCCTCATTCCCGGTCACATAGGCACGGTTGAAGGACACCTGTTTTTCATTGCCGGCATTGGCCCGCACATAGATCACCCCACCAGCACGATCTGCCCGGTTGTTCTGGAGAACAACCCGGTCAAATACCACCGAGCCACCGGTAATGATGGCTCCACCGAATCCCTGATCACCAACAGGCGTCGCTCCTGGTACGGAGGCATTGCCATCTTCCAGCGTCAGATAGCGAAACGCCACGCTGGGGTGCCCGTTACTCACCGGTGCCCGAACCTCAAACAATCGGCTCTGTCCATCGCCGATGATGCGGGTGATGGTATCCTCATCCGCCGGGTCCGCATCGTCCGCATTGCGAACCCCTTTGCCCACCAACTCCACACTGCCACCTTGGATCAACAGCGTATCCACCAGCTGGATTTCCCCCGCAGGCAGGAGAATGCGATCTTCGCCTTTGGCGCCAAATTCACAATCCGGGCTGCTGAAAGTGGCGGCATTTGCCAAGGCTTCACGCAGTGTGCAGAGGCCATCATTGGGAATCGGCGGGTTATGATCCAGCAGGGAGTTCACCTCGATATCCGCTGCCAGTGCCGTGTTCGATACAGTCATCGCACAGGCAACGATGCCTGCACGCCAACGACGCAGTAATCCACCTACAACCAGCATCAGCAGAGTCAGAGCCGGCACGGAACCACCACTGCTTCCATCCAGAATACTCTTGGACTCCGTCAAACCAGTGGCTGGCTCGGCAACAAAATTAACATCTTCGCCAATTTGCAGGCCAAGATCCGTTCCACCTGCAAAGGCTTCTGCTACCACCACGTATGCCAGACTGTCCACACCATGAAAACTGCTGGCAGGGGTATAACGGACACGCGGGTATCCCTGATCATCGATTTCCACCGATGCCATGCCACGCTCGGGCGCAACAATAATTGTCATGCAGCGATTGAGCACTTGCTGCTCCAGGCAGACCTCATCACTGGCGGCACAGGTGCCCTCATCAACAATGATCGGCTCAAGACGACCGCAATCCACCCGAGTGTCGTTCATGTCATTGCTCAGCACGTCACCCAGCACGGTTCGCCCGCTAATCAACTCAACCTCATCCGGTTGCGCCAGCGCACGAAGGAATTCCACTGCGCCCACATCACAACGCCCCCCGGCACCACCACGGGACTCACCACGCATGTCTTCTTTGGCACACTGGTCGACGGTTTCCGGGTTTCCGCGGTCAAACAGACTGGGAGTGGCCGCCGACATTGCAGGATCCAGGCCGGCAGGCTCCGGATTGGGCAGAAAGCCCGGGAAGTTCCCGCCCAGCTCGTCGGCAGGGATAGGCATACAGCTTCCCTGACCGGTGCCGGTGCAGACGCGACGAGAGCCGGCCGTCTCATCCCAGCCGAGCAGCACCTCTGCCGAGGCACCGTTGGGATCGGATGTGACCGGTGTTCCCTCTGTCTGCTCACGGGGCAAGGGGCAGGCGGCATCGTCAGTAATGGTGTAGAGCAGCCTGGCGTCAGCGTCGTCTGTACCATCCAGGGCCGTTCCCGCACACGCACCACTGCTGTTACCCACCATCACAGTATTGACAATAAAGGCGGTGCTGGTCGGTTCCGGTGGATCCGTTTCCGGGTCTTCCGGAACGTCCAGCTCCGCCTCGTCCAGGTAAAGCGCCAGGCCATCGTTAAAGGCAAGGGTCATGTTTTGCATGACCAGTTGATGCTTTGGCGCCACCAATTGAATCACGCCACCCACATTGTTAGTGATGGTGCCATTGGTCAGATCAACGGCCATCGTGTTGTCTTCATCGCCATCCAGATAGAACAGGCCGCCATCGGACTGGGACTCATTCCCTGTCATGTAAAACCGATGGCCGGTGATCTCACCGGCAAACTCGGCAGACGTGGCGATCACAGCTCCGTTGCCGCTGGCCACATTATCCTCGAAGAGAGCGCTTTCCGGGAAAACCAGGTTGGCGCCTTTATCGAGGTAGATCGCGCCGCCGTTGACTGCCTGGCCGCCGCGCAACTCCAGATTCTCCGAGAAGCCAAGACCACCATTGGCCAGAATCAATCCCCCGTTTCTGTCTGCCGGGTCGACTTCGTTATTGGCTGAGCCATCCTGCAAAACAAGATTGCCGAGAGTCAGGGAACCGCGATCCAGGCGGAACAAGCGGCTATTGCCGGCGGCAGAGATAACAGGCTTCTCTTTTTCTTCCGGCTCTTCAAAGGTGTCGAGAAACACATCGACCCTGATGTTGGGGGAAATGGCAGTGTCATCACCTTCCTCAAGATCGACCGGCACTTTCACAACGATATCAATCAGCTCACAATCAGCCGGAATGTCTTCAGTACATTCGGGGTCCAGAATTTGTTTTGTTTGATCAACAAGCTTGACTTTCAGCCCCCCCACGGGAAGCTCCCCCTCCGTCAACAGATAGGTCTCACCCTCAAGCAAGCGAATGGTGTCGTTACCCGTGCCTGCCTCGCAGGCGCCGACAGAAACCTGGTAGTTGATGGCATAGATAGCTTCACGCAAGCTGCAAAGGCCACCGCTCGATTGCGGCGTCACCTTGTAATAGCTGTCTTCCGGTGAGAATTCGGGGGCATCAGTTTCATCGTAGACAACACGTTCCACAGAAACCGCCACATCATCCGTGGTCTCGATCTTGTAGACAGTGGCCTGGGAAGAGGCGGCCGCGAGAATAAGGGCGCAGCCAACAAGGGATTGCCAAAGCGCGATGTGGCGCATGTTGTGCTCCTGCAGGCTTTTTTGTGCCTGGCGTTATTGTTCTAATCTGGATCCAAAGTCCGGCGATACACGAACCACCGAAAACGTAACCTGATGTAAGCAAACATCAATATACCGGTTACTTGCGTATCAAACTGTTGCTTCTTCGTTAAGCGCCCCTTTTTACCACCCCAGCGCATCCTTGACAAAGGGAATAGTGACCGAGCGTTGTTGCGCGAGGGCCATCCGGTCAAGACGGTCAAGCAGCGCCATCAGCGCACCGGGGCTTCTTTCACTGCGCATGGCAATATAGTGAGCAACATCCTGCTCGATTCTCAGTCCACGGGCTCTGCCTCGCGCCTGCAACAGGGCCTGCAGGTCCTCATCAACCAAAGGGGATATTCTGTATACCGGGCCGGCGGCCAGCCGGGTGGCCAGATCCGGCAACAACAGGCCTGCGGCAGTCGGGGACGCATCAGCGGTTACCAGCAGGCGCCCTCCCCTCGCCATCAGACGGTTGTAGAGGTGAAACAGGGCTTCTTCCCAGGCCGCATCACCTGCAAAACGCTGGCAGTCATCCAGCGCCAACAGATCAAACTGTTCCATGGACTCCAGCACCGCCGGGACCAGAGGTATCAGCTCGCTGGCAGGCAGCAGACAGGCATCCATCCCTTGCTGCTGGGCCAGGCGAACGGCCCCTTCCAGCAGATGACTTTTGCCCTGTTGTGCCCCCCCCCAGACAAAGGCCTGGCGGTCATCGCCCAGTACCACTTCACGGACACCGGCCAGCACAGCCCCATTGGGCCCGGGAAGGAAGTTCGACAAATCATTTCCCTCACGCAGTTGCAGCGCCAGGGGCAGCTGTGCGCTCATGAATCAGGAGCGCCAGCAGTAGCGCCACTGCGGCCCGGCGACCGCATCGTCCGGACAGGGGCGCAATTGACGGGACAGCTCCAGCAAACTGCGGAGTTGGGAATCGCTGGCACCGAAGTCCAGGCCGAAGGTCACACCCTGATCTGACACCTGCACCAGTGACACGGACCGCATGCCGCTCAGCCCGGCCAGAAAGCCCTGCAACTGGTGCCAGTCTGCCAGCGCGTCCACCCGCTCAACCTCCAGCAGGGTAAGCCCCCGGGACGCACTGCTGGCCACCGAATAACGCTGGGCGAGCTGGTCAGTGACCGCATCCACCAGCGTCTTCACAGCCTCCCCGGCGGACGCGCTTTCCTCGCGGCCCTGATCCAGAGTCTTCTGGTCTTGCAGTACACGCCAGCTGACCTTGGTCGGCGAGCCTCGATACATCACGGCAGCGACCACCAGTTCATGGGGATAACGCTCGGAAGCGGCGAGTAACTGACCATCGAAACGGCCACGGATATCCGCCACGGTAACCGCACTGCGGTCCTGGCTATCCCATTCCGGCACCACCAGGGACAACCCCCGCCGCCTGGCTTCGCCGACCAGTGTCTCGCGCAGGGCATGATCGCCGGCCACCAGTTCACCGCGCCCGGCGCCTTGATCCACCAGCCATATCAGTACCTGGGGACGCGGAAATCCCCAGACCGAAGCACCTTCCGAGGCCATGAAATCCATCAGCCCCCGGGTGTCATAGCGGATCACCAGGTTGTCGCCGTCATAATCGTAACGGGTCACCCAGCGGTCCAGCTGGGCCAGTGCCTGCTCTGTCACTGGCTGATCAAGCACCTGCTGCTTGCCACTCAGCCGTACCAGCATATCCCTGAGCCCCTGCTGCAAGGCCTGCTGGCGCTCGCTGTCGCCACGGCCATCCACGGACTGCACAACCGTATTCAGGGACTCTGCCCGGGCCACCAGACACAATCCCAACAACAATGCCACGATTCCAAGAAAACGCATGACCGCCCATTCCAACCTGAAAATTCAAGCGCGCTATTATCACTTATTCCCTCCCACCACGCGAACCGGATTTTCAGGTGAAGACAGCGGTGGAAAGATGGGTCCCCCGCCCTTAAAATACGCGCCTTCACCAATCCGGAGCCCCCCATGACCGATCAGAAACGGCCGCTGACCTACCGTGACGCCGGCGTCGATATCGACGCTGGTAACGAGCTGGTAAAACGTATTGCCCCTGTGGCCAAACGCACCCGTCGTCCCGAGGTGCTAGGCGGTCTGGGTGGCTTCGGCGCCCTTTGCGAGCTGCCCAGCCGCTACAAGAACCCGGTGTTGGTGGCCGGAACCGACGGGGTCGGCACCAAGCTGCGCCTGGCCATTGATACCGGTCGCCATGACAAGGTGGGCATCGATCTGGTGGCCATGTGCGTCAACGATCTGATCGTCGGCGGCGCCGAGCCACTGTTTTTCCTCGACTACTACGCCACCGGCAAACTGGATGTGGACACTGCCACCAGCGTGGTGACCGGCATCGGCGAAGGCTGTGAAATGGCCGGGTGCGCCCTGATTGGTGGCGAAACCGCGGAAATGCCCGGCATGTATGAAGGTGAAGATTACGATTTGGCCGGCTTCTGCGTGGGCGTGGTGGAAAAGGACGGAGTGCTGGACGGCAGCAAGGTACAAGCTGGCGACAAGCTCATTGGCCTGGCCTCCTCCGGCCCCCACTCCAATGGCTACTCATTGATCCGCCGCATCATGGCCCAGTCCGACATCAATATTGACCTGGACGGCCAACCCCTGATGGAACATCTGCTGGCCCCCACGCGCATCTATGTAAAGCCCTTGCTGAAACTGCTGGAGCAGGTACCGGTCCACGCCCTTGCCCATATTACCGGTGGCGGTCTGCCGGAAAACCTGCCCCGGGTCATGCCGGAGAATACCCGTGCGGTCATTGATACCCGTAGCTGGGAATTCCCTGCCGTGTTCCAGTGGCTGCAACAGGAAGGCCAGGTACCCGCTTTCGAGATGTACCGTACCTTCAACTGTGGTGTGGGCATGGTCATTGCCGTCCCCGCAGACCAGGTGGATGCCACCCTGGCGCTCATGGAAGCCGAAGGCGAAGTGGCCTTCCTGATGGGAGAAATACAGGCCGGTGAAGGGGAGCCGGAAGTGGTACTGGAAGGCCTGGCAGAGTGACGCACCGCCTTGCTGTCCTGATCAGCGGCTCCGGCACCAATCTGCAGGCCATTATGGCGGCCATCGATAGTGGCCGCCTGAATGCGGAAATCGCCGTGGTGCTGTCCAACCGTGCCGATGCCGGCGGCCTGAGCCGTGCCCAGCATGCCGGCATTGCCACCGAAGTCCTGGACCACCGCCAGTACGACAGCCGGGAAGCCTTTGACCAGGCCATGATAACGGCCCTGGATCATTATCAGCCCGGCACGGTGGTACTGGCCGGGTTCATGCGCATTCTCTCGCCCCTGTTTGTGCGCCACTATGCTGGACAGCTGATAAACATCCATCCTTCCCTGTTGCCCAAATATCGCGGGCTACATACCCATGCCCGCGCTCTGGAAGCCGGCGATTCACAACATGGCTGCTCTATCCATTTCGTGACCGAAGAGCTGGATGGTGGCCCACTGATCGCCCAGGCTCCCCTGGACGTCCTTGCGAACGATACCGTTGATTCCTTGTCCAAACGCGTACAACAACGCGAACACCTGCTTTATCCTCTGGTGTTGCAATGGCGCGCCGAACAGCGCCTGGAACTGGATCACGACGGAGTCAAGCTGGATGGCAAACCCCTCCCTGAACAGGGTTATCAACTGGTCTAGCAGCCTTCTGCTGATACTGACCCTGGTGGCGCCGGCCAGCCACGCCGGACCGCCGGTGGCCCCCTTCACGCTGGATTACCATCTCAAAAGCGAGGGCATCCCCTTTACGGTCACCGCTACCCGTACGCTCAAGCCGGTAAAAAACGGCCTGTGGGAAATGCAGGTCCAAGCCAAGAACTGGCTGGGCGAAATCCGTGAAACCACCCTGTTTGACTGGCAGCATTGCATTCCCGAGAGCACCTACTACGGCTACTATCGGCGCGGGTTGGGCCGGGTGAAGGAAGCCAAGCTGCATCTGGACCGGGAAGCCGGTGTCGCCGCCAGCGAACGCACCGACAAACCCACACGAAGCTATCCGATCACCGATGAAGCGACAGACGAGCTGTCTGTCTCTCTGGCCTTGCAGTGCTCCCTGCAAGCAGGGCAACAGGACATCAAGTTACAGGTGGCTGACGAGCGCTCCCTGGAAAACCACCGTTACCGGGTAGTCGGCGAAGAATCCCTGGAGATTGACGGCCAGCGGATTGAAACCGTAAAAGTACAACGCCAGCGGGGCGCCAACAGCAAACGACAGACCTATATGTGGTTTGCGCCACAGCATGACTACCTGCTTGTGCAACTCTTGCAGGAAAACAGTGATGGCGACCACGTGATGACACTGCAATCTATGGAAGGATTATAACGGTGCAACGGATATTACTTGCCCTGCTATTGATAACCAGCAGCCTTGCCTCCGCCGAACCACTGGCGCCCTTCGCCGCTGAATTCCGCATTTATGTGAATAAACTGCCCACCCCCGTCAAGGCCGATCTGGTCCTGGAGCCTGCCGAGGGCAAAGACTATTACCGCATGCTGCTCAAGGCCAAGTCGTTCCTGCTCACCAACACGGAAGAGAGCTATTTCCATTGGCGCGACTGCCAGCCCCGGACCACCCACTATGTGCACGAGTTCAAGGGCTTCGGCCAGCACCGCTACCATCACATGGATTTTCAGTGGGACCCGCCCATGGTCCACAACGAGTCGGAAGACGATCAGGAAAGCCTGGAAATCCCGGAAAACACCCTCGATGAGCTGACCATTCTGCTCCGCGGGCGCTGCGTGTTTGCCACCGGTGACAAGGCCTACAAGGTCACCAGTGCCTACGGCGATAAACTCCGTACCCACCATTTCGAAATCATCGACCGGGAAGAAATCGACACCCCACTGGGCAAGATCGATACCCTGCTGGTGGAGAAAAAGCGTGAGGGAGACAGCAAGGAAAAGCGTCGCACCCTGTTCTGGGTAGCGCCAAGCCTGGATTACATGGTGGTGAAAGCCAGGCACATTGAAAGCACCCTGCTCAAGGCGGAACTGATCATGATTGATTACGCCGGCCCGGATCAAGTCAGCGGATAACGCCTGTTCGGGAGCGTCGCTGGCGACGCTCCCATGGCAAGCTCTGCCGGCTGGCTTTACGCCCGCGGCAGGGTCACACCGCGCTGTCCCTGATATTTCCCGCCCCGGTCCATGTAGGACGTTTCGCACATCTCATCAGACTCGAAAAACAGCATCTGAGCCACACCTTCATGGGCATAGATCTTCGCCGGCAAGGTAGTGGTATTGGAAAATTCCAGCGTCACATGCCCTTCCCACTCCGGCTCCAGCGGCGTCACATTGACGATAATGCCGCAACGGGCATAGGTAGACTTGCCCAGGCAGATGGTCAGCACATTGCGGGGAATGCGGAAGTACTCCACCGTGCGGGCCAGTGCAAAGGAATTGGGCGGGATGATGCAGTAATCGCCCTTGATATCCACAAAGCTGCGCTCGTCGAAGGCCTTGGGATCCACCGTGGCGGAGTGAATATTGGTGAACACCTTGAACTCATCCGCGCAGCGCACATCGTAGCCATAGCTGGACACGCCGTAGGAAATCATTTTTTCGCCATTCTCGTCGGCACGAATCTGGCCGGCCTGGAAGGGCTCGATCATGCCTTTTTCGGCGGCCATACGGGTAATCCAGCGATCCGATTTAATCGTCATTATTGCGCCTCAATGTTCCGGGGTAATTGGCGTTCAAGCGGCCAATGGTAGCAGCATGAAACGCCGCACGCAGCAGGCCGGGTTCACTGCCTTTCTCAATGCTGTGTCACTTTGGGAAATGACCGCTTGCCGGCTTCCGTCAATGACAGCCTGGCCGCGAGACGGCGGGCGGCCTGCCGGTACAGCCCGGCCTCCTCGCTGTCCGGGCAGGCCGCCACCACCGGTTGGCCGCTGTCAGCCTGTTCGCGGATCCGCAGTGACAACGGCAGGGCCGCCAGCACGTCAGTGTGATACTCCCGGGCCATCCTTTCACCGCCGCCCTGGCCGAACACATGCTCTTGATGGCCGCACTGGCTGCAAATGTGCACCGCCATATTTTCCACAATGCCCAATACCCGGATATCCACCTTGCGAAACATCTCCACCCCCTTGATGGCATCCAACAGGGCAATATCCTGGGGCGTGGTGATCACAACCGCACCGGCGACGGGAATTTTCTGGGCCAGCGTCAGCTGGATATCGCCAGTGCCCGGGGGCAGATCCACCAACAGATAATCCAGCTCATGCCAGCGGGTCTGCTCCATCATTTGCACCAGCGCGCCACTGGCTTTCGGCCCCCGCCAGACCACCGGGGTCTGCTTGGTGGTCAGGTACCCCATGGACATGGTCTGCAACCCATAGGCCTCCACCGGCACGAAGTACTTGCCTTCAAGAACCTCTGGACGAGTGCCGTCCGGCAAGCCCAGCATCAACGGCTGGCTGGGGCCAAACACATCCGCATCCAGCAGCCCCACCCGGGCGCCCTCCGCCTGCAGCGCCAACGCCAGATTCACCGCCGTCGTGGATTTCCCCACCCCGCCTTTACCGGAAGCGATGGCAATCACATTGGCGACCTGGTCCAGCGCCGGCAGGCTGCTCTGGGCCCGATGCGGAATGATCTTCGCCGTCAGGGTCAACGTCAGCTCGCGGCCTTCCAGCACCGGCTCCAGATACTCCCGAATCTGCGCTATCCATTGCTCACGGATACCGTCAATCGGAAATCCCAGAACGATTCGGGCGTGGACGGTGCGGTCATCCACCGCCAGTGATTCAATGGCATTCACCGATGCCAGGCTGACGCCCAGATCCTCGGGAATAAATTCGCCCAATTGCTGTCGAATGCGTTGCTCGGCTGAACTCATGATGGCCTCCGTTTCGCGAGCTGCGATGATAGGGGCTAAGCCGGGAACAACCAAGTCACCCCATGGATGTTATCCGTTGAGCGCCAAATCATGGACGCCCTCACACAAACACAAACCTTGGGGTGGTTATCCCGTGATAAATACGCAAAATAGAATCCTGCCGATTGGACGGCAGTACAAGGAGAGTCCATGAAACGCATCACCGCCGCATCCCTGATCGCCCTGGGAGCGTTGACCCTTACCGCCTGTAGCGATACACACCAGATGCTCAGCACCGGACCCGACAGTATTACGGTTTCCGGCAATGGCGAAATCGCTGCCCAGCCGGATATTTTTCGGGTGGCCGCGACGGCCCGCGAGCAAGGCGATGATATTGCCGCCATGAAGTCCCGCGTTGATGACGCGGTGGCCGACATGCTTGACCTGGCCGATGACCTGGACATCGAAGAGAAACAGGTCCGCGCCAGTGACCTGCACGTCCAGCCACAATGGCAGTACCAGCCTGAACGCAAACTCATCGGCCATGAAGTCAGCCGTGACGTGATCTTCCGCGCCAACGGTCTGGACACCTACACACAGTTGCTGGAAGGCCTGGCCAAACAAGGCGTACGCGACATTCGTCCTGCTGGCACCGAGGTCAGTAATGCTGACGAGCTCGCCAACCGGGCCCTGGAAAAAGCCGTGGCCGACGCCCGCCAGCGCGCCCGCATCATCGCTGAGGCCGCTGATCGGGAACTGGGCAAGGCCATCCAGATCCATGCGCAGGACGTGCAATCTCCGCAGCCGGTGATGATGATGGCTCGCAGCAAGGAAAGCGGAAACGCCGACAGCTATCGCCCCGGTGAAACCGACATCACCGCCCGGGTCCAGATCACCTTCGAACTGGATTGATGGATAACCTGGGGCAAATCTGCAGCGCGGCGCTGCAGCAATATCTCTCCCACGGTGAGGCCCGGGGGCTGGATATTGCTGCGGCACTGGAGGCTGCCAACCTGGATGCGGAACGGATCCGCCAGCCGGATGCCCGCATACCCGGTGTCAGCTTCCAGACCTTGCTGCACACACTGATTCACCAGGCCAGAGACCCCCTGTTCGGGCTGCACACCTCCGAGTTCGTGCAACCCGGCTCCTATAACGTGATGGGCTACATTGCCATGAGCGCCAGCACGTTGCAGGAGGCCTTGTCCAAGGTCAGTCTCTACGAAAAGCTGGTGGGCGACATGGGCACCACCGACACGCAAGTCACCGATAATCAGGCGGCCATCCGTTGGCAATGCCGCTACGTCCAGCAACCCGCACGCCAGCACCTGATCGACAATGTGCTGGGGTCCTGGGTCCGCTATGCCCGCTGGCTGACCGGAAATGAAAAACTGGCCCCGGCCCAGGTCTGGCTGGAACATCCCCGACCCAGAGCGGCGCTGGTGGAGGAATACCAGCGAGTGTTTCTCTGCGAGGTGCGGTTTGCCCAGCCCTGCTCGGCCCTGATCGGCCCACCGGACCTGCTGCAACAACCCATCCGTCAACCGGACCCGCTATTGCTGTCTACCCTGGAAGCCCACGCGATCCAGCAACTCAACCAGCTGGGCGTGGAAACCAGCCTGGGCCAGCGGGTCAAGCAGTGCATCCAGGATGCCATTGGCCATTCCCTGCCCCGCAAGGAAACCATCGCCGAACGGCTTGGCATGAATGTTCGCACGCTCCACCGGCGCCTGGCCGATGAAGGCCACAACTGGCAAAAACTGCTGGATGAGGTGCGCCTGCACCGGGCCCGGCAACTGCTTTGCCAGAGCCCGGCTCCCCAGGCAGAGATTGCCGAAGCCCTGGGCTACTCGGATATCCGCTCTTTCCAGCGCAGCTTCAAGCGACATACCGGCATCACCCCGGGTCAGTTCCGCACCCGGCACAAGTCCGATTTGTAAGAGATAGCTTACAAAATTTATCGGCTTTCTCTTATGCGCATTGGATCATAACCCCGTTCGGTATCTACCCCACCGCCACCGGTCGTTATCGCTTTGCCCGTGCCACCACGGTTTGACTACAACAGTCCCCAAGGGATCGCGACGTTCCCCCAAACCACCGAGCCCATCGGTTTCAGGAACCTCTACAGGGACGTACCATGAACCGCAAAATCTCCGTCAGTGGCCTGACTCATGACTCTGCCAGCGCCTTTGTCTCCATGATGGGCATCATCAATGGTCGTTGCAGCGTTATTTGGGAAAATGCCGACCCCGGACAAGCCGACGTATTATTGGTCGCCGCCAGTGAGGCACGTCATCTTCCCGCCGGCAAAGGGGACAAACCCTGCATCGTGGTATACCCCAGCTCCCAGAACCGACCCAATGCCCCCTTCACCCTGTCCCATCCATTCCGTGCCATGAACATGATCCGGGTTCTGGAAGACGTGGCCCGGGCCTTACCCGGCTGACCGGCCTGCCCCCATCAGCTTGCGCTGATCGCCTGATAGGCAATTCTGCCCATATAAACGCGGCTTTTTCTTTTCGGCCGCGTTCTTTTTGTCCTACAAAGCCTTAAACCCGGCCTCCAGTCATGGCTATACTGACATCAGCCAATGACAATAATGAGCGGAGACCTGCATGAAAGGCACTCTCAAGCAACTGGACCGGGCCATCGAGCGCGCAGAAACCTACGAAGAATGGTACGAAGCCAGCCGCGAACACGACCGTCTTTCCGGTGCGGATGAATGGAAGGAAATCGATCGCTCGCCCCATTACGACTACGAGCTGATCCGTAATCGCCTGTGGCAGATTCGTCAGGCCCGTGAACGCCATGACGTGAACAAGCTGGTGTTCCATTTACACGAAGGCCTGCACGGCAACCTGGGCAATATCTCCAACCCGCGCCTTTATCAGCAGACCCGGGTAGGCACCAAGCGTCTGATCGAGAATTATCTCGAAGAAGTCACCATCGCCCTGAATTACCTGTGTGATACCAACTTCAAGGAATTCGGGCTCAAGGAAAAACTGGATTTCTTCGAAACCACCGGCCAGGCCTTTGGCCAGAGCTGCCTGATGCTGTCCGGTGGCGCCGCCCTGGGACTGTTCCATATCGGCGTGGCCCGTTGTCTTTGGGAGCAAGGCCTACTGCCTTCCGTGATCTCCGGCTCCAGTGCCGGCAGCATCATTGCGTCCGTTGTGGGGACCCACAACGATGAAGAGCTGAAGCTCAAGCTGGAACCGGAAAACATTTATCTGGAAGCCTTCAAGGTGCTGGGCTGGAAGGGCATCGTGCGCGGCACGCCCGTACTGGACGGCGACCACCTGGAAGCCTGCCTGGAAGAGAACATCCTCGACATGACCTTCGAGGAGGCCTACCGCCACACCGGTCGTGAAATCAACATCACCGTCAGCCCCTACGACCGCAATCAGCACGCCCGTCTGCTTAATTGGCGTACCTCGCCCAATGTGCTGATCCGCAAGGCGTCCCTGGCGTCCTGCGCGATTCCCGGCATCTACCCGCCGGTCTCCCTGTGGGCCAAGAATATCGATGGCGAGCGGGTGCCCTATATCCCCGGCCGCAAGTTCGTGGATGGCTCCATCGTCGACGACCTGCCCATCCGCCGCCTGTCACGACTGTATGGCGTCAACCACTCCATTGTCAGCCAGACCAACCCCCATGTGGTGCCCTTCCTGTCCCGTAACGAGAACACCGACAGTTCCCTGAGCACACTGGCAGACTGGGGCCTGAAAAACGTGTCCATGAACCTGCGCTATGCTTTACAACTGATGCAGCGCCGGGTGGAGTCCAACGACGTGGGCCTGATGTTCGACAAGGCCAAAAGCATGGTCACCCAGAAATACATCGGCGATATCAACATGATCCCGCCGCGCCAGCCCATGAACGCCCTGAGAGTCTTGAGCAACCCGACCCTGCAGGATGTACGCAACTACATCCGCAAGGGGGAAAAGGCGACCTGGCCCAAGCTCGATATGGTGGCCAACACTACCGCCATCAGTCGCACCTTCCGCGACTGCCGCGCCCGTCTGGACCGTATCGAGGAACGCATGCTCGATCAGGTACCGATGACCGCCGTCTGACAGGCGTCATTCTCTGCCCCGCCGCCCGGGTTACCGGGCCCGGGGCAGATCGTTCCAGCGGGTGGTATAGGCCGGTGACAAATGCGCCCGACGCATGGCCCAGACACAGCGCGCCGCCTGATTGACCCCTCTCCCTGCCAACCAGACTTTGCCCTTGCCGCTCCGGTTGATGGTATCCATCACCGCCATCAACGCCTTCCCTTTCTCTGCGTTGTCATCTTCGCGAAACAGGGTGACCTGCTCACGCCCCGCCGGGCCCAGATCCGTCAGCATGACTCCCGCCTTGCCATAGCGGTAACCGGCCTGCCACAGGGCTGACACCATTTCCATGGCATGGCGAACCATCACCCGGGTGTCTGTCGTGGCCGGCGACAGGGTCGCCCGGGCGGAATGGGGAAATAACTGCTGTGGTTTGCCCACCGGAGCCGTGCGCAGATACACACTGATCGCACCGGCACTGAGTCCTTCGGCACGCATGCTTTCCGCGGCCCGGGCGGTAAAATCACTGACCGCCTGACGCACGGCCATCAGCGAGGCCACCGGCTCCCCGAAAGAACGGGAATGGATGATCTGCTGACGGGGTTCCAGGCGGGTTTCCAGGGGCAGGCAGCTTTCTCCATTCAATTCCCGCACTACCCGTTCCTGCACCACGGAAAAGCGCTTGCGGATCAGACGGTAATCGGTCTGCGCCAGGTCCAGCGCAGTCTCAATCTCCATATCATTGAGACGCCGCCCCAGACGTCGGCCGATCCCCCACACCGCCGATACCGGCGTACGTGCCAGCAGCCGTTGACGCCTCTGCGGATCCGTCAGTACCAGCACGCCCCCCGTTTGCGGATACCTCTTGGCCGCATGGTTGGCCAGCTTGGCCAGGGTCTTGGTCGGCGCCACCCCCACACATACGGGGACCCCCACCCACTTGCCAACCCGCTCGCGTAAGGCCTGACCCAGTGGCTGAAGCTCCTCGGGTCGCATCAGAGACAGATCCAGAAACGCCTCATCAATGGAATACACCTCCACCGCGGGTACCAGCGTCGCCAGCGACGCCATGACCCGCCGGGAGATATCACCGTACAGTCCATAGTTGGAGGAAAACACCGCGACCTGATGCTTGCGGATCAGATCCCGCGCCTCGAACAGGGGCATCCCGGTTCTCACCCCCAGTGCCTTGGCCTCGGCGGATCCCGCCACGATGCAGCCATCGTTGTTGGATAGCACCACCACCGGGCGCCCCCGCAGGTCCGGGCGAAAAATACGCTCACAGGAAGCATAGAAGCTGTTGCAGTCCACCAGCGCAAACATGGCAGTCATCGTCCGGAGCGGGCCACTGGCCGGTGCGCATGGAGCGAGAATGTCACCACCCCGAACAGCTCCCACTCCTGATCGGCCAGCGGTATCGGCGCATAGCAGGGGTTGCGAGGCATCAATACGGGCTGCGGTCGCAACCGCAATTCCTTCACAGTGAATTCCCCGTTCAGCGACGCCACCACCACATCCCCGTGGGCCGGCTCCAGAGAGCGGTCCACCACCAGAATGTCATCCGCAAAAATGCCGGCGTCGCGCATGGAATCCCCCTCCACACGAAGCAAGAAGGTGGCTTCCTGCTGGCCGATGCACAGCTGGTTCAGATCCAGCGGCGCCTCCAGATATCCCTGGGCAGGAGACGGGAACCCGGCGGCAACACGTTCGGTAAAAAAAGGCAGCGCAGTCATGGGACACCACAGGAAAATAGCGATAGCACCATGCTATCAAATACTGTCTTTATGTACAGTTATATAGTGCGCCCATATTGCCGGATACCCCCTTGACGGAACACACAGGAAAACAACAAAACGCAAAGAAAGGCATATCCACACCATCACCATGGCTGCCTTAGGGTTGGCATTAAGAATCCATGATCAGGATGCAGTCATATGCTTGAAGGGAACCCGGGCTGGATGTCCGACTTTCTGGAAGAAATGGGACTGCCGGCCAACGCCGTTTTTCAGGGCTATGTGCTCTATCATCGGGAAAATGACAGCTTTGTCGCCGACGCCCCTGCCCCATCCTTGACTCACTATGTGAAGCCATGCGCCTGGGCGCGCCGCTACCCCTACATCATGCTGGCGCGGGACGCCGCTCAAGACCTGGAAGAAGGGATGCAGGTACAGGTACTGTTCCGGCTTGGCGGGAAATTTCTGGCTTATCCGATCTGACAAACACCGATATCCCCATAAACAAAAAGCCACCCGCTGGGTGGCTTTTCAATATGGAGCGGGTGAAGAGAATCGAACTCTCGTATGCAGCTTGGGAAGCTGCCGTTCTACCATTGAACTACACCCGCTTTGACAACCGGCAATATAGTCAAAAGGATGTGTCTTTGCCAGTGCTGATGTGGGCAAATACGTCATAATAGAAAGGTTGGGCTACACTGCATTAACCGCTTCTGAATCATGCATTGCATACTCAGAGGCCCCGTAACGATGAGAATGAAAAGAGGAGCATGGCCATGCCAATGGCATTTGTGAGTGGGGCCCGGGGCTTTCTCGGTGGGCATATCGTCGATCAGTTGCTGGCCAGGGGCTGGGAAGTTACCGCCGTGATCCGACCCTACAGTGATGCGGCAGCACTCCAGGCCAAGGGCGTTCAGGTGGTACAGGCTCCGCTGGACAATGCCACCGAGCTGGCCCTGGTGATGCCGGCAGCCCCGGACGCGGTGTTTCATGTGGCCGGTAATACCAGTTTGTGGCGACGCGGCAACGAGCAGCAGTACCGGGATAACGTCCTGGGGACCCGGGCCATGGTCAGCGCGGCGCTGAAAAATGTAGCGGGCCGCTTCGTGCATACCTCCTCGATTTCTGCCTGGGGTATCCAGGACACCCCCATCAATGAACAGACACCCTCCAATGCCGCCAACGACTGGATCGGCTATAACCGCAGCAAGTATCTGGCCGAACAAGAGGTGGAAAACGGTATCCGCCAGGGGCTGGACGCCGTCATCCTGAATCCCTGCGGGATTATCGGCGCCGGCGACACCCATAACTGGTCGCAGATGATCAAACTGATTCAGGACGGCAAGCTGCCGGGGGTGCCACCGGGCGGGGGCAATTTCTGCGCCGTTGAAGAGGTGGCCAACGCGCACCTGGCGGCGCTGGAACGGGGCCAATGCGGTGAGCGCTATATCCTGGCCGGAGTGGAAGCCAGCTTTCTGGAACTGGTGCAGACCATTGCCGGGCAACTGGGCAAAAAAGCCCCGACCCGCACCGTGCCTCCGGCAGTATTGAAACTGGCCGGACAGCTATACCCTATTGGCAGCCTGTTTACCGGCAATGAACCCCGTCTGACACCGGAAAAGGTGGCGCTGGTAACCAGCCGGGTGCATGCGGATGGCAGCAAGGCCGTAGAAGCTCTGGGCTTCAACGACAAGGTTCCGCTGGCCACCATGATCGCAAACTGTATTCACTGGATGAGGCAGGAGAAACGCCTGTAGTCACTATGCTCTCATGGCGAACCTGTTTGCCTGTGTGGGCGGTTCGCCATGCAAGCATGGCTCCTACAGAAAAACCGTTACGGGAAAAAGCATCAGGGCAGCAATGCCCTGTTCTGATTCATACCACCGCCCGATATACCCGAAACCGCGTAGTCTCCCCGGCCACCTGCACATGGGAAAAGGCCTCATCCAGCCACTGGGCGTAGGGCAACTCGCGGTTTGCCACCAGCCACATTTCTCCCTCCTTGTTCAGGTAAGCCGGTGCCTCGGCGATCAACCGGCGAGTGATATCCGTGGTGCGCTGACGACGGTCGTGAAAGGGAGGGTTGGTGACAATCATGTCCACCCGACCGGAGATCGGAGAAAACAGATCGCCGCCAATCACTCGCCCCTGCAAACCATTACGGGCCAGGCTGGCGGTGGTCGCCGCCACCGCACAGGCACTCACATCCACCGCCTGCACCTTCCATCCCTGGCTGGCCAGGCTGGCACTGATCACTCCTGCGCCGCAGCCCATATCGATCATGCTTCCCGGGCCAGGCAAGCGATGCGCGGCCATCAACTCCAGCAATAGCCGGGTCCCCTCGTCCAGGCGGCCATGACTGAACACGCCCGGATAGCTGACGATCTCCAGATCCCCAACCGGTATCGCCTGCCCCCAGGCCGCCAGCGTCTGTGTTTCCCCGGGCTGTAATTGGCCGCTATACAACTTGCAGTGGCGCGCACTATCCACCAATACCGCATCATCCACATGTGACTGCATGTGTTTCAGGGCGCCACGGATGCCTCCCTTGGCCGGTCCGATCAGCCATAACTCCACCGGCTGACTGATTTCACCGGCCAGCCAGTTAAGCAGAAACCGTAAACGCTCAATGGATTTGGGCAAGGGAAGAACCAGCAGATCCACCTCGGGGGGGACCGTGGGTGCCGCTGCCCACTGCTGGGCACCTACGGTGAAATCATCCGCATGCAAATGCACCTGGGCATCCGCATCCAGGTTTTTCAGTGCCGGGTCATCCGCATCCACCACCAATACCTGACGGCCCGACAGGGCCCCTGCCTGGCGCAATAATAACTGTGTCGTATTTTCCATAGCAGCGAGCTCGAACCGGTGGAATAAAGTGCGGCGCAGTATAGAGCAGCACGCCTTTTCATGTCAGTCGCAACGGGCTCTCACCCTTTGGTATTAGGCTTCAAGTTTTACACATTCTCCACGCCAACGAACCGGCCACACCGGTAGAATCACGGAATCAACCCGACGATGTGGAGACTTAAATGGTAAGCGCAGGACCCTGCATTCGCGCTGTTGCCTATTTTCGCGCTGTGGCACTGTTTAGTTGTTGTCTGTTTTCTTCGTTGGTGGCCGCCGCTACGGATAGCGGCGCTTTCCGCCAGGCACTGGACGCAGCACGCAATGATGACTGGAATACCCTGACCCGGATGGAAAAACAGCTGGGAGACGATCATCCTCTGCAAGCCTATCTGGATTTCCATCGGCTGCGGGCGGCATTGCCGGACCTGGCCCCGGACAGGATCAACGACTACGCTCGGCGCTACCCGGATTCGCCCCTGCCTAACGATATTCGTCAGCTGGCTACCGTGGCCTATGGCAAGGCGAAAAAGTGGGACGCTTTGCTGGCTGTCATCAGCGATGTCCCCTCTGCCACTGCCCGCCAGTGCTACTACTACCAGGCCAAACTGGCCAATGGGGACGACACCGCCCTGCAAGCTGCTGCCCAAATCTGGGCCAGTGGACAATCTCGCCCCAATCAGTGTGACCCCCTGTTTGATCAGGCTCAGGCACGGGGTGTGATTGACGATGCCGCTATCTGGGAGAGGCAGCTGCTGGCCTTCAAGGCCAACAGCCGTGGCCTGATCCGCTACCTGGCACAGAAACTCGAGGACACCGATTATGAAACGGCCAGTGACTGGCTGGAAACGCTCTATCGTGATCCCGACAAGGTGGACAACCTGCCCACCGCCATCAAGCCGGAACAACGCCAGCAACTGCTGGCCGCAGCCCTTCACCGGTGGGCTTACAAGGACACGGTAGCCGCTCGCCAGTGGTTCGATGAGCACAGCCGTCGTCACGGTCTTCGCGATGACACCATCCGGGCAGAAGCCGGTCGACGCATTGCCTGGTATTCCACCATCCGGGGCATTGAAGAAAATCGCCAATGGCTGGACACCTGGCTGGTGGCCAACCCGGATGGGGAACTGCTGGACCAACGCGCCCGGCGTACCATCATTGAACAGGACTGGAGTAGCGCGGAGCAGTGGATTAGCCGTTTGCCAGAAAACGAACAGCAGGACTCACGCTGGCTCTACTGGCGTGCCCGGGCCCTGGAGGAACTGGACCAATCCGATCGGGCCCGGGCCCTCTACCAGCAAGCGGCCAGACAGAGAAACTTTTTTGCCTTTATGGCCGCCGACCGGCTTGGCGAGCCCTACCATTTCTCCAATGCCAGGGTTGCGTCCTCCGACGATTTCACGCCTCCCCCCGCCATCACCAGAGTGAAACTGCTGCGGGAACTGGGCGAGGATCATGCGGCCCGTCAGGAGTGGCTGTGGCTGATGTGGCACAACGATGATGCCAAGGTTCGCCAGCTTGCCCAGCATGCACTGGAACAACACTGGTATGACCTGGCGGTACAGGCATCCATCCAGGCCAAGGCCTGGGATGTGCTGGCCTGGCGTTTCCCGCCGGCATTCCAGAACGATTTTGAACGGATGGCGGCGGACCATGACCTGGATCCCTGGCTGGCCATGGCAGTGGCGCGACGGGAAAGTGCCTTCAATCCCCAAGCTCGCTCCCCGGTAGGGGCCATGGGCCTGATGCAATTGATGCCAGCCACCGCTCGCAAGGTTGCCAAGGACGCCAATCTGGGACGGCCCACCAACCAGACCCTGCAGAACCCTGATCTGAATATCCAGCTCGGCAGCCGTTACCTGGCAGAGTTGCTGGACGAATTCAAAGGCAACCGGGTGCTGGCCCTGGCGGCTTACAATGCCGGTCCGCATCGGGTGAATAACTGGCTGGGAGAGGAAGACGATGCCGTGCCCGCGGATGTCTGGATCGAATCCATCCCGTTTCGGGAAACCCGGGATTATGTCCAGGCTGTACTCACCTACCGGGCATTGTTTGTAGGGCTGCACGACAACCAGGCACGCACCTCACAACTGCTCACCGAAAAGGAAAGCCAGGTTCTGTATTCCGTCTCGATGCTGGATTGAGCGTGATTTGACGGAGGGCGCTCCGCTCTTTGCGCCCGGACATAAGGCGAACAAAGCAAGGTTCGTTGCGAGTTACGAGAAGCGAGAAACGAAAGGCAAAAACGGGAATTCCGATTCGGTTTCCGTTACTCGCTACTCGTCACTCGCTCTGCCTCTTCTCCCTCAGTCCAGCTGCCGGATGTGGTAATCCAGCCGGGCTCGGGCATCGCGGGTGGACAGCAGCGGGGTCGCCTCCACCCGCCGGCGCAGGTGGATGCTGCGAGCCGGTTCCCGGGTGAAGGCAATGATCGCGTTGTGACAGTCACTGCATGATAACCGGAAACGGCTGGCATAGCCGGCCATGGCCTCATCGGTGGCCGCCGGGCTTTCCCGGTATTCCTTCCAGTCACCAAAGTTCATCACCAGGGTACCGCCGGGTGCCAGATTGTCTGCCAGACACTCTAGCCACGGCCTGTCTGCTGCCACCGCGCGGCTGACCTGCTCATTACTGGGGGCGAACAGGTCTTCGATAATCAGGTCGAACGGTTCTCCCTGATAGGCCCGCAACCAGGCCTGGGCATCCCCTTCATGGGTGTCCACGCCGAACGCCGCCATGCCAAACACCTCCCGCGCCACTTGCAAATGGGCAGGGTCCAGCTCTACGGCAACCAGCGTCTCCGGGTTCAACAAACGTCGAATCGGCGGGATCAGTGATCCCCCGCCCAGCCCCAGTACCAGCACCCGGCGAAACCGGGAAGGCTCATGCAGTAGTGCCGGCAGCCAGAGCAGATCCCAGACACTGCCAGTGAGCAGGCGCTTGGGATGAAACTCGGAATGCTGAACGCCATTGGCATACAGCCGCAGGGTCCGGCCTGCTCGACGCACTTCGTAATGCACACCTTGCAGGTCGGTTTTCCAGATCAACGCCACACTTATTTTTCCAGAGTCAGGGTCAGGCCAGCCACATTGCCATCGACGGTGGTTTCGTTCAGGAACACCCGGTTCTGATCAATTCCCAGGGTCTGCACCAAGGCCGCTTTGGCATTTTCACCCCGCAGACGTGCCAGTTCGGTGAGTTGCGCCCGATCCAGCGCTTGGGCGTCGGCTGCCAGCATGGATTCCCAGGCAGCTCTGGCCAGAATCGTTTCCCGCTGTTCATCGTCTTCGGGTAGCGGGTCGCTGACCAGACTCTCCACGTCACGGTCGGTGCTGGACTCATAGCGCCGAATCAATTTGCGGCGCCACTTCTTCTCCAGCAAGGCGTCATCGATACCTAACCAGTCCTCATCAGCCACATCCCGTCCAATGGCCTGCGCTGCCAGCGCAGTACGGTCCGCTTCATTGGTCGTGCCGACCAGCCCCACCCTGAGCTGCGGGCGCTCATTGAGCACTTTGGCAAGCGCATCCAGGGCTGAGGCTGTGTCCGACTGGATCTCGGCATCCCCTGCCGAAAAGGCAATGGTCTCAAGGTTTTTGCCACCGGCCAGCGCTGACAGCACGGAAAACGGTGCCGTGGCTGCCTTCACCACGATATTGCTCAAGACCTTGAGCACCATGCCGCCCACGCTGAAACTGGGATCATCCAGATTGCCGGCCATGGTAACGGGCAGGGTAATTTCGCCGGACCGGTTTCGCAGGACGGAAAGCCCCAGTTTAACGGGAGCTTTCACCGCCTGTTCGCTGGGGACCTGTTCACCCAGATAGAACTCATCGGCACGAATATTGGTATCACTACTGAGCTGGTTTTTTTCGATGGAGACTCCCGTGGTGACACCCAGCTGGCCTTTTTCCACCTTGTAGCCCAGGTATTGACCGGTGTAGGGAGTCAATCCGGTCATTTCATAGTTCTGCAGAGAGACATTCAGATCCGTGAAGAGAGGCTCCGGTGTCAGCGACCCTTTCACCGTTAGGGGTGCGTAGCGATCCACCTGCGCACTCAGATCAATCCTGGCCCGCCTACCCGGTCGGGTATCCAGATTGCGCAGATTACCGGACAGTTGGTACAGGCCGATCCGGAAATTCGGGCTAAGGGACAAATCTTCATGGCGAATCTGGCTGCCCACCAGCCGCACACGATCCACAGTGACCTGCCAGGGCTCGCTCTGACTCTGGCTATTGGCTTTATCCGGAGAATTACCGGAAGGCATACCCGCCTGAATCCGTGCGGCCACATCCCGACCCTGGGCATCCACCCGGTTGGCCAGATCCATCCCGGTGAGCCCCACCTCACCGATACGCACAACCTGTTCAGCCGTGCTCAGTGACAGGTCTGTCACGCGGCCCTGGTTGATCTTCAGCAAGGACTGGCCATTTTCCAGCAAACTGACATTTTCCACCGTGGCGGAGGCATTGACCGACACATCCGCGTTCTCACCTTTCACGCTGGCCCGGGTATCCAGGGACAACAGTCCGTCGGCCAGCACCAGCGGCGCTTCCCGTTCCAGCCATGGCGAGAAGGGTGTCAACGACAACCCTTTCAGCCCGGCCTGGGCATCCATACTGAAAGGCGTCAGATTGCCTTCACCGGAATGGTTCAAAGTGCCGCTCTGCTGGATCTTGCTACTGCCTTCCCAGCTAAACGTGGCTGGCTCGCCGATAATCAGGTTTTTCAGGGTCAGGGTGCCGTCGGACAGCGCCAGGGTCTGAGCCGGTTGCAGGGTGCGATCGGTGAACCGCAGTCCACTGCCGGCAACCTGCACGTTCTCCAGGCGAACAATCCATTCGCTTTTACCTTGCTGAACTTTCTGGGCCGCCTGCTCTGCCTTCTCTTTGACTTCCTCGACGCGCTCCTCCGCCGCCTCCCGATCAACAGGCAGGAACAGCGTTGCCAGATCAATGCCCTGACCATCCAGTACCACAGTGACACCGGGATCGGTAACGGTCACATTGGGGATCGTCAGTTCCTGGGCATGGGAGTCCAGCGCCACGCCTTCAACGCGAACCTGCGGCAGGGAGACACTGGGCGTGTCCTCACCGGGTTTTAACAGCTGCAGCTGTCGCAATATCAACTGGCCGTCGCTGAGCAGCACCCTGGGTTGAGGCTCCGCGTTGAATTGATACGCGGTTTCCACATCCAGCTCACCGGACGGCACCGTAAAACGCACTTCGTTCTTGAGCAGGCGCGCCAGCGGGACCAGATCGACCTTTTCCACATTCAAGTGGCCCTGCGCGCTGAAGGGGGTAAATTCGAAACGGCCCTGCCAGTCAAGGACGCCGCCGTCCGGCCCTTCCAGGCGAATGGCGTAGTCATTGCTGTTTTCGTCCTTGCTCTTGGTAGAGAAGTTGCTCACCGTGAAGGCCAGCGGCAGCACTAAAGTCTCTGGCTCTTCACCGGTGGCCTCGGTAAAACGCAGATCGCCATCGGCAAGACTGAGGCTGGCTATGGAAATGGCCGGCAACCCCGGCTCTTCCTGCTCCGGCTCCGCGGCTTCCTCCTCCGGAGTCTGGGCAAGCTGCGTCTGGATATGGCTCAGCACATCATCAAAGCTGAAGGTATTACCGGGGTTGCGCTGGGCCCGCACCGTCAAGGCATCGAGCATGATCTCATCAAAATGCCAGCTCCAGCGGAACAGGGAAGACAGCTGGAAATTCACATACAGCTGGTTGAATCCGAGCAACACCTCGGTCTGGTCGTCTTCAATGGAGAAACCTTTCACCGTGGCGCTTAGCACCAGAGGGTTGATCTTCACCTCCTCAATGGTGACTTGCCGACCGGTCAGGTCTGCCAGTGCCTGCCTGGCATTATCCCGGACCAGGCCCGGTGCCAGGAAAAACCCCAGCAAGGCATAAAGCAGATAAAGGCTAGCCAGAATAATCAGGGTTTTCACTTTCCAGCTACTGCTTTTCCAGGCCTGTAGCACCTTCACAACTGCCTCCTTTCAAGACCTTTCAATGTTGACGCCATGGTAGCAGTTGCGCGCGCCAGTGGCGCCCCAAACCCATTGCGCCACCCGGACGGCTGTGGAAAATGGGCGCATCTTGCACAGGAGTCCTGCCATGAGCGACAACTACCTTCTGAACATGTATGAAAAAGCCCTCAAGCTGCCTGCTGGCCGCAAGCTGTTTTCCATGGTGTTCAGCCGCAAAGCCCCCTACTTCGCTACTATTACCCCGACCATCAGCGAACTTCGCCCCAATTTCTGTGAGGTAAAGTTCAAGAAACGTAAAGGTGTGGAAAACCACATCCAGACGGTGCATGTGATCGCTATCTGCAACGCCCTGGAATGCGCCATGGGTGCCATGGCGGAAGCGTCCGTGCCCAAACACCTGCGCTGGATCCCCAAAGGGATGAATGTGAATTACACCGCCAAGGCCACCAGCGACATCACTGCTACCGCCGAGGCCAACCCGGAAGACTGGAAACCCGGCGACCTGCCCGTCACCGTGAAGGCCATGCGTGATGACGGCACCGTAGTCGTGGAAGGCACCATCAATCTCTGGATCAGCGAGAAACCCAAGAAGGGCAATTGATCGTTGAGAATGATCAGGTACCGCCCTGCCCTCAATACACCCGGGGTTGGGTGAAAACGCAAGAGGCCGCGCCAGGATATCCCGGCGCGGCCTCTTGTGTTTCCTGGGCGACGTTTTCCGCCAACCTCTGGTGGAAGCGCTAGCCTCCCTGAATCAATCCTGCTGCCGCCACCGCGGACTCTTCAATCAAGTCAGCCTGAATCAGGCCACTGCGCTTCAAGGGTTTGAAATCATGATCGCCACTGGCGAGCCAGTGCACCCGAACGTTCCCCGGCAAGCCATAACCCGCCACTTCCTCCGGCTTACCGAAAGGGTCACGCTCACCCTGGCATATCAGCATGGGCACCGTCAGATGCCGCAGATGCTCGGTGCGGGTTTTCTCAGGTTTGCCCGGAGGATGAAACGGATAGCCCAAGGCCACCACCCCGTGGATGGGGGGACAGTCTGCTTCCGCTGCCAGCAGCGAGGCCATACGCCCGCCCATGGACTTGCCGCCGATCCACACGGGCAGAGAGCCCTCCGGCAACACCGCCAGTACCTCCCGGAAGTGAGCCAGCAACTGGGGGGCGCGATTGGGGGGAAACTTGCGCTGTTCCTGACGCCGGCGCGCCATGTAGGGGAACTCGAACCGGACCACTGAGATCCCCCGCCCGGCAATGGCCTCAGCCATCACGTTCATGAAGTCACTGTCCATGGGCGCTCCGGCGCCATGGGCCAATACCAACAAGGCAGAAGGTTGCTCGGCACGATTCCACAACAGCTCTATCACAACGCCATCTCCAACGCCTTGAGCTGAGCCTGCAACGCCGTTTTGAAATCGACCCGGAAAAGATCCAGCCCCGGTGTATCAAGTATCTTCTCTACCACCGGTGCCGGATGACTGACCGCCCAGCAACCGATCAGAGTCTGTTGCACCTGCATGAGATAGGTGGCCGCCTGATCCCCCGTCAGGGCATAGGCCTGCTGTATCCGTTGCGCCAGGACCGTAAAGCGGGACAGCAGCGATTGTTTGAACTCACGGGCCGCGTCTTCCTCCAGATTCTGTTCCAGCACCGAATGCAGGATCGCTGTCAGACGACAAAACAACGGCCGCGCCACCAGCAGCTCGGACAGGGCCTGCCACAGCGGCAGGCTGTCATTCACCGGCGCCAGACTCACCTGCTCCAGCTCGTCCAGGTAGAGGCCCAGAAACAGGGCTTCCTTGGAAGAGAAATAACGATACAAGGCCGCTTTGGTAACGCCCGCCTTGCGGGCAATGGACGCGAGGCTGATCGCTTCAAAACGCTCCTGCTCGAAGAAGGTGGCCGCTGCCGCAAGAATCTGGGCTCGCCGTTCCGCCTTCTGCTCCGGGGAGCGGGCGCGTTGAAAAGGACATTCGGCCATAGTGAACCTCTGATTGAGTCGGGTAGCAGGCCTGCATTTACATCATGCCGGCCTGATTTCCACCGAAACGGTTATCCCGTCATTACCCTGCAGGGCGGCATGACAATAGGGTGCAATTGGCCTCAGGCGAACAACACCCACACCCTTACAGGGTCATTGGGACCGGGTCATTGATAAGCACGGAGACAAACGCCGCCTGGTCTGAACACCCGGAAGCCGCGCTAAAGTGCCACCGCGACCTCCTGGTTTAGCCAATGACGGCAACTATCCCTCGCGCTATCAATGCTCAATATTTCGGATGCAGCTCGCCCCGGCCCCAATGCTTCCCATGGGAGAAGTCGTCTGCAGATTACGCCTGCAGCATGCCTGCCAGTCGGCGGGTAATCATACGGGGGGACAGTTTGCCCATCCACACCAGCAGCAGGTTTTTCAGCCCGGGAATCACAATGGCACGACGGCGTGCCGCCAGGGATTTCTTCACCACCGCGTCCGTTCTCATGGTGCCTGCCTTGAACAACAGGGTGTCGGTCATGTGTGCTTCGGTGGCGAACTCGGAGTCGGTGGCGCCAGGACACAGGGCGCTCACCGCCACGCCGCTTGCTTTCAGTTCCTCATGAAGACCTTCGGAAAACGAAAGGACAAACGCCTTGGTGGCATAGTAGATAGTCATGTTCGGACCAGCCTGGAACGCCGCCGTGGACGCCACATTGATGACAAACGCATCCTGAGCCTGCTTGAGAGCCGGCACCAGGCGCCAGGTCAGATCTACCAGGGCGGTCACATTCACCTGAACCATATCGAGCTGGCGCTGCAGATCCAGGTCGGCAAACTGCCCCCGATCACCGAAGCCGGCATTGTTGATCAGACCGGTCACCGCAATCTGCTGTTCTTCGAGCGCCTTGACCAGTTCTGCAGATGCCTGCGGCTGCGCCAGATCCGAAGCAATACACGCCACCTCAATGCCGTGCCCGTCACGCAGCTCAGCCGCGAGCGCTTCCAGCCGATCCAGTCGCCGGGCAACCAGTACCAAGCTCTTCCCTTCCGCCGCCAGTTGCCGGGCAAATTCCTTACCAATGCCGGCGCTGGCGCCAGTAATAACGACTGCTTGCATGTCTTCTCTCCATTAAGTAACCATTGGTCACTAATTTAGAGAAAACTTACCGCCATGTAAATAACCGCTGGTCACTTAACCCATTTGCCTTGCCACTACCCCTTGAGAGCCCGGGTTTTCAGAGGAATCTTCGCTTTACGAGCAAAGCTCCAACAGCGCCATCGCTTCAGATCGCCCCCTCGGCCACCCCCCAGAGGTTGAGCTGACCATGGGGGCCCGGCGGCACAAAGCCACTGGTATCCAGGGATTGGGCTTCCCTGGCTTCCAGGCCGGCCCCCTTGCAGGCGGAAGCAAATCGCTGCCGTAACAGATGCGCCCAGGCTCCCTGACCGCTCTGTCGCTGATGCCAGCGGCTATCGTAAATGGCGCCACCATGGAGATCCCGCATCACCGACATCACCTTTTCCGCCCGCTCCGGGTAATGCTCATGGAGCCATTCCTGCCACAGTGGTCCCACCTCATGGGGCAGGCGCAGCACCACATACCCTGCCTGCTGCGCCCCCGCCTGGGCCACCTGCTCGACGATATCTTCCAGTTCGTGATCATTGATAAAGGGAATGACCGGCGCCACCAGCACCGTCACCGGCACACCGGCCCGGCTTAACTCACGAATCACCTTGATCCGCTCACGGCCACCACTGGCCCTCGGCTCCAGCTGACCCTTGAGACGGTTGTCCAGCGTGGTCACGGACACCGCCACCGAAGCCCTGCTCTGACGAGCCATGGGCGCAATCAGATCCAGATCACGGAGCACCAGGGTGCTCTTGGTAATCAGGCTGAAGGGATGCTGACAATCCACCAGCACCTGCAGCAATTCGCGGGTGATACGACGCTCTCTTTCAATGGGCTGGTAAGGGTCTGTCACCGTGCCCAGCACAATGGGGCGGCAACGGTAAGAAGGTTTGCGCAGACTATCGCGCAGCACTTCCGCCGCATTGTCCTTGCAGAAAATTTCACTCTCGAAGTCCTGCCCGGGTGATAGATCCACATAGGCATGATTGGGGCGCGCGTAACAGTAGATGCAACCATGCTCACAGCCCCGGTAGGGATTGATACTCTGCTCGAAGGGCAGGTCCGGACTGCGGTTGGTCATGATCAGGCTTTTCGCCTGTTCACGGTGATAGCGGGTGGGTCGGTTCACCGGCGCGTCATCCCTGTCAGTGTGGCTGACGGCAAAGCGCCCCGGTATCTGGCTGAGGGTACCCCGGTTCACAGCAGGCATAATGGCTCCTGTCGAATACTGTCTTTTTGTACAGTATATCGAGACGAGCCCGGACTCAATACTTTTTACCCAACGCTACCCACCCACTCCGTTGGCGCCTTGCGAGCAAGGCGCCAACGGGGAAATGAGGGCGGGACATAAAGGGCCCTCACAAACTCCGCAGCTTGCGCAGCTCCCTTACCCCGACCGCCAGTGTCATGAAATCGTGAGGGCTGTCGGCCTGCAGGGTTTGCAGGCGGTGAATGCCGAAGGCAACCTTGCGGCTGGCCTTGTCCTCCCAGGCCTCGAAACGGGCGGTGGCGCTGTCGCCCTCCTGCTCCAGCACCTTGGCCGCGACCTGACGGTGCAGGCGATAGGTGTCTTCGCGCAGGTTGGCGCGGGCCAGGGCCTGCCAGCGGCCCTGTACGCTCAAGTCGATGATGGAAGACAACAGCCAGAGAATCTGCAGATGATCACCCACCAGGAAATAGACTTCCGCCGCCAGCTTCAGTGGCACCTGGGCCTGTGAGGCCAGCTCGATCACGTCCGGGGCGCTACCCAGCACCATGGTGTTGGCGAGCAGGCGAGCCTCTTTTTCCGGTACACCGTCGTCGCCCATACCGGTCACGGCCTGATCCCACTCCTGACGGTAACTGCCCGGCAGGATGTCCGGCAGCATGGCTTCCAGTTCGCCAATGGACTGGCGATAACGATTGACCGCTTCCGCCACCGGACGGCGCCCCCATTTGTAATGGATCAGCCAGGTGGTGACGTGTTTCATCAAACCTATGACACGGCCATAAAGTCGCAGCTGTACCTGGCTGTCCACTTTGCCATCCAGCCCATCCACCGGCGCCCAGTACAGGTCACCGTCAAACACCGCATGGGCCATGGCGTAGGCCTTGACGATGCGATGCAATGACAAGCCGTGTTCGTCCGCGTAACGATGAGCAAAGGAGAACCCCATACGATTGACCACCGCATTGGAAAGCACGGTGGCAATCAGTTCCCGTCGCAGGCCATGGGCCAGCAAATCCTCGCGGTAGGATTCCACCAGCTCGCTGGGGAAGTAGTTGAGGACGTCCTGATCGAAGAACGGATCGTCCGGCACATCGGTGGCCAGCATGGCATCGAACAGGGCGTTCTTGGTGTAGGACAACAGCACCGACAGTTCCGGCCGGGTCAGCCCCTTGCCCCGGGTGCGCCGCTCGCTGAGTCCTTCGTCATCCGGCAGGTATTCCACCGACCGGGTAAGCATGCCCTGGCGCTCCAGGGTGCGCAGGTGGTTGGCGTGTTCGTCGAGACGACTGGGCGCATTGAATTCCAGCAGGCTGAGGGCCAGGGACTGCACATAGTTGTCGCGCAGCACGGCGCTGGCCACATCATCGGTCATCCGTTCCAGCAGCGGATCCCGGGTTTCCCGATCCAGACGACCATCGCGCAGCCGCTGGTTAAGTGGAATCTTGATGTTCACTTCCCGGTCGGAGCTGTGCACGCCGCCGGAGTTGTCAATGGCGTCCGTGTTGATACAGCCGCCGTTCAATGCGTATTCGATGCGGCCCAGCTGGGTCAGCCCCAGGTTGCCGCCCTCGCCCACCACCTGGCAGCGCAGGTCGCGGCCGTTAATCCGGATGGCATCATTGGCCCGGTCCCCCACCTGGGCCTGGCTTTCATTGCTGCCTTTCACATAGGTGCCGATGCCGCCGTTCCAGAGCAACTCCACCGGTGCCTTGAGAATGGCAGTAATCAGTTCTGCCGGGGTCAGGGTCCGTTGTTCGATCCCCAGGGCCTCACCGGCCTGCGGGCTCAGGGTGATGCTCTTGGCGCCGCGCGACCAGACGCCCCCCCCTTCGGAAATCAGCGAAGCATCGAAATCCTCCCAGGTGGTACCGCGGGTGGTGAAAAGACGCTGCCGCTCGGCAAAGGTGGTTGCCGGGTCCGGGTCCGGATCAATAAAGATGTGCATGTGGTTGAATGCGGCCACCAGCTTGATCTGTTCGGACAACAGCATGCCGTTCCCGAACACGTCGCCGCCCATGTCGCCAATGCCCACCACCGTAAAGGGCGTTGTCTGAATATCCTTGCCCGCTTCCCGAAAGTGTCGCTTGACGCTTTCCCAGGCGCCACGGGCGGTGATGCCCATCTTCTTGTGGTCGTAGCCGGCACTGCCGCCGGAGGCAAACGCGTCCCCCAGCCAGAAGCCGTATTCCTCGGCCAGACCATTGGCAATATCAGAAAAGGTGGCCGTCCCCTTGTCCGCCGCCACCACCAGGTAGGGATCGTCGCCATCATGACGGACCACCGATTCAGGCGGCACCACTTGGTCGCCAACCCGGTTGTCGGTGATGTCCAGCAGGCCGCGAATGAATTCCTTGTAACAGGTGATGCCCAGTTTCTGCCAGGCCTCCCGGTCCGCCGGGTTGCCGCGCTTGAGGACGAATCCGCCCTTGGCCCCCACCGGCACGATAATGGCGTTTTTCACCATCTGCGCTTTCACCAGGCCCAATACCTCGGTGCGGAAATCCTCTCGCCGGTCAGACCAGCGCAGCCCACCCCTGGCCACCGGACCACCACGCAGATGAATCCCCTCCATCTGGGGGGAATAGACAAAGGTTTCATACATGGGCAGCGGCGGCGGTAATTCCGATACCTGACTCGGGTCCAGTTTCAGACTCACATAGGATTTGTCACGGCCGGCGGCATCCGGCTGGTAAAAGTTGGTCCGCAGCCCGGCCCGCACCACACTGAGAAAAGCCCGCAACACCCGGTCCGCATCCAGGGAGGCCACCTGATCCAGCTGGTGATCCAGAGTCTGGGCCAGGGTGATGCCCTCATTTTTACGGCGCTCATCGCTAACGGCAGGATCAAAGCGGATCTCGAATAGCTGCACCAGGGATCGAGCGATCCGGGCATGGTCCGCCAGCAACTGCTCCATGTAGCCCTGGGAATACGGCAAGCCGGTCTGCACCAGATACTTGGTCAAGGTACGCAGGCAGACGATTTGCCGGGAGTTCAGTCCGGCCAGCAGCACCAGTCGATTCAGCCCATCGTTCTCCGTATGACCGTGCCAGCATTCCAGGAACGCCTCTTCAAAAAAGCGCTTCTGCTGCACCGGCCCCAGGGCGCAATCGCCATGCACCTGAACATCAAAAACCTGAATCCACTGGGCCTCACCCTCGCGGGGCATGACCTGGGTGGGCTCTTGCCTCACCACTCGCAGGCCAAAATTTTCCAGTGCCGGCAAGACTTCTGACAGGGCGATGGGTTTCTTCTGGCTATAGAGACGCAAACTGGTGGGGCACGCCGCACCGTCCTGACTGTTGATCGACAGGGAAGGCAACACCGGCTGGGCATCATGCAACTGGGCCAGGTACTGAATATCTGCCGCTGCTTCCATGGGGCGGGTGTTTTCCTGATATCCCACCGAAAAGGCATCGCCATAGCGCAGGGATAACGCCGCACCCTCTTCCCCGTCCTTCTTGAGAATATCGCGAAGCTGGTCCGCCCAGGTCCGGGTCACCGCCAGCAACCGTTCTTCCACCTGTTCCTGGGACATGGCCAGGCGAGTGCCCTGGGGAATGCGGATAATGCAGTGGATTCGGGCCAGCCCTTCGCGCAGGAAGTCCACGGTGCGCTCCACCGAATTCCCGTTGCAAAGACTTTTCAGCTCGGCGGTGACGTGGTCGCGCAGCTCTCGGGAATAACGCTCGCGGCTGAGATACACCATGCAGGAATAGAAACGGCCATAGCGATCACGGCGCATGAACAGGCTGAGATGATGGCGATCACGCAGCGCGCGAATTCCCATGCAGGTGTGATAAAGCTCTTCCTCGCTGCACTGGAACAACTCGTCCCGGGGAAGTTGATAGATAATATCGCGCAGATGTTTGCCGGAGTGGGAGCGCTCGGGCAGGCGGGAGCGCTCCAGTACATAGTTGACCTTGCGACGTATCAGCGGAATATCACGGGGCCGGTTGATGTAGGCATCCAGAGAGAACAAGCCGATATAGCGATCCGTCCCTTCCACCGTGCCGTCTTCGGCCAGGCGTTTCACCGACACCACATCCATATAGTGGGGATGATGAATCGGCGAGCGGGCATTGGCCTTGGTCACCACCACCAGACGGCCATGGGAAATGTACTTTGCCATCTCGTCATGGGGGGCGATAAATTCTTCCGCATTGGCGTAACGGCTACCGGCCTGGGCCAGGCCCAGACCCGCATCATCATCCAGGGTCAGCTTGATGCCATCTGCCACGGGCTCCGCCCGGGAACGGGCATAGCCGAGAAAGGTGAAATGATCCTGGGAGAGCCAGTCGATGAAGGCACGCGCTTCGGCCAGCTCTTCCTGGTCCCGGTTGGGAAACTCCGCCGAGAGATTGCGCTGGGTGGTTTCCAGATTATCCAGCATGGCCGGAAAATCCTGCACCACCACCCGCAACTCCCCCAGCACCTGTTCCAGATGTTCCTGCAGATGCTGATAGGCGTCATCTTCGGCCAGCGGCTCGAATTCCACATAGATCAGTGATTCCGCCGGGTGCTCACCATCGCCAACCCCCACCACCCGAGTCATGTGGCCGTGATTATCGCGGAGCACCTGGATCACCGGATGAATCGTCCAGTCGATGGCGGTACCCGCATCACGCACCGCCATGGCAATGGAGTCCACCAGAAACGGCATGTCATCGGTCACCGTCCTCAGGGCGGCCAGTCCCCCGGACCGGGTGGGAGGTTTCAGGTGGATCAGGGTTTCTTCCGGGTGGCGCTGGAAAGCCATCATCCAGTGCTGCTGGGCGATATGGAAAAGCTGTTCGGGGGTTCGGGCGGTGAGCGCGGCCTGGCTGCTCATCTCGAAATAGGCCGCCATGAAACTGCGGAACAGGGGTTGATGCTCAACCCCGACGTGGGCGGTAACCAGTGCTTCCAGCTGGGCCTGTAACAGGGCCTGGCGCTGCGCGACGTCATCCTGCATCGAATCCTCCGGCATCCGTTCAGGCGCGCCGGCAAGGCGCCAGCGGCCCTGGGAGCTTCTGGACAACTCCTTGCGTACTCAGCGTGGCCTGAAGGGTACAGCTGTTGTGTTTTGTCGTAACGGTCAGGGTGGATCCCTTTCCTGGCGGCAAAGCGCAGCAGATGTGCCCTTCAGGCCTCGCCCTCCGGGGCTTCCAGGCTGGCCCACACTCGTTGTTGCAATGTCTCGATGGGTGGACACACACCTTTAACATTGCGCCTAGATTGTGAGCCAGCCTGGAAGCCTGAGCATGCAAGGAGTTGTCCAGAAGCTCCCTCCTTTCACTCTATACCGGAGGAAGAGATCAATACCAGCCCGGTGCCGTGATTAGATCAGCAGACCGCGACAGTGGGATGACAAGGGAAGTGACTGAAACTCGAAACAGGCCTTACCAATAACGCAGGGTGCACTGAGCCTAAGGCGAACTGCACCGATTCGGCGTCGCCTTAGGCTCAGTGCACCCTACGCTCCGGCTTCTGGCGTCTTACTGTACCTGCACCGGCTGTACCAGCACCCAGGGCATTACCACCACGGTCCACAGTGCCTGGTCGGCCTCGAACCACTGGCCGGCCTGCGCATCGGTAACCTTGTCCACCTGCCCCTTGTCCCGCCACAAAGACAGGGTATCAGCCTGGTCTTCGGAAAACGCCAGGGCAACCTCGATCAGGTCCAGCTCCGGCGCCACATACACCGTCTGGCCGCGGGCAAAGAAGGGTTGCAGCTCTTTCCAGTTCGCCTTGGCGGTTTCCTGGTTGAGTTTGGCTTTGAGAATATCGCGATCTGCGGATGGATCAGACATGGGCGGCTCCGTGTTCAGGGCCGTGCATTATCCGTATTCGGAGGGGGGCAATCAAAGTGCAGGAAAAGAACGCCCGCCACTTGGGGATGGCGGGCGGGCTGTACCGGGGCCGAAATTGAACATCCATGTTCGATTGCGTCCTTGCGAGATCCACTTTAGGAGAGTCCCACCCGGAAGATAAGACGCGATTCGCTACAGTTTCTGTAAGCCATTTGCCATTGAAGCAATGCCGTTCTGGCCAGATCGCTGGAGAAGAGACGATAGCAGCGGCGCGCGCTGTGCCCTTCCAGACCGACCAGGCCTCAAGCGCCACGCCTGCAAACAGCCTCTCATTACTCCGGGTCAGCGCCAGCGAATCTTCTGGCTTGTCTCGCTGATCGGCCGCTGCCTGCGGTCGAACAGCTGGAAGCTGGCACCCTCGGCATCAAACGTAACCTCGGAGAAGGCGTTGTCACTAAACACCTCCCCTGGTACCTCCACTTTCCCCAGAGGTTTGCCCCAACCGCCATGCAATACGCCCGGCACCCGGATCATCGGGCGATACCAGCGGAACGCCCGCAGCGCGGTGGGCCAGAACAGGCCCGAGCAGGTCCAGCTATGTACCTGCTTGCCATCCTTCAAGGTCAGACAGGCATACAGGGAGGCATGCACATCCCCGCTCAGTACCACCAACTTGTCGCTACGGCTGCGGCCCATGGCTTCCAGCAGACGCTGTCGCTGGTGCATGAAGCCTTCCCAGGCATCCTTGCCACGAAACGGCCTGCGTTGTTCCGGGAACAAGAGCACCGAGGTCACCAGCACCTTGATGCGCTCCGGATCACGATCCAGCCACTCGATAAACGCCTTTTCCTGACTATCACCGATCATGCGGCGCTGCCAGGGCCAGCGGCTCAGTACCCGCTCGGTACGCACATCCATGACAAAGAAATCCGCCGGCCCCCGGGAGAAGGTGTACCAGAACCGGTCCGGGTCACGATCCAGATAGGTGCCGGCCTGGTTCAGAGGGGCCGCCGGCGAGTGAGAGGCCTGATAAATCTGATAGGCCTTGATCGCGGCCGGGTATTTGCTGGTCCACAGCTCTGCATTGGCCCGAGCCGGCCAGTTATTCTCGATTTCATGATCGTCGAGGATCATGTAGCTGTTGGTCTCGCGCAGCAACTTGGCCAGATGGGGCTGGGAAAAGCTTTCCCGATAAAGCGCGTCAAAGTCCTCTCGCGTGGAGGCGGCACCAAATTTATACATGGAATCGGCATACACCTGATCCCCGCCGAAAAGGACAAAATCCGGTTTCGAAGATGTTGCCCGGGATGACATCTCGGCAAAAATCTTGTCCGCCCGATCATCCTGAATCTCGCCATCAAGGCCAACAAAGCGATAACAACAGGATCCGAAAAAAAAGCGGGTGGCGCTGGCATCCGGCTGGTTGGTAAGAAATTGCCCCTGTTCTACGGCGCTCCAGTCCAGCGCCACATCCTCTTGTGTGTTCACCCAGCCCGCCTGGTACTCGTAGCGAGTGCCCGGCTGCAGCTGGTTGAGGATCACCACACCAGAGCCATCGAAGTTGCCATTGAGCCGGAACGCCCTTGGCGGTGACCAGTCCATCTCCCCCGCCCGTCGCCAGCGGATACGCCCCCACAACCCTTTTTCTCCGGCCGACAGTTTCCCTTTCGGTAAGCCACCGAAGACCCGAACATGGGAATCCCCTGCCTCACCCACCACCGGTCCCACCGCAAAACGGTTTACACTCTGACTCATGGCTTATGTCCCCCCTGCATTGAGCCCCCCGGCCCACGCTGCTAGCATCACTGATACGCGGTGCAAACAAACGCTATGGCCACTGTTCCAGGCCCTCAATAAACAGCACCCTCTGTCAGGAATAAAAACGTTGTTCAAGGATGCGAAAACTGCCTTTGTTCTGCTTGTTGCCTTCTTTTCGATCGGGCTGACCCCGGCTGTCCTGGCCAACGGCCCCGAGCTGCAGATTATTGGCGAAAATCAGGAAGAACTACAGCCCTATCAAGGGCTGGATTATTTCTGCACACCCGCGGCGCAGTCGCCGACCATCAACGCACTGCAGAAACAACCGACGCTTCCCTGGCAGTCCAGCCGCGGAGACATGCCCAACCTGGGATTTACCAATCAGCATTGCTGGTTCCGCTTCGCCGTGCGCAACCAGAACCCGCGACACAGCGACTGGGAACTGCTGGTTGATTACGCCATGCTTGGCGAACTGGATCTCTACCAGCTGGATGCCGGCGGCAATCTGATCAGCCATTACCAGGCCGGCATGGACCGGGATTTTGCCGTGCGACCGGGGAACTACCCCACTCCGGCATTTCCCCTTTCACTGCCCAGTGGCAAGGACAGCACCTTCTATCTCAAGGTAACGTCACCGCACAGCATCCAGTTACCGATACGCTTGCTTACCCACGAACAGTTCGCCCGCTCCGCACAGAACCAGACCATTATCCAGGGCATCTTTTTCGGCGGCATGCTGGTGATGATTCTCTACAACCTGTCATTGTTCTTCTCCATTCGCGAGAAGGTGTATTTGCTGTACGTGTGCTGGTCCGCAGTGGTGACCCTGTTCCTGGCGGTACTGCACGGCTATGCCCACCGCTACCTGTGGCCACACTCCCCGCTTGTCAGCCAGTACATCATTCACTATCTGCTGCCGTTGATCGTATTACTGCCGCCGCTGTTTACCCTGCATTTCCTGTCCTTGCAGGAAAAAGCACCGCGACTGGCGGCATGGCTGAAAGGCCTGGTGGGGATTGGCACCTTGCTGTTCCTTGCCGCTCCGTTTACCAGCCGCGGTTTTCTGATTCCGATTTCCGTCAGCGCCATTCTGGTGATGGATTTCAGCATTCTGGTGGTGGGTCTGCTGCGCGCCCGCGCGGGTGATCCGGATGCCCGCATCTTCACCATTGCCTGGGCCTGCTTCATCACCGGCGTGGCGGCCATGGCGCTGAACAAGTACGGCGTACTGCCGCGCACCGCCCTCACGGAAAATCTGGTTCAGACCGGCGTTTTCCTGGAAGTGATCCTGCTATCCCTGGCATTGGCCCGACGCATCAGCCGCCTCAAGGAGGCACATTCCGACTCCATTCGCGAGAAGGCCATCGCGGAAATGGAAGCCTTCAAGGCCGGCGCCCGCAACCATGCCAAGAGCGAATTCCTGGCCACCATGAGCCATGAAATCCGCACCCCCATGAATGGCATCATGGGCATGACCGACCTGCTGCGGCGGACCTCCATGACCCAGCAGCAGGCCCAGTATGTGGGCACCATTTACCAATCCACCCAGTCCCTGCTCACGGTCATCAACGACATTCTCGATTATTCCAAGATCGAATCCGGCAAGCTGGAGCTGGATTACCAGAGCGTGCCTCTGGAAAGCATTGTGGACGATTGCGTGCGCTTGTTTGCCCTGCGCTCCAGCGAGAAGAAACTGCCGCTGTATATCCATATCGACAGCCGCGTGCCGGAACGCATCAAGACCGATCCTATCCGTCTCAAACAGATCATCACCAACCTGCTCAGCAATGCCTTCAAGTTCACCGAGCGGGGCAATGTCTCGCTGCATGTCACCGTGAAGCAACCGGTTAACGAAAAGAACCTGTGCGTGCTCATGTTTGAAGTGGTGGATACCGGTGTGGGGCTGGACGAAGGGCAACAAAACAGTTTGTTCCAGGCATTCCATGAACTCTCCGGCAAGGGCAAACACACCGGTGCCGGACTGGGGCTGGTGATCTGCAAACGCCTGATCGAACTACTCAATGGCGATATCGGGGTGTCCAGTTCGCTGGGCCGGGGCGCCACCTTCTGGTTGTCACTGCCGGTGGAAGTGGAAAAACCCCAGAGCAAACCGGTCCTGAAGAATCGCAGCGCCCTGCTGATTTCCAACACTCCGGCCCAGTTGCTCAGCCTCTCCCAGATCCTTACGCGCTGGGGCGCAAAGACCCTGGAATACCGCGATGTGGAAAGTGCCCTGGACCCGGCCAATCCCTCCCGGCCGGTGGATTTTGTCATCGCTGAGCATGCGGTGATGGAAAACCCCCAATATGTGCAGCGGCTGCGCCAGCATTTCAGTAACCCGGTTCTGGTGTTGCTGCACCCCACCGGCAAACCGCTCAGTGACAATTTGCCCGAAGACCTGTTGCTGATCGAAACCCCGTTCTCCTGCCAGGCCCTCAAACGCAGCCTGCTCACCGGCCACGATGAGCACCTTGCCCAACAGGCGACAGAAGAACCCACCGTTGTGCTGGAAAAGGGCAGCGCCCTGAACGTGATCGTGGCCGAGGACAATCCGGTGAATCAGCTGGTGATCGACAGCATTCTCAAATCCCTCGGTATCCATGCCACCCTGGTCAGCGACGGTGAGCAGGCCCTGGATCTGGTCCGCGAACAGCCCGGCTACTGGGATATCATTTTCATGGACTGCGAAATGCCGGTGATGGACGGTTACCAGGCCACCCGTGAAATCCGCAGCCTGGAACAGGCATCCACCACCCACCACCATGCCTGGATCATCGCCCTGTCAGCCCACGCCACCGGCGACTATGTCCAAAAAGCCCGCGACGCCGGAGTGGATGACTATCTGAGCAAGCCGGTTTCCCAGCAGCAGGTTCGCGAGGCCCTGGGTCGCGGTCAGGTATCCAGCCCCTCCGGAATTTCCGGCTGAGCCAGCAGGCCGGCACACACGGTAAGCAGTTGCTTGACCCGGATCGGCTTGCCCAGGAAGGCATCGCAACCGGCATCCAGACAGCGCTGGCGGTCCACCGCCAGCACATTGGCCGTCAGCGCCAGTATCGGGCCGCTAAAGCCACGGTCGCGCAGGGCCCGGGCGGTTTCGTAGCCATCCATCACCGGCATCTGCATATCCAGTACCACCAGGTCGAAGCTGTCCTGGCCATAATGCCGGCAAGCCTCCCGGCCATCTTCCGCTTCCACCACCTGCATACCGGCCTTTTCCAGCACCTTGCGCACAAAGATCCGGTTCACGGTATTGTCTTCTACCAGCAGGGCCCGGCCGTTCAGGGCCATGGAGCTGCCTGCCAGCTGGGGCAGCGGTTCGGCGGATTCACTGGCGTCTAATTCGCAGACCAGGGACAATGGCATATTCAGGGCAAAACGACTGCCCTTGTTCAGTTCGCTGGAAACACTGATATCCCCCCCTTCGGAACGGGCCAGTTGACGGGCAATGCTCAGGCCCAGCCCGGTGCCCGTGTAACGGCGGGAATGAGACGCATCGGCCTGGGAAAACGGCTGGAAGATTTTCTGCACCTCACTCTCACTGATACCGATACCCGTGTCTTCCACGGAGACCTCCAGTTGCTGCGCCGACTCGGACCAACCGGCACGCACCCGCACACTGCCTTCCTCGGTAAACTTCACCGCATTGCCCACCAGGTTCACCAGAATCTGGCGCAAGCGGAAGGCATCACCACTGACGGTAGCCGGCAGCTCGGTCACATAGGACAGGGTCAAATCAATCTGCTTCTCCGAGGCCCGTAACGTCAGGCTGTCGACCACTTCATCCAGCAGCTCCGTCACGGAAAACAGCCGTTGTTCGTGCTGCAGCTGGCCCGCTTCGATGCGCGACAGATCCAGCACATCATTGATTAGCGCCAGCAGCGCATCTCCGTTGTGCTGAATGATGGTGAGGTAACGGCTCTGGTCCGCATGGCTCAGGGAGCCATCACGAAGCAACTCCGTATAGCCAAGAATCGCCGTCATCGGAGTGCGGATTTCGTGGCTGATATTGGCCAGGAACTGGCTTTTGGTCTGGCTCGCCTCCTCCGCCTGGCGACGGGCATCCGCGAGCTGATTCTGGGCGTGGTTGATGCTGTCCACCATGGCATTGAAATCTTCCGCCAGGGCGCCAATTTCGTCATTGCCCAGCACCGGCACCCGCTGATCCAGCGCCCCACCCCGGGCAATGGACCGCACCGCGTTATGCACCAGATTCAAGCGCCCGAACAGCATCGGCTGAATCCGGTAATTGATCACCACCACGGTCAACCCGGCCAGCAACGCCATGATCAAACCGATCACCAGCACCGAAAGGTTCAGGGATTTGTACCCATCGTTGGGCAGCTCCACCACCACTTCCAGAGGGTTGCCGCCGAGAAAATCCGGCACCGGGAACCGCCCCAGCAGCTGATCGCTCCCGGCCACAGTGAGGCCCCGTTGCGGGTTCAGCGAGTCCGGCACCTGGCGGACATACAAGGCATGGCCCACCCGGTCCGACAAATAGCTCATCCAGTCGCTGTCCAGCCACACCCCCAGCAGGTAGGCCTGGCAGCCCATCTCCACCGCGGTGCTGAACAACAGGGGACGCCCTTCCACCTGCACGACGCCCCAGATCGGCATGCAACCCTGCTCGTCAAAGCGAGTCGCCAGGGTCTCAAACACCGGAGAAGAAACCTTATCGGCGCCGTTATTCCACACTACCGAGCGGCCACGCAGCTCCATCATCAGATCCAGATACCCCACCCCGCCCTGATTGGTGGGTGGTTGATCTGGCTGCTGACTCCAGTCCTGTGCCCGCACCCGAAGGATGGACAGCTGGTCCAGAAAGGCGGCCTCCACCTTTTCCAGCTCCCGCTCGGCGTTGCGCTCGGTAAGCGTGTCCACCAGCGACAGGTTCACCCAATACAGCGCCACGGTAGCCAGCACCACACAACAGGCTGCGGAAACCACCAGCAACCACCGAATGCGCACTCTCAGTGACATCGTTACTTTCACCCTTCCCCTGACCGGGTGGCCTGACGGCAAAAGGGGCCGCCCCATGGCCTGCATAAGCTAAGCGCCCGGTAACATTGTCTTGAAAGAATTGTTTTAAGCCGAAACCCTAGCACAAGATCCCTCAAAGCGGGCCCCGGCAATCACCCGTGGTGGGAGATGCCGCACAGCCGTTCACCCACAGGATGAAAAAGCCCCGCCGCACCCGTATCATAGGCCACCCTTTTTCCGGAATGACGACGTCGACCCCATGAGTGACACGCCCCGCAAAATCCTGGTGACCAGTGCCCTTCCCTACGCCAATGGCCCCATTCACCTGGGCCACCTGCTGGAATACATCCAGACCGATATCTGGGTACGCTTCCAGAAACTGCGCGGCGAGCAGTGCACCTATGTGTGCGCGGATGATGCCCACGGCACCGCCATCATGCTCAAGGCGGAAGAAAACGGCATCACCCCGGAGCAACAAATTGCGCAAGTGAAAGCGGACCATGAGAAGGACTTCGCCGACTTCCAGATCCAGTTCGACAACTACTACAGCACCCACAGCCCGGAAAACCGCGCGCTGTCGGAAATGGTGTTCCAGCGCAACAAGGACGCCGGCTATATCGTCGAGAAGACCATTACCCAGCTCTACGACCCGCAGAAAGGCATGTTCCTGGCGGACCGTTTCGTCAAGGGCACCTGCCCCAAGTGCAAGGCCGAAGACCAGTACGGCGACAACTGTGAAGTGTGCGGCGCCACCTATACCCCGGCGGAGCTGATCAAGCCCTACTCCTCCGTCAGTGGCGCCACCCCGGTGGAAAAGGAAACCACCCAGCTGTTCTTCGACCTGCCCAAATTCGAGCCCCTGCTGCGCGAGTGGACCCGCTCCGGCGCGCTGCAGGAGCAGGTGGCCAACAAACTTCAGGAATGGATCGAAGACCTGCAGCCCTGGGATATTTCCCGCGAAGCCCCCTACTTCGGTTTTGAAATCCCCGGCTACCCGGGCAAGTACTTCTACGTCTGGCTGGACGCTCCCATCGGTTACATGGCCAGCTTCCAGAACTACTGCGACCGTGAAGGCCTGAACTTCGACGATTACTGGGGCAAGGAATCCACTGCCGAGCTGTACCACTTCATCGGCAAGGACATCATCAACTTCCACGGCCTGTTCTGGCCCGCCATGCTGGATGGTGCCGGCCTGCGCAAGCCCACCGCCATCTACAGCCACGGCTTCGTCACCGTCAACGGCGCCAAGATGTCCAAGTCCCGTGGCACCTTTATCAAGGCGCGCACCTACCTAGATCACCTGGGGCCGGAATACCTGCGTTACTACTTCGCCGCCAAGCTCTCCAGCCGGGTGGATGATTTCGACCTGAACCTGGAAGACTTCGCCCAGAGGGTAAACTCCGACCTGGTGGGCAAACTGGTGAACATCGCCAGCCGCACCGGCAACTTCGTGAAGAAATTCGGCGGCACCCTCAGTGACGAGCTGGACAACCCGCTACTGGTCCGCGAAGTACAGGAAGCCGCCCCGCGCCTGGCCGAGTTCTACGAAAAGCGCGAATTCGGCAAAGCCATGCGCGAAATCATGACCCTGGCGGATCACGCCAACGGCTACATCGCCGACAAGGCGCCCTGGACCCTGGCCAAAGAAGATGGCAAGGAACAGGAAGTGCTGGCCATCTGCACCACCGCCATCAACGTGTTCCGTCTGCTGGTGATCTACTTGAAGCCGGTACTGCCGGCCCTGGCTGAACGGGCAGAAGCCTTCCTGCAAGTGGCGCCGCTGACCTGGAAAGACAGCGACACACTGCTGCTGGGCCACGAGATCGCCAAGTTCAAGCCGCTACTGAACCGCATCGACATGGCGCAGATCGAGGCCATGCTCAACGCCTCGAAAGAAGACGTGCCCGCGGCCAAACCCGCCGGCAACAAAAGCGAACCGAAACAGGCGGACGACGTGGCAGACGACACCATCAGCATTGATGACTTCCTCAAGGTGAAACTGCGCGTGGCCCGCGTGGCCAAAGCCGCCCATGTGGAAGGGGCCGACAAGTTGCTGCAGCTCACCCTGGACGTGGGCGAACTGGGCGAGCGCAACGTGTTTGCCGGCATCAAGGCCAAATACAGCCCGGAAGACCTGGAAGGCAAACTGGTGGTGCTGGTGGCCAACCTGGCCCCGCGCAAGATGAAATTCGGCGTCTCCGAAGGCATGGTGCTGGCCGCCGGCCCCGGCGGTGACGACATCCACATCCTCAGCCCGGACAGCGGCGCCCAGCCCGGTATGGAAGTGCGCTAACCCGGCACCGATCCCCGCTCCCCTCGTGGGAGCGGGGGGCTCCACCGCGAATGCTTTCCTTCCCGAACTCACCCCGATATCCCTCCCTGTGCCGTTACCGCCATCTTTCCGGCCAGCCACGACGTACAATCGCTTTCCCCTTGCCCCGGATAAGGTCTTTCCCTCTACACTGTAAAAACGAAAAACAAGGGAGAGCGCTACCATGAACCGCCAGGCAACATTGACCCCGGGTGCCATCCAGTCCAAGAAAAACACCGTCAGCGCAGAAGAATGGCAACTGCGTGTGGATCTGGCCGCCGCCTACCGGCTGATCGCCCTGCACGGCTGGGACGACCTGATCTTTACCCACCTGTCTGCCCGCATCCCCGGCGACGAGCATCACTTCCTGATCAATCCCTACGGCATGATGTTCGACGAGATCACCGCTTCCAGCCTGGTGCGCGTGGACCAGGCCGGCAACAAACTCGATGACAGTGACTTCGATATCAACCCGGCGGGCTTCACCATCCACAGCGCCATCCACGCCGTGCGCGACGATGCCAACTGCGTGATGCACACCCACACCACCGCCGGTGTGGCCGTGTCCGCCCAGCAGGAAGGCCTGCTCGCCCTGTCGCAACAGAGCCTGTTCCCGCTGGCCAGCCTGGCCTACCACGACTACGAAGGCGTGGCCCTGCGTGAAGACGAAAAGGCCCGCCTGCAGGCCGATCTGGGTGATGCCAGCTTCATGATCCTGCGCAACCACGGCCTGCTCACCGTGGGCAGCAGCATTGCCGATGCCTTCCTGGGCATGTTCATCCTCCAGCGCGCCTGCGAAATCCAGCTTCAGGCCCTGTCCGGCAATCGCCCGCTGACCCCGATCCCGGATGGCATCGTCAACACCATCAAGCAGCAAGCCTCCCAGGTCACCAAGGGCATGGGCGGCAACCTGGCTTGGCCCGGCCTGTTGCGCAAACTGGACCGGCAGAATCCCGGTTACGAGAAATAAGACCGCAGGCTTCAGCCAGCCTTCCCCACCCCGTTGGAGCTTTGTTCACAAAGCGAATAGCCATCTCCCCCCTTCGCTTTGTGAACAAAGCTCCAACGACACAACCCCAAACACCCTACCCAACTCTGTTTCCTTTCCCCGATTTCACCCTGTCAAAGCGGGCCAAAACCGCCCAATCTATACAGAAAGGCGACTTCCGTTAATTGTCTTGCCGGGCAGGTATACGCAATGTGTAGGATATTGAAAGACACGGTCTACCGAGGTTAGCAATGACACAGTCTCTGGATGCACTCTGGGAAAAAGTCCGCGCCCAGAAAACCCGAATCCCCTCCCTCTATGGCGACATCGATTTCGATGCCACCCCGGAGCGGTTCACCGATTCCATGGACATACGCAGCACCCTGCCGCAGCAATTCGCCAAGAAACACCGTGAAAAAATCCTCGCCGACCGGGACCGGGTCGAGCGCGCCCGCGCCTACACCCTGCTGGGTGACACCGTGGCCGATGCCTACGCCGCCCTGATGTCGGAATACAGCTTTCGTGACCTGATCAGCATGTTGAAGAAAGCCTGCGACGAAGGACTCGACGCGGTACCCGATGCCCCCCAGGAACTGGTGGACTTTATTACCGCCATGGAAACCACCCCGGACTGGGTGGACATGGAACTGGTCCGTGAAGGCGCCCGCCTGAGCCGCAACCAGATGGCCAACCTGGCCCCCTACGTGATCCGTGGCGCCTTTGTGGCCACCTTCATGAACAAGTACTCCGGCCTGCCCATGGCCATCACCGGCACCCTGGCCAGCGATTCGGTGAACCGGCGCATCAACGAAACCGCCAGCTTCTTCACCACCGCCACCCTGCCCGGTGCCCTGGAACGCTTCGGGCCCGGCTTCAAGGCCGCCGCCATGGTCCGCCTGATGCACTCCATGGTCCGCTTCAACATTCTCAAGCGGGTAAAGAAATGGGACCCGGCCATTTATGGCATCCCCATTCCCCAGGTAGACCAGATGCCCGCCGGCACCATGCCCGCCTACCTGGCCGCCTTCAAGGCCATGCGCAAGGGCCGCAAGCATTTCACCCGCAACGAGCGGGCCATCGTTGAACTGTCCCGCTACCAGTGTTTCCTGCTGGGCCTGCCCGAAGAGCTGCTGCCCGCCGAGGCGCCAGACATTATCGACACCATGCTCGCCTACTCCGGTACCCTGCGCGAAGGCTACGACGACGAGACCTGTGGCGAACTCACCCGCGCCACCATGTCCGTCTACCGCCCCAAGGATGAAAAGCTGATCAGCAAGGTCCACAACCTGGTGGAGCGCAGTGTCTCCAAGGTGTTCTTCACCCAGGCCTTTCTCGGCAAGAATGACAAATCAAAAGCGAAAGAAATGGGCGTGGAACCCCACCTGATCGACTATGCCCTGTTCACCGTTGGCAACCTGTTCATCATGCCCCGCCTGATCGCCTACCGGACCCTGCAAGACATCCCCGTGGCCAACAAGATCGCGGACAGGATACTGGTACGGCGCATCAATGAGCTGCTGGTGGACTACGGCCATGCGGAATTCACCACCGATGCGTCCCAATACAGCCCCACCATCAAAAGCGCTACCTGACTCCCGTACCCACTGTAGGAGCCATCTCTCGGACGGCGATGCCCCATCGCCATCCGAGAGCGCACTCCCTCTACGCCCCTGCTATGCTGTCACGCATGAGCCTTTCAGGAGAGGGTTATGAAACAAGCGCTTCTGATACTACTGCCATGTTTCATATTCAGTGCAGCAGGCGCTGATACTGTCCTGCGCAAAAGCCAAAATCTGGCAGACTTTGACGGCTTTGTATCCAGTCCTTCGGTGAGCGTTCGGCAGGACGCCAGCCAGATGAAATACGAGACACTGCATTATGAGCTTCGGCAGGGAGAGAAAACTGAAAATGGCTGCAAATTCAGCTACACGCCTGGCGGCAAAGCTGGAGAAAAACGACTCGCAAAGAGCATTGCTCAAAATATGCAGACTTGCACAAGACTCATGCTGATCGGAAGAGTGAAATGATCCGTTTCGCAGCCAGCAAACGGGAATAACGCCCACTACACCCCCAGATACTCCCCAATCAGAAACGCATCCCCCTGCCCTTCCTGCTTGCCAAAGTAGCTCACCGGATCACGCTCCCCGTCCTCGATGGAGCCCACTTCACAATCAATGCTAAATTGCTTGGCGAGATCATTGAAAAGAGCGACCGGCGTCTTGAGCTGCACCTTCTTCTTCACTGACTGGCTGATCCCCAGTTGCCAATCTTCACAATCGTCACTCTCGCAGTCATTGATCAGGGTGACATTGCCCGCTTCGTTGTCATCCACATAGGCCTGCAGCGCCGCTTGCAGATCAGGCAGGTTACGCTTGAGCTTCTTTTCCTGCTTTTCATCCAGGCGATCACAGGCAACAAGGAGGTAGACGAGCATATCGGGGTCCGGGGTTGGAGTTGTGGGGCCACTTTACCACAATGGGGCGGCTTGTTGGTTTACGGAGAGAATCGATAGTGGCCCGAAGCCCCGGCCACAAGTCTGAGACGTCCGAGGACGTTTAGACCTTATATTGGCGCATGGGAAGATCTAAGCCTATTTGCTTCTCGCTTTTTATTACGCGGCGCAAGGTAAGCCCTACCGCCCTGACTTGTTAGTGTTTTCATTCGAAGGACCAACAAGCCTACGAACCATAAACAAAGAAGGAACTAAGCACGCGACAGTGAATATAACTTGGTAGAATATTCTCTTTCTCTCTGACGATAAGAAATCTTCAACGATTTTCTCAGATCCTGGACTTGGACTTTCCAAGAGATATCCATTTGGAGCCTGCCAAGGCCCAGGCACATCTCCGGCAAGAAGAGAAAAGAAAACTGCCAGTACGACACCAGCAGCTAAAAGTGAAAATGTTGAGTTTACCTTTTTCCTTGATGAAAATGTGAAGACTATACTCGTGACAATTCCACAAAATATGGGCATCAAAATCATGTAAGGAAAAACGATACTGGCTTCAATCGCTTCATCCATATAACCACCTCAAATAATTAACGCCGCCAGCAAGGGCAGCTTTGTAGTGAAGGCGAAGCCATAACGAAAAAGCCGTCGCGGCGCCCGGCTTCGTTAACTTTTTATACACGCTGATTTTCGCACCTACGAAGCTCCCATGCTGGAACGAAAATTGATGCACAAATTGCGATTAAGGCCAAGAAATAATTAAATAATGTTGTGAAGATACTTTGCGGATGCGTCAGCTGAATAAATAAACGCTCACTGACCTTTCCTTCCAGCCCCGAAAGTAATGCAGGTGTAAAAATAAGTACCAAAAGAATTGTGAGCCATACCCCGTACGTCTTCACGGAAGAACAAACTTAACCCTAAAATTTAGCCCGATTTTTAGTGCTGCTAAAAACGATGGGTAGATTACAGGCGATAGCATGAGGAACGCCAATACGGCAATCCTCAGCGAACTTATTTGAGACTCAAATTCTTGGACTTCCATTCTACCTACATTTTTTTAGTAACTCGGACAGTAAACGCCGTGCTCTGCCGCTTTTCAGCAGCAGCGCCTTATTATGTGTTTGGCTGATTTTGAACATAGCTGATAGCTTTTTCGCCAATTGGTAAATGCAATTTACTCCATGAGAAAACAGTAGACCATTCCTGTACTGACGGAGCTTGGAGCAACGCTTTTACAGGTGAGCCACGCCGGTTAATTATTTTGGTGCGGTAAGTTCCAGAAAGGACACCATTTACTGCCGCCTCGTACTCTGAAACTCGGGCAGGTTCTGTAAAAGGAAACCACGCACCGCAGAAGGACTCAAATTGTAAATGAAGTTCATCGTCATTTTGGAGGTTTAGATAAACATCAAAATCGAGGCCGGCTTGCCTTCTAATGTTCATTGCCAATTCCACATACTGAGGAACTTCCTCAATCTCCATTTTGAGATGAGGATTTGCCGCTTTTATGCGCTCAAACGTTTCTCTTGCAATTTCAACAGTACTCATTTCTCTATGGACACATAACGCCCGGCGCAGCGGGCAAATTGGAGCGAGGAACTAGCGAAATTTGATCCGCCTGCCGCCACTTGTTATGCATTTATGTGGCAATGACGGATTTCGTAATTTGCCCAACACCTAAGAAGAAGCTGGCTTTCTAAAAGTGGAATAGATAACCCACGCCGAAGCCAAAGTACCAACCGGAAATGCAAATAACATAGGCAGCCAAGAAAGAAAGACTGCCACCCGCCCGTAGGCTTTCCAGTTTGCACATCCAAGGTAGCCAACGACCGAAATCCCAAGCCAAAGCGAAAAGAAAATAGTCATGAATGGCATTGCAGATGACGATATATCATGCAATGAAAAGTAATATCCCACCACAGTAAACAGTAACAACAGGACCAAGATAAGAATGAGAAATAAACTAAACCCCCTTGCCACTCTAATTGGGTTATTAAGGAAGTTATAAATAGATTCTGCCGTAATCATATTCCCCTATTGCATAACAGCGTATTAATTAGAACGTTCCGCATAACCGGTTCCGTATAACTCTGGAACCGTACCCCCTGCACCCGAAAGAAAAGCCTGCCATAACAGTCGCTTGGCAGGCTATAGCCAATTTCCTACACGGAGTTATGCGGAACGTTCCTTATAACTCCTTTCCTTTGAACTCGGAGACAGAAAAACCAAAAGCCCGCTAAATCAATATCTTGGCCTTCCCCTTTCCGGGTTCAACGGAAGCTTCCGTTGAAAAGGGGAATCGCATTCCCTACTTGCTGAACGCCCCGGTCGCCAAAAACGCCTTCACCTGCTCAATTACCTCCCCATTTCGCATCATGAACGGATGCGTCACCGGCAGCACCAGATGATCCTGCATGCCTTCCACTTTGGTTCTTTCCACGGTGACCTTGCCGTCATTGGGGCCGGGTAATTGGGTGGAGAGCAGAAAGTTGATGGTGTCGCTGCCGGCGATGACGCCCAGGGGGAAATCCACTGGGCCAAGCTGGTTGGGCACGCTGTCGGGGCCGGTGCCCATCTGGCTGCCGGCGGGGCCGTTGAACCACTGGAATGGAGCCCAGTCACCCAGACTGTCCACCACTTCGCTGCCCTGGTTGGGCGGGCCAAGCATAACGGTGCGGCCCAGTCTGTCGATGCGGTGCTGGCTGAGGTACTGGCGCAGCAGGATGCCGCCCATGGAATGGGTAACGAAGTGGATGGCGCCGGTGGCCGGGCATTTTCCCAGGGCTTTGGGCAGGGTTTCTGTGGCGAGGGTCTGAATGTCTTTTTTAGTGGAAGGGTAGCCCTGATTCACTACCGTGTAGCCGTTGTTCTCCAGGTCGTTTGCCATTTTCTTCATGGAGTGTGCGGTGCGAGCCAGGCCATGGAGCAGGATGACGCATTGAGGGTTCTGGGTTTTCATTGTTGTGCCCTCGGCATCCAGCAAGGCCGTTTCCCCTCTCCCTGTCCCTCTCCCGCAAGGGGAGAGGGAACTCTCCATAAAGGTTTGGCTGCAGCCCTCATCTCTTGAGTGAATGGCATCGGCAAGAAGAGTGGGACTAAAACAGACCCACAACAACAAGCCTGCTAACACCCTCAGAACGGTGCCAGTCGCCATTCATGGCTAGCCAAGTTGATCCAGGGCGGACGACAGCCGCGCCACCGCCGCATCCACATCCCCCAGTTTGTCCAGGCCGAACAGGCCCACGCGGAAGGTCTTGAAGTCCGCGGGTTCGTCACACATGAGGGGCACGCCGCCGGCGGTCTGCAGGCCCAGCTGCACAAAGGCGGCGCCGCTCTTGATGGTGTCATTGTCGGTGTAGGACACCACCACGCCGGGGGCTTCGAAGCCCGGGGCCGCGACGCTGGCGAAGCCGTGCTTGGCCATCAGCTCGCGGACGGCGGTACCCAGTTTCCACTGGCGTTCTTTCACGGCGGTGAGGCCTTCTTTCATGGTTTCCAACATGGTGTCACGGAAGCCGCGCAGGGCGTCGGTGGGCATGGTGGCGTGGTAGGCATGGCCGCCGTTTTCGTAGGCGATCATGATGTCGCGCCATTTGCGCAGATCGCAGGCAAAGCTGGTGCTGGTGGTTTCGTGCAGGCGCTGGTCCGCCGCTTCGCTGAGCATCACCAGGGCACTACAGGGGGAGGAGCTCCAGCCTTTCTGGGGGGCGCTGATCAGCACATCCACGCCGATGGCTTTCATATCCACCCAGATGGTGCCGGAGGCGATGCAATCCAGCACGAACAGACCGCCCACGCTGTGTACGGCGTCGGCCACCTGTTTCAGATAGTCATCCGGCAGGATGATGCCGGAGGCGGTTTCCACATGGGGGGCGAACACCATGGCCGGCTTCTCGGCCTTGATGGTGGCAACCACCTGCGCGATGGGGGCCGGAGCGAACGGTGCCTGGGGCTGGTCGCTGGTGGGGGACGCTTTCAATACGATCTCTTTGGACGGGATACTGCCCATCTCAAAAATCTGGCTCCAGCGGTAGCTGAAGAAGCCGTTACGGATCACCAGGCAATGCTGGCCGGTGGCAAACTGCCGGGCCACCGCTTCCATGCCGAAACTGCCACCGCCGGGCACCACGGTCACCGAGTGGGCGTTGTAGACCTGCTTCAGGTTGCTGGAAATATCCCGCATGACCTGCTGGAAACGCTGGGACATATGGTTCAGGGAGCGGTCGGTGAAAACCACGGAATACTCAAGCAGGCCGTCTCGGTCAAAGTCACGGGGCAAATCTGTCACGGGGGGTCACCTCTGCAGCAACCGGCGCCTGGCCGGTCTCGTCGCGTTATTGTCTGTCTTGGATACTGGATTGCCGCCAGCGCCGCAACCGTCCAGGGCCAAAAGGATGGCAAAACCGGCCTCAACTGCTTAATTCGCAGTCAATGACTGTCTCCTGCAGTCAAGTAAGCTTATGCATTATCATTCTTGAGCCAACCGGGGCGCTGCCTCATACTATGCGCCCTTAACGCCCTGTAAACACAGCGTTTAACGTCTTTCTTTCTCGGCAAGCGAGCCACGATCACATGACAGAGTACGTCCTGATTCTGATCAGCGCTGTGCTGGTAAACAATTTTGTCCTGGTGCAGTTCCTGGGGCTGTGTCCCTTTATGGGGGTCTCCAACAAGATCGAGACCGCCATGGGCATGTCCCTGGCGACCACCTTCGTACTGACGTTGTCGTCCGTGCTCGCCTACCTGACCTGGGCCTATATCCTGGTGCCCTTCGAACTGGAGTACCTGCGCACCATCAGCTTTATTCTGGTGATCGCCGTGGCGGTGCAGTTCACCGAAATGTTCGTGAAGAAGGCCAGCCCCCTGCTCTACCGGGTGCTGGGCGTGTTCCTGCCGCTGATCACGTCCAACTGTGCGGTGCTCGGTGTGGCGCTGCTGAATGTACGCCAGGAAGATGCCACCTTTATGTCATCGCTCACCTACGGGCTGGGCGCGGCACTGGGCTTCTCCCTGGTACTGGTACTGTTTGCCGCCATGCGTGAGCGTATTGCCGTGGCCGATGTGCCCGAGGCCTTCCGGGGCCCCAGCATCGGCCTGATCACCGCCGGCCTGATGTCGCTGGCCTTCATGGGCTTTTCCGGGCTGATCAAGTTATGACCGCTGTACTGATTGCCGTGGCCGCCCTGCTTGCCCTGGCCGCCGTGTTCGGTGCGGTGCTGGGCTTTGCCTCGGAGAAATTCAAGGTCGAGGGCGACCCGATTGTCGACCAGATCGACTCCCTGTTGCCCCAGACCCAGTGTGGCCAGTGCGGGCACCCGGGCTGTCGCCCCTACGCCGAAGCCATTGCCGAAGGCGAGGAGCATAACCGCTGCCCGCCAGGCGGCCAGGATACCGTGGACGCCCTCACTGACCTGCTCGGCCGTGACGAGCTGACCCTGGATGACGAAGGCGCCGAGGATGCGGACATCCCCAAGGTGGCCTATATCCGTGAGGACGAGTGCATCGGCTGCACCAAATGCATCCAGGCCTGCCCGGTGGATGCCATCGTCGGCGCCGCCAAGCTGATGCACACGGTAATCGTGGACGAGTGCACCGGTTGCGACCTGTGCGTCGAGCCCTGCCCGGTGGACTGCATCGACATGGTGGAAGTGCAACCCACCTTGCAGACCTGGGGCTGGAACCGGCCCGCGGGTATCGGCCAGCGCCCGGACAGCCGTATTGAGGTGGTGAACCTGTGATTCGTACCCTGTTCCGTTCACGCAGCCGCAAAATCTACGACTTCCACGGCGGTATTCATCCGCCGGAAAGGAAAGATCTTTCCAATGGCACCGCCATTGCCCCCGGCCCCCTGCCGGCGCAACTGATTCTGCCCCTGAACATGCACATCGGCGCCCCGGCCAAACCGCTGGTGGAACCGGGCGAGCGGGTGCTGAAAGGCCAGATGATTGCCGAACCCAGCGGTGCGGTGAGCGCGGCCATTCATGCCCCCACCTCCGGCACCGTCAGCGCCATCGGCCCCCGCGCCATCCAGCATCCGTCCGGCATGGATGCCATCTGTATCGTTATCGATACTGACGGCAAGGATGAATGGATCGAGCACGCCGGCGTAGCCGACTACACCGAGCGCAGCCCCGGCGAACTGGTGGACACCATCCGTCATGCGGGCATCGCCGGCATGGGCGGCGCCGGCTTCCCCACCAGCATCAAGGTGAACCTGGGCGACCACCAGCGGGTAGAAGAACTGGTGATCAATGCGGTGGAGTGCGAGCCCTACATCACCGCCGACGACCGCCTGATGCGCGAGCGGGCCGCGGAGATTATTGCCGGTATCCATATCCTCCAGTACCTGCTCAATCCGCGCCGTACCCTGATCGGCATCGAAGACAACAAGCCGGACGCCATCTCCGCCATCAAGCGGGCCTGCAAGGGCTGCGACATCGAGGTGCGGGTGGTGCCCACCAAATACCCCTCCGGTGGCGAAAAACAGCTGATCCAGCTGCTCACCGGCAAGGAAGTGAAAAGCGGCCAGCTACCGGCCCAGGTGGGCGTAGTGTGTCAGAACGTGGGCACCGCCTACGCCATCAAGCGGGCGGTGATCGACGGCGAGCCGTTGCTGTCCCGGGTGACCACCCTCACCGGCGAAGGCGTGCGCCAGCCGGGCAACTTTGAGGTCCTGCTGGGCACCCCGGTACGGGACCTGTTGGTCCATGGCGGGGTGGACCCGGATAATATCGGTCGTCTGGTCATGGGCGGCCCGATGATGGGCTTCACCCTGCACAACCCGGCGGTGCCGGTGGTGAAAACCACCAACTGCATCATCGCCGCCACCCTGGAAGAGCTTCCCGAACCGCCGCCGGAACAGCCCTGCATCCGCTGCGGTTCCTGTGCCGACGTGTGCCCGGCCAACCTGCTGCCCCAGCAGCTCTACTGGCATGCCAAGAACGACGATCTGGAAAAGGCCCAGCACCACAACCTGATGGACTGCATCGAGTGCGGCGCCTGTGCCTATGTGTGCCCCAGCCATATCCCGCTGGTGCAGTACTACCGTTACGCCAAGGCGGAAGTGCGACAGCAGGCAGCCGATCAGGTCAAAGCCGACAAGGCTCGCCAGCGCTTCGAAGCCCGCCAGGCCCGGATTGATGCGGAAAAGGCGGAAAAAGAAGCCCGTCGCCAGGCGCGGCTGGAAGCCAACCGCAAAAAGAAAACCGAAACGGCCAGTGCCCCTACCGTGGATACGGCAGCGCTCAAGCAGGCCTCCCTGGAAGCGTCCAAGGCCTATAAGGCCGCCGTCAAAGCGGCCAAAGCCGCCGAGGCAGACAACGCGGACAACCTGGACGCATTGAAAGCCGACGTGGATCGCCTGAAAGCCATCGCCGACAAGGCCAAGGCAGCCGTTCGTGACGCCAAGGAAGCGGGCCCCGCCGCCGCACCGGCGGAAGATATCGTCGGCAAGCTGAAAAAACAGGTCGGTGACGCCTCGTCCGCTTACAAGACCGCGGTGAAGGCCGCCAAGGATGCGGAAGCCAATGGCGACGACAACGCTGCCGAGCTACGCGCCAAAGCCGATGAGCTCAAGGCCACCGCCGACAAACTCAAAGCGGAACTGCGTGACGCCAAAGCCAACGCCCCCGCCACCCCGGCAACTGCGCCCCAGGCCGACCCGGTGGCAGACCTGAAAAAACAGGTCGGCGAGGCCTCATCCGCCTACAAGGCGGCCGTGAAAGCGGCCAAGGAAGCGGAAGAAAACGGCGCTGACAATGCCGCCGAGTTGCGCAGCCAGGCGGACGAACTGAAAGCCAAGGCGGACCAGCTCAAGGCCGACCTGCGCGACGCCAAGGCCAATGCACCGGCCACGCCCGCCCCTGCCCCTGCCGCCGCGCCAGCCGACCCGCTGGCCGACCTGAAGAAGAAGGTGGGCGAAGTCTCGTCTGCCTACAAGGCCGCCGTCAAAGTCGCCAAAGAGGCCGACGAGAACGGGGCGGACAACGCTGCCGAGTTGCGCGCCGAAGCGGATCGCCTGAAAGCGGAGGCCGACCACTGGAAAGCCGAGCTGCGCGAGGCCAAAGCGTCCGCACCGGCCCCGGCTGCCCCCAAGACACCGCCCGCCCCAACGGATACGCCCAAGGCACCGGAGACCGAGGCCCCGCAGGCGCTCACTGCGGTAGACCCGGAGGTGGCCGCCAAGCGCCAGAAGCGTCTCAAGGCCCTGAAAACCGCCTACAACATGGCCCACAAACAGTACAAGGAAGCCCATGCCGCCCTGGAGCGCGGTGAGCGAAACGGCGATATACCCGCCGAAGAACTCAATGCCATGCAACAGAAGGTGGACAAGCTGAAAGGCAAAGCCGACGTGGCCCGCGATGCCCTGGATGCGTTGGTGGAAGAAGCCAAGGCGGATATCCGCGCACACACCGGCAAGGATCTGAAAACCCTGAAGCTGGAAGCCGCCCGGGCAGAAAGTGCCCTGGCCGACAAGCAGCGCGAGCTTGAGCAACAGCGGGACAGCGCCTCGGAAGATACCCTGGAAGCGCTCAGTTCCGAATTACAGGCCCTGGAGGCGGAAGCCCAGATCGCCCGCAAGGCGCTCAAGCAGGCGGTGGAAGAACAAGGACTTCAAGACTGATGGCACTGATCTCTTCAACCTCGCCCCATACCACGGTGAGCAACAACACCGGCGCCTTCATGCGTCAGGTGATTTACGCCACCCTGCCCGGCCTGGCGGTGCTGACCTGGCAGTTCGGCTGGGGCACGGTCATCAATGTGTTCTGGGCCGTGGTGGTGGCACTGGTCAGTGAGGCGCTGATCCTGAAAGCCCGCGGTCGGCCGGTGGCCTTCTACCTGAAGGACTACAGTGCGGTGCTCACCGCCGTGCTGCTGGCCCTGGCTCTGCCGCCCACTTCACCCTGGTGGCTGACCCTGATCGGGGTGAGCTTCGCCATTATCGTCGCCAAGCAGCTCTATGGCGGCCTGGGCATGAACCCCTTCAACCCGGCCATGGTCGGCTATGTGCTGCTGCTGATTTCCTTCCCGGTGGCCATGACCCAGTGGATCGCCCCCGGCGAAGCGCCCAGCTTCGCACAAAGCTGGCAGCTGTTTACCGGGCAACTGCCGGTGGACGGCCTGAGCGGCGCCACGCCCCTGGATACTTTCCGTACTCTCCACAGCTCTGGGGCCGGCAATGAAAGCGAACTGGCCAGCCACGGCATCCTCCATGGCCAGTTTGCCGGGCTCGGCTGGGAATGGGTGAACCTGGCCTTCTTGCTGGGCGGTCTGTATCTGATCAGCCGCAAGATCATTACCTGGCATATCCCGGTGGGTTTTCTGGCCGGCCTGGCCCTGCCTGCCCTGGTGGCCTGGCTGATTGACCCGGTGCGGTTTGCCGATCCGATGTTCCAGATACTCTCCGGCGGGGCCATGCTCGGCGCGTTCTTTATCGCCACGGACCCGGTGAGCGCCGCCACCAGCCGCAGCGGTCGGCTGATCTATGCGGCGCTGATCGGGGTGCTGATCTGGGTAATCCGCAGCTTCGGCGGCTACCCGGATGCGGTGGCATTCTCGGTGCTACTGCTTAACCTGTGCGCGCCCTTTATCGATTACTACACCCAGCCACGGACCTATGGCCACGACAAGCCAAACAGGGGCACCCAGTCATGATGCGTTATGCCATTACCAAAAACGCCGTGATCCTCAGCCTGTTTGCCATCAGCACCGCCGCGGCCCTGGCCATCACCAATGAACTGACCATCGGCAAGGTGGAGTGCAACAAGCAGGCTGCACTGATGGCCTCGCTCAATGAAGTGATGCCCCAGGACCGGCATGACAACGATCTGCTGGCCGATCGCATTACCGTCAGCGACCCGCTGCTGGGCCGCAACGGCCATCATATTTACCGGGCACGCCAGGATGGGGAGCCCAACGGCGCCGTACTGGAAGCCACCGCCCCGGACGGTTACGGTGGCAACATTGCCCTGATCGTTGGCGTGGATATGCAAGGCAAGGTTCAGGGGGTGCGCGTGGTGCCCCCGCACAATGAAACACCGGGGCTGGGCGACAAGATCGAAACCAAAAAATCCGACTGGATTTATGGTTTCAATGGCCTGTCACTGGGCAATCCTGCCGATGCCGGCTGGGCGGTGAAGAAGGACGGCGGCCAGTTCGACAGCTTTACCGGCGCCACCATCACTCCCCGCGCCGTGGTGGGAGCCGTGCATCGCGCCCTGCAATATTTCGACGCCAACCAGACGGCTGTCTTTGAGGCACCTTCCGAGGCAGCCCCGGCGGAGACCTGTGATGAGTGATGTGAATTACAAAAAGATCAGCATGGACGGGTTGTGGAACAACAACCCGGCCACCGTGCAGATTCTCGGCCTCTGCCCCCTGCTGGCGGTGACCGGCACCGTGGTCAACGCCCTGGGCCTGGGCCTTGCCACCCTGGTGGTGCTGATGGGCTCCAACATCTGTGTCTCGCTGATTCGTCAGTACGTGACCGATGCGGTCCGTCTGCCCGCTTTTGTAATGATCATCGCCGCCATGGTGACGGTGATCGAAATGCTGATGCAGGCCTTCACTTTCGAGCTTTACGAAATCCTCGGCATCTTCATTCCGCTGATCGTCACCAACTGCACCGTGCTGGGCCGCGCCGACGCCTTTGCCAGCAAGAACCCGGTACTGCCGGCGGCCCTGGACGGTTTCATGATGGGGCTGGGTTTTCTGGTAATTCTGCTGATCCTTGGCGGCATGCGTGAGCTGATCGGCCAGGGCACGCTGTTCACCAACATGCAGCTGCTGTTCGGCCCCATGGCCGCGGACTGGCAGCTACAGGTGGTAGAGAACTACGGCGGTTTCCTGTTCGCCATTCTGCCGCCGGGGGCGTTCGTGGGCCTGGGTCTGATCATTGCCGGCAAGAACGTGATCGACAAACGCTTGAAAGCAATCCAGAAAGCCAGGGCCAGCGACGAGCCCAAGGTCAGCCGCCGGGTACGCACCACCGGAAAAGTCAGTTAAATGCATCACTTCCCTGCCGTAGGAGCGTCGCTGGCGGCGCGATAACAGCCGTCGCGAGTTGCGAGAAGCGAGTATCGAAACGGGTTTATGGCGACGCGAGCGTCTCTCCTACAGCACCAACCCTGCCACCAGTAAAGCCAACGCCACCAACCCGTGCGGCAGAAACACATGACGCCAGCGCAGAATGCGCAGTAGCTCCTTCATCCCACCGGCTCGGCGGCTACGCTCCCAACTGGCAGCAGTCTGAAACGGGGCGATATCGTCCACTTCACCACGAAAATGCGCTTCGATTTTTTCGATACGCGCATAATGTGCAGCCTGAAATGCCTTCCAGTGCCCCTCCACCAGCCAAAACATCAAGCTACCGACCACCCCAACCCAGAGCAGTGCCGAGCGATCGAAAAACGCGCCGGAACCAGCAAGCACTCCCGCCAGGGTAACGCTCCAGGCCTTGATGGTGAGCGACTTCTGGTCAAAGGAATCAATCAGCCCGGTCAGGTGGAAGTACTCGGCTTCCAATTGTTTATCCAGTTGTGACACACCATCCCCCCATGAATGGATCAGATTCTCCGATAAATTCGCGCTATTAAACGCGATTCAATCCACCCAGACAAAACGGCATAGTAGCGAACAAGGAGAAATGCCATGAACCACAAAACCGTGACTCCACGACGCCAACCAATGCCCGAGGACATTCAACGCCAACTGTACGGCCCCGAGCGAGACCAGTGGCGGGATCACCCCCACTATCTGATCAGCGACGCACGGGCCCTGCAACGTAACCACCGCAACCTGAAGCGACAGGCCAGGCAGTATCATGGCGCCCTCACCCATATGCTGGAAATAGCCGATGCTGAGAGAAAGACGGACAGCAGTCGCCAGCTATTCACGACTATTGGCCACCATGGTCGCAGCCTGCTGAAAAATCTGCACAGTCACCATGGCTTCGAGGACAGCAGTGTCTTCCCGATGCTACGCCAACATCACCCAAGACTGGCGGCAGGCTTCGACATACTGGAACAGGATCACCTTGCGCTGGATGCGTTACTGGCTGATATCGACCAACAACTTGACCACTTCCCGGCGCTGGCCAACGACCTGCAAAAACTGGAAAACGCTCATCAAAAAGCGTCAGAGCTGGAGGCGTTACTGCATCGTCATATGGACGACGAGGAAGACATTATTGTGCCTATCTATTTGCTGTAAATGCCATTATTTGCATTTTATTGAACGGAACAATTCACATTCTTTTGCACTTGTTGTGCGCCCGTTGGCGAACCTTGAATGGACACCGGGATCATACTAGTCACGATCAACAAACAAGGAGTGAGCCATGAAAAGCGCAGCAGTTGCCGCCCTCAGTATCGCCGGGGCCGTGGCCATCGCCGGTGTCGGCTACGGTGCCTACCAGACCATGACCCCGGCCACCTCAGGCTATGCGGAAGTGGTGAATGTGGACCCGATTGTGAAAACCTGGCAGGAGCCCCGTGAAGTCTGTCAGCAAGTGACCGTGCAACGGCAGAAGCCGGTCAAGGATGAACACCGGATTACCGGTAGCGTGGTCGGCGCGGTGGTCGGTGGCGTGATCGGCCACCAGTTCGGCGGCGGCAGTGGTAAAGATGCCGCCACCGCCGGTGGTGCCATTGCCGGTGGTGTGGCCGGCAACCAGATCCAGAAAGGGATGCAGGAAAAAAACACCTACACCACCACGGAACAGCGTTGTAACACCGTGATGGAAGACAAGAGTCGTACTGAAGGTTATGACGTGACCTATGTCTTCAATGATCAGGAAGACACCATTCGCATGGACAAGAAGCCCGGCGAACGGTTGCGCATTGAAGATGGGAAAGTGGTTACCCAGTAACCGGAAGCCGTTGCGAGCAGCGAGTGGCGAGGAGCGAAAGGCCAAACCGGTTGGCTCTTCGAAACTCGTTACTCGTCACTCGCTTGCCCCCTTTCTGCAATCACGCCCGCATTGCCCCCTAGCCCGACAGTACCGACACAAAGGTCTGGATGATGGTCGCGTTGGCGATATCCACGATAAAGCCCCCCACCACCGGCACGATGATAAACGCCAGCGGCGACGGCCCATGATGCTGGGTCACCGCCTGGATATTGGCCACCGCCGTGGGCGTGGCCCCCATGGCAAAGCCGCAATGGCCAGCGCAGAGAACCGCCGAATCATAATTGCGTCCCATCAAGCGGAACGTCACCAGAGTAATAAACGCCAGCGCCAGCCCTACCTGCACCAACAGCATGGCAAGCATGGGCAGGGCCAGATCCACCAGCTGCAGTAGTTGCAGACTCATCAGCGTGATCGCCAGGAAAATCCCCAGTGCGGTATTGCCTACCACATCGATGGTAGCATCGTTCACCTGCCACAGACGCCGCGCCGTATTGCCGAGAACAATGCAGACAAACAGCACCCACACGAAGGTGGGCAAGCGAAACACGGACGCGAATTCTTCCGCCGCCACGGTGCCAACCACCACCCCCACCGCCAGCAACATCATGATGCGAATCACGCTGGCGGAAGAGATGGGCCGGGGCGTTTCCGCCTCGTCATGCCCGGCATCTTCCACCGCCGCTCCGTGGGCGGGGGCGGCGAGCCGGTAGCGGCGAATCAGAAACATGGCCAGCGGCCCGCCCAGCAGGGCCCCGAAGATAAGACCAAAGGTGGCGGAAGCCGCCGCCAGCTCACTGACGCCAGTAAGGCCAAAATCCCGCTCGAAAACGCCCGCCCAGGCAGCCCCTGTGCCGTGGCCACCGGTCATGGTCACCGAGCCGCCAATCAGGCCGTACCAGGCATCCAGCCCCATCAGCTTGGCCATCATCACACCGACCAGATCCTGCAGAGCCACCAGCACGATCACCAGTACCGCGAACAGCAGCATGGCCCAGCCGCCCCGTCGTAACAGGCGAAAGTCCGCCGCCAGGCCCACGGCGCCAAAGAAGAACAACATGGCGGGGGTTTTGATGCTCTCATCAAAGGTCAGGCTGATCCCGGACACCTGCATGACCGTCACAATAATGGTGGCCAGCAGGCCGCCCACCACCGGCTCGGGCATATTCAGCCGGGACAGCAACTCGACCTTGTGCACAATCCACTGACCCGCGCCCAGCACCAGCAATGCGACCATCAGGGTTTCCATGGCGGAAAACTGCATCCCTTTCTCCTTGTTCGCGGCTGGGGAGCCGCCAATTGATCCGCTATACTGCCCGCGACAACTGGAAGCTGTTATGAATCGCGAGAAACGAACTGAAATCTTTACCCGCCTGCGGGACCAGAATCCTCACCCCACCACCGAGCTGGAGTACAGCAACGATTTCGAATTGCTGGTGGCCGTGGTGCTGTCTGCCCAGGCCACGGACGTGGGGGTGAACAAGGCCACCGCCCGGTTGTATCCGGTCGCCAATACACCGGAAGCGATCTTCGCCCTGGGCGTCGACGGGCTTAAAGAGTACATCAAGACCATCGGCCTGTTTAATTCCAAGGCCGAAAACATCATTCAACTGTGTAAAATTCTCATCGAGCAGCACGACAGCCAGGTGCCCCGCACCCGCGAAGCGCTGGAAGCGCTACCCGGCGTGGGCCGCAAAACTGCCAATGTGGTACTCAATACCGCCTTCGGGCTGCCCACCATGGCGGTGGATACCCACATCTTCCGAGTGTCCAACCGCACCCGCATTGCACCGGGCAAGAATGTGCTGGAAGTGGAAAAGCGGTTAGTGCGACTGGTGCCGGAGGAATTCCTGCGCGATGCCCACCACTGGCTGATTCTGCATGGCCGCTATGTATGCACGGCACGCAAGCCCAAGTGCGGCGAATGCCTGATCGCCGATTTGTGCGAGTTCCCGGCAAGTCAGCGGCCTTCGTAAACGGCGATTGAGCCCCCCGCCGGCCGTTGCTACTCTGGGATTTCACGGTTCAACCGACGAAGGGACGCGATATGAAACATCCCCTCTTGCTGGCAGCGACGCTGGCCCTGTGCGCACCGGTTATGGCTGGCGACCTTAAGCCCGGCCTGTGGCAGATCAATACCACCATGGAAGGCGACAATCTGCCACCACAGATGCGCGCCCATACCCAGCAGGATTGCCTCAGTGCCGATCAGGCCGAGGACGTGGTGACCGCCCTGCGCAAGGACTGGAACGCTGAAGGCTGCGACCTGGGCCAGGTGGATCGCAGCGGAGACAGTCTGAGCTGGGAGGCTTCCTGCAACCAGAATGGCATGCAGAGCACCATGAAAGGTTCAGTGACGTTGCACAGCGACACCCATTACACCAGCGTCATCGACATGACCATGCCGGGCAACCAGATGGTGTCGACAAGCGAAGGAAAATGGGCCAGCTCGGATTGCCCTGAATAAGAATTGGCGGTTCGCCTTGCCAGCAAGGCTCCAAAGAAATCATCACCTACCACCTAACCGTTGGAGCCATGCTTGCATGGCGAAGGGGCTTAGTCAGATGGTGATACCGGTCATACACCCTTCGCCATGCGAGCATAGCTCCAACAGCGCAGCGAGGCGCTTCATAGCTTCCCGGCAAACACCTTCTCAAAAAACGCCAACACCCGCTGCCAGCTGTCTTCCGATGCACCTGCATCAAATTTTGAGCGCAGCGGCGGCAGTGGCCCCAGTTTCTTGAAGGTGAAGGTCTGGTGGTCATTCATGAAGGAATGGCCCACGTCTTCATAGGTCTTGATATCGTGGGGCACGCCCAGCGCCTCCATGTGTTTTGCCAGACGATCACCATGGTCACCATAGATCATGTCTGTGCGACCCCAGCCACCGACTGCCGGGCAAATGCCGGTCACATCTTTGACGTTTTTCGGGATACCGCCATAGAACGGTGCCACGACCTGCACCGGTGCCTGGCTGGCGTAGAGCACCGCAAAACGCCCGCCCATGCAGAAGCCCATGACACCCACCTGGGTCACCGCCTCCTCGCCCTGATTGAGCAACCATTCCCGGCAGGCTTCCAGCTGCTCGAAGGTCTGGCCCTTGCCGGTCTCATGGGCCTTCAGGGTTTTCACCACACACAGGGCCTTGCTGCCGGGCAGATCGTAGAGGTCCGGCACCAACACCGGATAACCGTTATCCGCCAGCCGCTGGGCAATGCGCTCGATATCCTCGGTATAGCCGAAGATGTCATGGATAGCGATCACCGCCGCCTTATGGGGATTAGCGGTTTCGGGGCGCAGCCAACGGGCACGCATGGTGTGGCCGCCGGGGATGGGAATGCCTACAGGTTGGTTGGACATGGGAAGACCAATGAATAGTTAATAGTGAATAATGAATAACGAAAACCAGAGGCTACTACTAGCCGGGGCAGACATCCCTGTCCATCGGGGCCACTCCACTTCGTTATTAACTATTAATTATTCATTATTAATTGCTTCTCACCCTTCCTGCATGGCCACCAACCGCGCCTCCTGCAGGGCGGCGGTGCGGTGTCGGGTGGCTTCCCGGTATTCCGGGTCGGCCAGCATGGACGCAAAGGCCTGTTTGGAGGGGTAGCGGACCAGCAGCACGTCGTCCCACTTCTCTCCTTCCGGGGCAATCACGCCTGCCAGGGCCTTGCCCTTCCAGACCATCTCACCGCCGACACCGCGCACCTTGCCAAAGGCCACGTCGGAATATTTCTGGTAGGCCTCGCGCCCACTGTAGTCTGCTTCGCCATCCTTGTAGCGCGCGGTGTCGTTAAAACGCAGCAGATTCAGCATGACGATGGGGGTATCGTCCGGCAGGGACGCCAGAATCTCGGGCAGGCGCTGCGGGTTGGGATCAATAACCGGTTTCTCTGACATGGTGACTCCGTGTGTTTTTTCAGTGAGGCCGAGTCTTCATTAGGGCTTCGCCTTGCCAGCAAGGTACCAACGGCAGGCTTTACCCGAAATGTCCCCGGCAAGACCAGAAGTCCAATCCCTACCCTGCCGCCATATCCGAAAAAGGGACAGGGCCAATCACGACACCCTGCACGCCAAAGCGGTCACTGTGTTGCCAGGGTAATGTGTTCCGCTGCACACAGGCTTTCCAGATCGGCCAGACTCTGCGTCGGGCAGCGCAATGTCATCGCCACCCGCTGGCTGTACTGCACGTCCAGGACCGCTGCTCCATTCTGCTCCGCCCAGTGTCGAAGACGTTGCTCCAGGGGAAAGTCCAACGTCAGCTGGCAGGTACACTGCGGAACGCTCTCCACCCGTTCTACTTCCGCCAACACCGTTTCCGCGGCAGCCGCATAGGCACGAACCAGGCCGCCGGCGCCCAGTTTCACACCACCGAAATAACGGATCACCACCACCAGCACGTCACTCATGCCCTTGTGCTGGATCACATTGAAAATGGGTTTGCCGGCGGTGCCGGAGGGTTCGCCATCGTCATTCATGGCCGCCTGGGCAGACGCCGGGCTGCCCAGCAGATAGGCGTAGCAATGGTGACTGGCATCCGGATAAAGGGCTCTGGCCTCGTCGATGATTGCCATGGCCTGTTCGCGGCTGCTCACCGGCCGAAGCCAGGTGATAAAGCGGCTTTTGTTGATCAGCAGCTCCCGGTCAACGGGACCGGCGGGAACGGGATAACCTTTGATGGCTGACTCCGGGTATCACTGACAGGAAACGGCTATGGTAAGGTAATTGCCGTTGTTATCCGAATACGTGACCCGCCATGACCGACCCCCTCCGCCGAGACAATCACAGCCTGCGCCGCCGCAAACAGCTGGCCGTTGGTGTCGCCCTGCCTGTCAGTGGCGTGATCTTCGCGCCGTTGCTGTGGGCCCTGTATCAGGATGGCAGCATTGTCTTTCTCACGCTGAGCGCCCTGCTCTGGCTTGGCGCCGGCCGGTTTATCTATCACTTGCTGGCACCGGATGAAAAAGGGCGGCCCATGGCCGCCCGCGATACGGATCAGTGATCCACGTAGAGGTAATGTTGCCAACTCATCATCCGCAACAGCATGCGGCGGATGATGGCCACATGGTGAAGATGCTCCGAATAAACCGCGGCCTGGGCGCTGACCCCCATCGGCAACGCATCCACACTGTCATTGGCTTCCAGCTCAATAATCGCCAGGGCTTCATTATCCATGCGCCGGAAGGCATCACCGCCGATCAGCTGCTGACCCGCAGACAGTTGGGCTTCGGCAATCGTTGGCAACACTTCCACCAGCTTGCCGGTGAACACCTCCCCCGGTAACGAGGTGAAGGTGACCTCCGCTTCACTGCCGGGCTGCAAGCGCAGCAGGGATTGCTGGCGGAACGCCGCCACGTAGCGCCGTTTCTCACTGTTGACGAAGTTGGCCAGCGGCTTGAGCGGCAACGGTACCGCCATCATGCCAGGCCGAACCGCCAACTGGGTGACAAACCCATCCATGGGCGCGCGAATGATGGTGTTTTCCAGATCAAAACGGGCCTCTTCCAGTTGCGCCTTGATGGCCGCCACCGCCGGGTCGTCACCATCCACGGCCCCGTTAAGCTGCGATTCTGCCTTGGCCAGTGCAGCACGGGCGGCATCCAGGTCCGCCTTGGCTGCCGTCACAAGTTCACGCTGGGTATCGACCTGCTGCTTGCTGAATGCCGACAGCGCGCCTTCGTAACGACGCAGGGTACGTACCGCCTGATCACGTTTGGCCGTCGCCTGGGCAACCTTGGCGCGCGCTTGCGCCACAGAGGCCACATTGCCTTCTGCCAGCTGACTGGTGTCGGCCAACTGGGCTTCCAGTTGGGCCACTCTTGCCTGATAGCGGGTGTCATCCAGAATCACCAGAGGATCGCCCTTCTTCACCGGGGTGTTCGGCGTGACCGGGACTTCCAGAACCCGGGCGCGCACCTCCGGCACTATCGGCGTTACCACATAGACCTGACGGACCTTGCGGGTGAATGGATGGTTGTAGTTCATGGCCAACACCATGGCGCCGACCAGCACAACGCCACCGAGGATTGCGGTGGGGACCGACCATTTATTCAGCGGAATCTTGAAAAGTTTGAAGATAAAGACACAGATCGCGGTATAGGTTAGGAGGATGAGCATTTCCATCAGGCTTTCTCCTCCAGCTTGCGTTCCAGGCTGGCAATGCGCTCAGCCTGGGCATCCAGCTTTTCCTGCAAGGCAACCAGCAACGCCTCGTCCGCCCGCTGCTGCTCCTGTATCTGCTGAAAGCCCCAGCCCCGGTCAGGGCGATAAAGCGTGGCCCAGATCCACAGGAAAGGCCACAACACGTGCAGGGTAAACAGGCTCACCCAACCGGCCACATGAATCGCATCCTGATGGGGGTGATTGCGTTTTTTTGCTATTTCATAGGGAATATCGTGGATAACGATGATGCCGTAAAACAGCACCAGCGCCACGAATATCAGTAACCCCAGAGCCAGATAACTCAACATCCAATCCTTCCCCCATTGGTTTACGGCGAGTTCCCCCTCGCCGTTAGTTCATCTCAGTGCCAATGCACAGTACAAACAGAGATGGCTACAGATCCCGCCCGCAGCCACTGTAGAGCGTTTCGTTGTGGGTCACCTTCACCTGATACTCAAAGCTCTCGCCACTCATCGTATCCTCGCAGGGCGTTTCGATGATTTCCACTTTCAGCTGTGCGGTGTCAGTCTCGGCCAGGTAAATGGTTTCCGTGCCTTCAGTCTGGGCGCCCGGGTCGGGAGTGGTGACTTCGGTTTCACCGTAATCCCCGACAAACATCAATTTATCTTCCGGATAAATCGCCAGATGCCAGCCCGGCTCATTTCCCACCGCCCAGAAAGTGGCCCCCGCTTCCCTTGCGCCTGCCATGCCGGTTTTTGGCGGCTCCGCAGCAACTTTCTGCAGCATGATGGTGGCATCCTCACCGCTGGCTCCTTCACCCAGCTCCACCGTGTGCCGTTCGGTTGTGGTCCATAACAATTGCCCTTCCGGGCCACGAATCTCTGCACGCAGCGCATAGGCCATGGGGTGCTCATGCACCACCGCATCTCTGGCATAGCGCAGGGTAAAAGGGACCGGGACCTGCCCCGGGTCATCGATGTGTTGTTCGGCGATCACGGTGGAGGGTGCGTCTGCCAGCGAGACATCTTCAAGCCTCACCGTGAGGGTGGCGCCTTCCGGCATGGCCATACGCTCGCGGTACATGATTTTGCCGCTGAGAACCTGCTGCTCGGTTTTTTCACTCTGTTGCGTCATGGCCGGTTGGTCGCTTTCGGATTCCGGTGTTTTCTGGTCACAGCCGGAGAGGCCCACCAGGGCAATTAGCCCGGCGCCACCAAGCAACACGGGAAGGGAGCGGAGAGTCGGTGTCAAAGATCGCATAATGATTCCTTTTGGTCGTCAGCGTGTTCAGAGTCTCTGCACGTGCGGCGGTTCCCTGCCGAGGTAACACTATTAAATCAAGCCACATAAAAAAGCAGCCTCGCGGGCTGCTTTTTTACCTTTCTTCAAGGTTTTCACCTATACGGTTACGACCAACTCCACATCAATATTGCCGCGGGTGGCGTTGGAGTAAGGGCATACCTGATGGGCTTTTTCCACCAGCGTCTGTGCCTGCTCCTGATCCAGCCCGGGGAGATTCACATTCAGGGTGGCCTGAATGCCGAACCCGCCACCCAGCGGACCAATGCCCACCTGACCGGTAATGGCAGTTTCTTCCGGCAGGGACACCTTGGCCTTGCCGGCCACCAGTTTCAGGGCGCCAAGGAAACAGGCCGAGTAACCGGCGGCGAACAGTTGCTCCGGATTGGTTCCCTCGCCGCCCGGACCACCCAGGGCCTTGGGGGTGGTGAGTTTGACGGACAGCTGGCCGTCATCGCTGGCGGCGCGGCCATCACGACCGCCGGTGGCTGTGGCTTTGGCTTCGTACAACACTTTTTCCAGACTCATCATGCTCTCCTTTTATGTGCCTTCATGTGATTTGCTGCACCGTTCAATACGCACGATTTAATCGTGCACTATTTAGTGAAGCGAAAACGTGCAATTCTGCTTCCTGGCCGGGCCCCGGTAACGGCACCGGGCAACCCAACCCATTCGCTACGGAATCAATCTTCCGCGGCCAGCCGTGAACGCAGCGCATGTAACTCATCACGCAGCTGGACCAGTTCTTCCGGACGGCACTGGCTGGCGCACAATACCGCTTCGGGCACTTTCTCCGCCTGGTCGCGCAAGGCCTTGCCGGACTGGGTGAGCGTCACCTCCACATGGCGTTCGTCCGGCCGACTACGCTGGCGCAGCACCAGCCCCAAGCCTTCCAGTCGCTTGAGCAAGGGGGTGAGCGTCGCAGAATCGAGAAACAGGCGTTCGCCGATTTCCGATACGGACAGCCTGTCCTGCTCCCACAGCACCATCATCACCAGATACTGCGGATAGGTGAGTCCCAGCTCCTTCAACAGCTTGCGGTACACCTTGCTCATGGCAAGCTGCGCGGAATACAGGGCAAAACAGACCTGCAGGTCCAGCTTCAGCCAGGAGGTATTGTCAGGAGCGTCATCGTTCATGGGCTTACTTTAAATAGCGCACTATTTAATAGCAAGCACCTTTTATTGGAGCCTTGCTCGCAAGGCGAATGGCGGGACGAAAACCCCGGCTTGCCGGGGCTTCAGAGTCTTCAGCGTCGCGCTATCAACCGAAGGCCGGAATCCCGGTCTGGGCACGGCCCAGAATCAGGGCATGCACATCATGGGTTCCTTCGTAGGTATTCACCGCCTCCAGATTCATCACATGGCGGATCACGTGGTACTCATCACTGATCCCGTTGCCGCCGTGCATGTCGCGGGCCTGACGGGCAATGTCGATGGCCTTGCCGCAATTGTTGCGTTTCATCAGCGAGACCATTTCCGGCGCCCAGTGGCCGCTATCCATCAGCCGGCCCAGCTGCAATGCGCCCTGCAGGCCCAGGGTGATTTCCGTCTGCATGTCCGCCAGCTTTTTCTGGATCAGCTGTGTCGCCGCCAGGGGCCGACCGAACTGCTTGCGGTCCAGGGTGTATTGCCGGGCCGCCTGCCAGCAGAATTCCGCCGCGCCCATGGCGCCCCAGCTGATCCCGTAGCGGGCCTTGTTCAGGCAGCTGAACGGCCCTTTCAGCCCTTCCACGTCCAGGCGGTTTTCGTCCGGCACAAAACAGTCGTCCAGCATGATCTGCCCGGTGATGGAAGCGCGCAGGGAGAACTTGCCTTCTATTTTCGGGGTGGTGAAACCGTCAAAGCTGCGCTCCACCACAAAGCCGGTGATCTTGCCGTCCAGGTTGGCCCATACCACTGCCACATCGGCAATGGGGGAATTGGTGATCCAGGTCTTGGCACCGTTGAGCAGGTAGCCACCGTCCACCTTTTTGGCGCGGGTGCTCATTGAGCCCGGGTCAGAGCCGTGATCCGGCTCGGTAAGCCCGAAGCAACCCACCCACTCGCCGGTGGCCAGTTTCGGCAAGTATTTCTCACGCACCGCTTCACTGCCAAAGGCATGAATGGGAAACATCACCAGCGACGACTGCACGCTCATGGCCGAGCGATAACCGGAATCCACCCGCTCCACTTCCCGGGCCACCAGGCCGTAGCTCACATGGTTCACCCCGGCGCCGCCATACTGCTCGGGAATGGTGGGACCGAGAAAACCGAGCTCCCCCATTTCCGTCATGATTTCCCGATGGAACACCTCGTGCCGGTTCGCTTCCAGCACCCGGGTCATCAGTTTGCTCTGACAGTAATCATGGGCCGCATCACGGATCATGCGCTCGTCTTCGGTGAGCTGGGTTTCCAGCAGTAAGGGATCGCTCCAGATAAAGTTTTGCATCGTCAATGTCTCAGCCAAATCATGTTCAGTAAGTTGACAGTTGATAGTGGACAGTTGACAGCGAGACACCAAGAAATTGGTTTGGTTTTAGCTGTCAACTTTCAACTGTCCACTATCAACTATGTTGGTCATTGCCTTTCAATCACCATGGCCACACCCTGGCCAATGCCAATACACAGGCTGACCAGCGCATAACGGCCACCACTGGCCTCCAGCTGGCGCATGGCGGTGAGGGCCAGGCGCGCACCGGATGCCCCCAGTGGGTGCCCCACGGCAATGGCCCCACCATTGGGGTTAAGGCGTTCATCATCGCCAGCTAACCCCAGCTGTTTGCAACAGCCCAGTACCTGGGTGGCGAACGCCTCGTTGATCTCGATTACATCCATCTGCGCCAGGGTGACACCGGCCCGGGCCAGTGCCTTGCGGCAGGCCTCCACCGGGCCCAGGCCCATGACCCGTGGGGCCACACCAGCCACCGCACCCGCCAGAATACGGGCGCGCGGGGCAATGCCCGCCGCGTCACCAGCAGCACGGGAACCGATAATCAGTGCCGCCGCACCGTCATTCACGCCGGAGGCATTCCCTGCGGTGATGATGCCACCCTCAACGATAGCAGGCAGTTTTGCCAACTTTTCAGCGGTGGTGCCGGCGCGGGGATGCTCATCCTCTGTCACCGTCAGCGGCTCTTTCTTGCGGCCCTGGGGAACAGTCACCGGCAGAATCTCTTCCCGGTAGAAACCCTGTTCCTGGGCCGCCTGGTAGCGCTGCTGGGAACGAGCGGCAAACGCATCCGATGCCTCACGGCTGATGCCCAGGTCGTCGGCCACGTTCTGGGCAGTTTCCGGCATGGTGTCGCCACCGAACTGGCTGAGGATGGCCGGGTTGGGGAAGCGGGCACCGATGGTGCTGTCGAAAATGGTCATATCGCGGCTGAAGGCTTTTTCGGCCTTGGCCATTACGAACGGCGCCCGGCTCATGGACTCGGTGCCGCCGGAGACAATCAGCTCGCCCTCGGCCACCGTCACCATACGCGCCGCATCCAGCGTCGCCGCCAGGCCACTGCCACACAGGCGGTTAACGGTAATCCCGGCCACGGATTCCGGCAGCCCCGCCAACAAGCCGGCGTGACGCGCCACGTTGCGGGCATCTTCACCGGCCTGATTGGTATTGCCGATCACCACGTCTTCATAGCGGGACAGCTCGAACCCGTTGCGCTGTACCAGCTCACGGATCACCCCGGCCAACAGGTCATCCGGACGCACCGGCGCCAGGGCGCCACCATGGCGACCAAAAGGGGTTCGCAAGCCATCGTAGATATAGGCATCCAGCATTTGCACTCTCCCGGGAGCAGCAAGCTACAAGCTGCAACGCGGACCGGCATGGCGATAAACGAAAAACGCCCTCGCCGCGTTTCACTCTGTTTAATCATGCAACGGCATGGCGACACTGAAGATGAAGCGCGGAGGAAACACTTTCAGCCAGCCCGTAGCTTTACCGTGTTGCAGCTTGTAGCTTGAAGCTTGCCCCTTCTCTGTCCGCTGTGCGGAATGTTATTTTGAAAACTTGACGGGCAGAATAGGCCGTGACAGAGTGCGATGCAAGTGATTCGCCTCGCGGTCACGCCCCCAAAAGACCCAATGTTACCGCCGGACCCGACCATGATTCGTGATGCCGAAATCCTCAGCCAGTTGACCGATACCATTGCCCGCTTTGTCCGTGAACGACTGGTGCCTGCTGAACAGCACGTGGCTGAGACGGACACCATTCCCGATGACATTGTCGCCGACATGAAGGCCATGGGGCTATTCGGTCTGTCGATCCCCGAGCAATACGGCGGCCTGGGGTTGACCATGGAAGAGGAAGTGCTGGTGGCCTTTGAACTCGGCCGCACCTCTCCGGCTTTCCGCTCCCTGATGGGCACCAATAATGGCATCGGTGCCCAGGGCATTCTCATTGATGGTACCGAAGAGCAAAAGCAGAAGTACGTCCCACCGCTGGCCACCGGCGAGGTGATCGGCGCCTTCTGTCTCACCGAACCGGATGTGGGCTCTGATTCCGGCTCAGTGAAAACCCGCGCCCAACGGGACGGCGATCACTACATTCTCAATGGCACCAAACGCTACATCACCAATGGTCCCCATGCGGGCCTGTTTACGGTAATGGCCCGCACCAACCCGGAGATCCAGGGGGGCGGCGGCATCACCGCCTTTATTGTGGAAGGCGATACCCCCGGCATTTCCCGCGGCAAGGCCGACGTGAAGATGGGCCAGAAAGGCGCGCACACCTGCGACATCATTTTCGACAATTGCCGGGTGCCCGCCGAGAACATTATCGGTGGCAAGGAAGGGGTAGGTTTCAAGACCGCCATGAAAGTGCTGGACCGGGGCCGCCTGCATATCTCTGCGATCTGTGTGGGTGTGGCCACGCGACTGATTGAAGACGCAGTGAATTTTGCCGCCGAGCGCCAACAGTTCGGCAAGCCCATCATCGAACACCAGTTGATTCAGGCCATGCTGGCGGATTCCCGGGCGGAAATGTTTGCCGGCCGCTCCATGGTGCTGGAAGCCGCCCGCAGCAAGGATCGGGGTGAAAAGGTCAGTCTGGATGCGTCCTGCTGCAAGTTGTTCTGCTCTGAAATGGTCGGCCGCGTGGCCGACCGTGCCGTGCAGATTCACGGCGGTGCCGGCTATATGGCGGACTATGCGGTGGAACGCTTCTACCGCGACGTGCGCCTGTTCCGGATCTACGAAGGTACCACCCAGATCCAGCAGATCGTCATTGCCCGAGAACTAGCACGCCAGGCAGCACAATCATGACCCTCTCTGTAGGAGCTATGCTTGCATGGCGAAGGGCCCGCTGATTCGCCATGCAAGCCCCCAAGGGGATCTTCGACATGCTCCTACGGCAGGCAAACCACACGCTTAACGCTACCCTCCCCCTGTGCATGCTGGGCACCCTGCTGTTTCTGGTGTTCGACCTGCAAGCCGGGGGCTGGCTGGCGCGCATCGCACTGCTGCTTTATCTCCTGGTGCAATGGCCCCGCCAGACCCGGATGGCAAAGGGGATTCTGCTGGTGGTTATCGCCATGGCCGCTGTGGTTGTCTGGCGTGACGCCCAGCCCGTTCCCATTCTGTTAGGGGCGCTGGATCGGCTCTGTTTCTTTGCCACCTTTGTGTCTTCCCTGGGGCTGCTGCGAGTCTCCGCCATGCGCTCGCGGCTGGTGCGCGAGGCCGGCACGACCCTGATCCGCCAGAAACCGGCCCTGCGTTATCCCACCCTGTCAATGGGCACGGCCCTGTTCGGGGTGATCATCAATATCGGCGTGCTCAATCTGTTTGGCGCCATGGTACTGCGCAGCAATACCCTGAAAGCCGCCGGCGGCCATGAGGACATCCAGGCGGCGCGGGAGCGACGCATGATGCTGTCGATTCTGCGCGGGTTTGCCCTGGCGCCACTGGTCTCGCCTCTGGGTATCACCATGGCAGTGATCCTGGCCAATATGCCGAGTCTCACCTGGGCCACACTGGCGCCGGTGGCACTGCCCACCGCCGGCCTGTTCTTCCTGCTGGGATGGTGGCTGGACTGGCAATTACGCCCCGGCCATCTGGCCAGCCGGGTGCCACACACCGCGCCACCCTCCCTGACACCACTGTGGCAATTCACCCTGCTGGCGCTGGCGATCACCCTGAGCGTTTTCGCCGTGTCGGTGACAGCGGACCTGCGTTTGCCCGTGGCAGTGCTGGTAGCCTGCCCGCTGTCAGCAATACTGTGGATGGCCCTGCAACGGCGGCGGCTGGGCGGCGGCACCGGCTTGCCCCGGGCCCTGACGTTACTGGGGAGACATTCACGGCTGATCTTTGGCGCCAATCGGGGAGAAATTGCCGTGCTGGGCGGCTCCGCCTGCCTGGGCGCCCTACTGACGCCTCTGATTGACCAACACCTGTTACACGAGCTGCTGCAAGCCACCCACCTTCAGGGCGCCGCCATGGCCGTGGCCGCCATGTTGCTGGTGGTGGCGCTGGCACAGGTAGGGCTCAACCCGATCGTGTCAGTCACCTTACTGGCATCCTTGCTGGGTGATGGGGTCGGCGCCGACCCACGCCTGCTGGCCGTGGGTCTGATGTGCGCCTGGAGCCTGTCGATGATTTCCTCGCCGTTCACTGCCTCCATGCTGGTACTCAGCCAATTGATCGGCCGGTCCGCCTATCGAATTGCCTGGCGCTGGAATGGAGTGTTCTTTTTGCTGGTGGTGCCGATGCTGGCGTTATGGATTGGCGTATTGGGGCAGTGGTTGTGAGGGCAGCTACAAGCTACAAGCTACAAGCTGCAAGGCGCGGGCGAGCCAGGAATAAACTGCCAGGCCGTGCCCGCGCTACCGCGTTGGTTGAAACGCGGAGGAAAACGCTGGTCAGATGGCTATGCCGTTTTCTGCGCCTTGTAGCTTGCAGCTTGAAGCTTGAAGCTTGTAGCTTGTAGCTCATCGTCTTGATCAGGCCGCGAAGTGCCAGACACCATTACGATCTTCCCGCTGCACCCTCCCCTGCTCCACCAGACAATTGAGGTGAGCAATGCTTTCGCCCATGGCAAACATGAGCTGTTGCACATCCAGTTCCCGACTAAACATGACCGGAAGCATGTCGTGGGCATTGTGGGGGTGCTGACGGCAGGCAGCCTGCACCTGATCCAGTTGCTGGTCATGGTGGTCCGCCAGTGCATTGATGCGCTGGTGCAAGCCTCGGAACGGCAGACCATGGGCGGGCAACACCAGGGTGTCCTGGGGCAAGGCATCCCGTATGGCCTTGAGGCTGCCCACGAAGGCGGCCACCGGGTTCGCTTCCGGTTCCGTGGGCCGCACCATCAGATTGCTGGAAATGGTCGGCAATACCTGATCGCCACTGATCAGCAGACGATCACTTTCCCGGTAAAGGCACAGGTGCTCGGGGGCGTGACCGCGACCGATATGAATCTGCCAGCGCTGGCCATTGATGGTCAGGCTGTCAGCGGCGCCGACAAATTGTGGGTCCACCGGCATGGGCATCACCACGCGACGAAAGCCGTTACCCTTGCCGGCCACCTTGTCCAGGTTGTCGCCCTGCAGGCCATGGCTGCCGAGAAAATGTTTGAAGCGTTCGATGGTCTGTTCGTCGCTGGCGTCGCAGATATGGCTGGCCAGTTGCCATTCGCCCCGACTCATGATGACCGGCGCCTGGCAGTGTTGCTGCAGCCAGCCGGCCATGCCCAGATGGTCCGGGTGGTAATGGGTGACGATGATGCGGGTCACCGGTTTGCCGTCCAGCTGTTCGCTGAGCAACTGTTGCCAGATTTCCCGGCTGCGGCGGACTCCCAGCCCGGTATCCACGATCACCCAGCCATGGTTATCTTCCAGCAACCAGAGATTGATATGGTCGAGGGCAAAGGGCAGCGGAAACCGCAGCCAGTAAACCCCGTCGGCCACCTTGAAACGCTGACCTGCCGGCGGCAGATCAGTGAACGGATAGTGTAAGGACATAACGAACCTTTTCTTCACCACAGAGCCCTATCGTAGGAGCGTCGCTGGCGGCGCGATAAACAACGCTGAATATCGCGCCGCCAGCGACGCTCCTACGGGAAGAGAGTCTATTTTTCCGGCACGCTGTGCCGACTCATGTTTTAAAGGAGCACAACCATGCGTGCCTGGTGTATTGAGGATCAGCAACTGCAACTGGACACCCTGCCGGACCTGCAACCGGGGCCGGAGGAAATTTGCGTGCAGGTGAAAGCCATCGGCGTAAACCGGGCGGATCTGTTGCAGGTGCTGGGCCGCTACCCGGCACCGCCGGGCACCGACAGTCGCATTCCCGGGCTGGAATACGCCGGGGTGGTCAGCGCCGTGGGGGCGCGGGTGCAGCAACGGAAAGTGGGTGATGCGGTGATGGGCCTGGTGCCCGGTTGTGCCTATGCGGAACAGGTTGTCACCCATGAACGGGAAGCGCTGACCGTTCCCGATGGCATGGACTTCGCCCGCGCCGTCACCCTGCCCGAAGCGTTTCTGACCGCTTACCGGGCCCTGTTCCTGGAAGGCGGTTTGCAGCCTGGCCAGTGGTGCCTGATTCGTCCGGCCACCGCCGGCGTCGGCCTGGCCGCAACGCAACTGGCCGCAACGCTGGGCGCCCGCCCCATCGGCAGCAGCCGCGACCTGAGCAAGCTGGACACGGCCACCGACATGGGGCTGGCGGCCCAGGTTTGCGAGGACGACACCTTGAAAGCGCAGCTGGATGCGTTGACCGAGGGTCAGGGAGTGGCGGTGATTCTGGACATGGTTGGCCCGGACTGGAATGTCCTGCTCGGCGGCCTGCGTGCCGAGGGCACCCTGGTGAATATCGGCGTCCTCGGCGGACTGAGCACGGAGCTGAATCTGGGCGCCCTGCTGATGAAACGCCAGACGCTGAAGAGCATGACCATGCGCAGCCAGCCCCTGGAGAACCGCATCCGTATGGCGCAGCTGTTCAATGACCGTCTTGCGCCCCTGTTTGCCAGCGGCCGCCTGCTGCCCCTGCCACTGGAAACCTTCCCCTTCACCGACGCCAAAGCCGCCCACGAGCATATGGCCGGGAACGACTTCAGTGGCAAGCGAGTGATTGTGGTTGGCGACTGACATGCACAAGGCCCAGCGTGAAACAGTATTTGAAATACTATTTCACGCTTTCTGCCCGCGCCTCAATGACCAAAAACATCAGGTTGACCGAATCTCGGAACCTGCCAGAAGGGCTGGCCAGAATAATCCTTTTAGACCACGTCACCGACCAGAGCCTTGCTCCCCACGCGACGGTTTGAAGACGCAGGAGCAGATTCGACGCTTCGCCTTGCGAGCAAGGCTCCAACGGTTTTGCCGGGTATCAGAACGTGAAGCCCACCCCCAGGTGGAAGGCGTACACATTCATGTCCGCCACAAATTCCGCATCACCCACTTCCGCGAATTGATACTGGGGAAGCCCCGGGGCGCGAATAAAGGTGCGCTCCACCTTGGCTTTCACTTCCTTGACGCTGATGTACTTGGCGTCCGCCGTCAGCCACCAGTGGTCACTCAGCCGCCAATCGGCACCTATCTGCCCCACCCAGCCAAATTTATCCTGAATCTCCAGTTCCGGTTCTCCCACTTCCGTGAGAATCGGGTTGGTGACATGGCTGTCGTAGGTAAACAGATACACGGCTCCCAGACCCACATAAGGCCGGAAGTTGTGGTCCAGGCGGAAT